>CAZUWY010000014.1:0-38096 GCA_964624395.1 uncultured Mageeibacillus sp. | reverse complement strand
GATGGAACCACACACAGAGTACAGAATTGCGTTTCAGTTTAACTTGCAGTTCATAAGAGGAAGATCAGAGGCATTTTATTGTTGACTTAATGATCCTTGCGTGCTAAATTGACCTTGTACTCTGTCAGAAATGCAAGCTCACGTCCCTTAAGCATGTGATTTGTCTTTGCACACGGGTCGGGAGCTTTTTTCTTGCAGATACAAAATATCTAGGAGGTACCTTAGGTGAAAAACGGTACAATCAAATGGTTCAATGCAGAAAAAGGTTATGGCTTCATTTCTGATGATGAAGGCGGCGAGGATGTTTTTGTTCATTTCTCCGCAATCCAGACCGAGGGCTTTAAAACGCTGGCTGAAGGTCAGCGCGTGTCTTATGAGACTGAGCCGGATCCCCGGAACAGCAGCAAGACCAGAGCCGTCAACGTAACTCCGCTGTAAATCTAATAGGGGATTGCCCCGTTTTGTATACAGGAAGTTTTGCGTAAGGACCGTCCTCCGGGGCGGTCTTTTTCTTTACTGTCTTTGCTGGAGGATTGTTTATTGTTTGGCAACAAGACGTTTTTTTCTCAAAGAGATAGTCAGCAGGAAATATACTAAAGCCATCAACAGCATGATAGCGATATTTCTTGTTATCTTGCCTAAATCTTCGGCCAAGGAAATACTTCCCTCTAAGATATATTGATTGCTGACATTCCAGTAAGTGGGAGAGATGGAAAAAAACTTAAGCAAAGGTTGCCAGATTAGCTCTCGGGGCACGAAGATTCCTGTGCCAAAGGCCAGTGCCAGACTTAAAAAAGTGCCCAGAAAGGTAGTAGAGTCCTGATGGGGAAAGATCTGGCATAAAAGCAGGACCAGCGCAGAAATAGCGATCAGATGAGCAAAGCTGGAAAGCAGCATCCAGATTACATATTTGTTAGCAAAGATTGAAAAATCGGCGATGAAAACGATTGAAAAAGCCAGTATAAACCAGAAAATTGCAGTAATGACAAAGGAAGCGAAAAATAAATCTTTGCTTCTTTTCCTTTCCTTGGTACCGCTGATCAGATCCCTGTTTTTTAGCTTCGTCTGTTCCATGACAGTAACTGCCCGGCCCACTATCTGCAGAGCCAGACCAATTAAGACATAGTCAAGATAGCGCAATAAAACACTGGCTTTGGCCGTGCTATCTCTGGCTTGATCGGTCAGCTGACTGCCGGAAATCTCTTCATACATGACCTCATCTAGGGCCTCCAAAGTCTCTTTTGCCTTATCTGCTGGCAAAACCCCGCCGTAGGCAACCCTGAAGCTGTCCCAGCTGCCCAGATAGCTTTCAATTCTGGCGTCAATTATCTGATTTATTCTTTCATCATGATTGGGAAAGATTTTTAACAGAGCATATTGATTGCCGGAATTCATCTCGCTTTCAAAGCCGGGCAAAATTACAGCCGCATAATCCAGCCGGCCTTCAAATATTATATCCTCAATCTTTTTTTCCTCAGCCGCAAAAGCAACCTCCTGACTCTGGTCTAAAATATAGGCTTTTAAATGCCGGGACAATAATGTATTGTCCTGGTCTGAGACAGCAATTTTCAAATCATAAAAGCCTAGCTGCTCATTTGTTTCAGGAGCAAAGATAAGGGCGACAAAGAGAAAGGCAAAGGCCAGGAGATGAGGGATGGCAAGGTAGCGGTAATTTTTAACCAGCTTGAAGAACAGTTTAAACAGATTCATAAACAGTCCTCCTGATTGCAATCAGGGTCAATGACAGGCAAAAGATGTCAAAGGCTGCCAGCAGTTTAATCTGTAAACTGTAGCGTGCTATATCGCCGCCAGCTGACAAAGCATAGAGGCCGTTTGTAATCAGGCCGAGAGGATTAAAATTATGTAACCAGGGCAGATGTTCCATGATCAGGCTGTGCACCGGGCTTGCCATCATTCCTGAGGCGACAGCAAAAAGAAGGGGAAGCCCGATGGCTAAAGAAAGCCTTATGCCCTGCCTGGCGGGCAGCAAAGCTGCAATGACAGTTCCGGTAAAGACAGCAGCTGTGGTGCCCAGCAGCAGGAGTAAAATAATCTGCCCATGCAGGGGGCCGTAGTCTATGCCCAGCAGCTGTGTGAAAGCGTAAAGCAAAATAGTCAGCAAGAGATGGGAAAAGAGGCGGGGCAAAAGAGCTGCCAAAAAGAGTTTCTGCTTTGAAAGCGGTGAAACAGCCTTTCTTCTGGCTCCCAGCGACTGGCCGGGCTCGATGCTTTCAACTGCGTCTAAACCGCTGGCAATAGGGAAATAAGCCACATAAGCCAAAGAAGCGATGAAATATATAAATTGCGGATCAATAGATTTTGGTCGTTGACTTTTGTCGAGGCCCAAAAAGTTGCTGCGGGCAAATTCTTGTCCTTCTACAAGTATTAAACCTTTTTTATAGAGGTCTCCTACCTTATCCTCAATTTTATCCAGACGGTTGAATACGGATAATATTTCTTTGGCAATTGTTGCCGCCAGAGGCCTGCCGGGCTTTACCACGTATTCTAGTTCTGGTCTCACATGTATCAGAGCATCAATCTTATCTTCTTTCAGCCATCTGATGGCTTCTTCTTCTTTGGCTTTGAGGTAAATGATGAGACTTTTTTGCTCTTGAGCCAAAGAGTCGCTATCTTCAACACTGCTGCTGATTTTGCCTCCTGCAGCCAGAAAGAAACTTTCCAGTTCATCGATTCTAGCAATACTTTCCTCAAGCTTTGCTTCAGGGAGCACGATAGCCAGACGAATGCTTACCATGTCCCCTCTGGACAAAGAAAACATCGCCAGAAAGAAGATGCCGATATAGGCAAAGGGGAAGATGAAATTCCAAACAAGGTTTAGCTTGTTTTGCAAATAAGTCTTAAAACTGTATTTTAGCAGATGACTAGTCATGGTCTCTAAGCTCTTTACCGGTGAGTTCAAGGAAAACATCATTTAGATTTGGCTTTTTGCTCTGGACAGCAAAAGGAGTAAAACCTGCTTTGGACAAAATGTCCAGGAGGGAAAAGAGACTGCCGTTTTCTTGCTTGATTGCCAGCTGCAAGAGGGGATCTTCGTAACGGATAAAATCTGGCTGCAGATCTGCCTCGATCTTGATTAAAACTGCCTCCGGCAGATTATTGATCTCCAGTTTAATCGTCTCACTAATCTTGGATAAGGAGATTATTTCCTCACTCTTGCCTAAAGCTATCACCTTGCCGTGATCTAAAATTGCAATTCTATCGCAGAGATACTCGGCCTCTTCCATATAGTGGGTCGTGTAAATTATTGTGCAGCCTTCTGCCTGTAATTGCTTTATCCCTTCCAACAAGCGATTTCTGCTCTGCGGATCAACTGCTACAGTAGGCTCATCGAGAAAGATAAGGCGAGGCTTATGAGCGATGCCGCAGGCAAGGTTCAGCCTGCGCAAAAGACCTCCGGACAGCTTTTTCGGGCGAAAATCTCTGAAGTCATTTAGCTGAACAAAATCAATCGCTTCAGCTACCCGCTGCTTGAGCAGTTTTTTGTCTTCCAGATAAAGACCGGCAAAATAATCAATATTTTCCCAGACTGTCAATTCGTCATAGACGGATATTTCTTGCGGCACCAAGCCGATGGCTCTTTTTATCTCATAAGAGTTGGCCTTCATCTCCTGGCCAAAGATTTTCACCTCACCTTGATCATATTTTAAGAGGGCCAGGATGCAGTTTATGAGAGTGGATTTTCCGGAACCATTGGGTCCTAAAAGACCGAATATTTCGCCCTGCCGGATAGAAAGACTCAAATTATCGAGCGCCACCAGTTCTTTGTAGCTCTTGACCAGGTCAAAGATCTCAACATCATAAATAATCTTTTCCATTTCGGCTCCCCCGGGCGGCAATATATTCAGCTGATAGGCTGCAACTATCTTGGCCCAAAACTATAGACTCACTATAATATAATATACTCCAAACGCTAGGCAGTTTTTTTGATCCCTTTAAGAGAGGCCTAATAATTGTCAAAATCCTGAGAAAAGATGAAGTAAGAAGGCTTAAGCCATATCATCAGAGTTGCTAATGAAAATTGAGTCCTGTGCTAAATGAGGAGGGCTGCTGGTTCCAAGAGATGACAGCAGTGCTAAGCTAGGCTATCTGAGCTTTAGTCTTGTTGGCTTAGAGAAGGGGAAAATGAAATATAAAAATTTTTCACATAAAAAGAGGAAGAGCTGCTATCCATTGGAGGTCTCATGCGCCAACTGCAAGACTGCTGTCGCCATTTACCAAAAAGCAGGCAAGGGGAATCTGATCAAAATGGTTTTGCCCCGGATTATCGAGTCAGAGATAGATTTAACGAGCCTACCCACTAATCTTAAATGCCCCGTCTGTCAGAATGAAATTGCCAGAAAAAGTAATTATAACAAGCAAACAGCCTTCTGGATAATAAGAGGCAGGATCAATACCAGAAGGCTGAAGCATTATCATTATTGATATTTCCAGCAAATCAAGCTTTAATAGTATCTCGCTTATTAACTCGCCTGGCCCGATAGCTTAACAGTACCGGCAGGATTAGTGCTGCAACGATTACTAGTATTCCCAGATAAAGCGATCTGCTCCAGAGCAAGGAAACATTGTAAGAGATATAGGCGATCAGCCAGGCACTGACCAGCTGGAAGACGATCATAACAGAGGTGTCGCGCCAGCTGCCTAATTCTGTTTTGGCCACACTGACCGCTGCCATACAGGGAGTGTAGATCAAAACAAAGACGAGAAAGGCAATGGCGGATGAGGTGGTAAACAAAGCCGCCAGTGTCGCCCCCAGATTTTCAATTGTAGCACCGCTCATCACCGCCAAGGTGGATATGACGGCCTCTTTGGCTGTAAAGCCAGAAATCAGTGCAGCTGGAATTTTCCAGTTATTGAGATTCATAGGGCTGAAGATAGGTGCAATTGCCGATCCCAGCCAGGCCAGCAGACTGTCATCCGGAGAACTGACAAAATTCATCTGACTGTTGAAATGGCTTAAAAACCAGATGACAACTGTAACCGCCATAATTATTGTCACTGCCTGACGGAAGAAATTACTGATCTTCTGCCAGAGATTGCGGGCCACCGATAAAACGGAAGGGAAACGATAGGGTGGAAGCTCCATGATAAAGGGAGCGGCCTCGCCAGCATTGGGGCGCTGGCGCACGGCAAGCCCCAGTATAATTGCCAGATAGATGCCGAAACCATAAAGCAGCATCATGACCAAGCCGGCGTGGCGCGGGAAGAAGACAGCTGTGATGGCACCGTAGATAGGTACTTTGGCTGAGCAAGACATGAAAGGGATCATATAGATGGCTAACCGCCGATCGCGCTTACTGGGCAAAGTTCTGGTGGCCATGATTGCCGGTACTGTGCAGCCAAAACCCATGATCATCGGCACAACAGCAGCACCGGAAACGCCGATCCGTCTCATCCAGCTGTCCATCACAAAAGCGACACGGGCCATATAGCCGCTGTCTTCCAAGATGCTCAGCAAAAGATAAAGCAAAGCTATCAGGGGCAAGAAGGAAAGTACTGACCCTACGCCGGTCAGGATTCCGTCGACAATCAAAGATTGTAAGATTTCATTAAAGCCAATTGAAGATAGGCCATTGTCGACAAATTCCCCCAGTAAAGCCACGCCATCTTCAAGCTGATCAGACATCCAGGTGCCGGCAAAGCTAAAGGAAATCCAAAATACAAGGCCCATCAGTAAAATGAAAATTGGCAGGGCGGCATAGCGATGGGTGAGGATGCGGTCTAGCCTCTGGGTTAGATGGCTGCCGCCGTGCCCCTTGTGGATTGCAGCCGCAACAGTCTCATCAATAAAGCAGTAGCGCATATTGGCCAGAGCTGCTAGATTATCTGTTTCCAGCTCATTTTCCATCAGGACAATAATCTGCTCAACAGCTTCCTTTTCATTATCGTTTAATTTAATGCGTACATGGATATGGGGATCTCTTTCAGCCAGCTTGGTAGCCGTATAACGAGGAGATAGTTCCGCCAATTCCGCATGATTTTCGATCAAAGACATAATGGCATGGATGGAGCGGTGGGCAGGACCGGAACAAAGGTCTAGATTGGCAGGTTTTATTTTTTCTTTGGCCACTCTGACAACTTCGTCAATTAATTCGGCCACACCCTCATTCTTGGCAGCGCTGACAGGAATCAAAGGGACACCAAGCCTTTTGGTCAGTTCCTCGATGTGAACATGGCTTCCTTGCTCCCTGATCTCATCCATCATGTTCAAAGCAATGACCATGGGGATATCCATCTCAATTAGCTGGATTGCCAGGTAAAGTGAGCGCTCTATCTGAGTGGTATCGATTACATTTAAGATGACATCTGGTTTGTCATCAATCAAGAAATTTCGAGTGACAAGCTCTTCCGGCGAATAAGGTGAAAGTGAATAGATGCCCGGCAGGTCAACCATGGTAAAGTCTTCATGCCTTCTCAGCAAAGCTTCCTTTTTACTCACTGTCACACCGGGGAAATTGCTGACCTTTTGATTGCTGCCGGTCATTTGATTAAACAGGGTTGTTTTGCCGCTGTTCTGGTTGCCGATTAATGCAATTATCACGGATTACCTCTTCTTCTCATACGTCTGCCGAAACGTTTGGATTTACGTCCGCAGCCCATGCAGTTGACGCAGGAACTAGATGCCGGGTAGCAAATATCTTCAATTTCAATATTGGCGGCATCATCTTTGCGCAAGGAAAGATTAAACGATCTAATACGGACGCAAAGCGGATCCCCACTGGGTGCCGGCTGTTCCATGATTAAGTCGGTACCGGGGGTCAGGCCCATGTCCATCAGGCGACTGCGCAAAGCTCCATCGCCCCCAACTTTAGAAATTCTGGCATACTGACCAGGTTTCAAATCTTTTAATGTCATAATCCCTCCTTCAAGAAGTTAGCCAAAGCTAATCACTTAGCCAAGTATATCATTATTTTGTCCCAGGATGTCTGTCGCAAATGCCACAAAAATAGTCTGACTGAGGGATTAAAAAAGCAAGAGCGGATGAATTGACACAGGAGAGAAATAAAAAGCGCCAGTGAGGGTCTGATCCATGGTTTTTCCCCTCAGGCAAAAAGAGGGGAACAAATGTATCTATATCTTGATTTCATCTTAGTTATGATGAAGTTAGCACTAAGCAACTATTAACATTTAAGGAGTTTTTTATGGCAGACAAAAATGAGCAAGTTGAGACACTTAAGAATATATTGCATAAGCTTAGCGAAGGAGCTTCAGTTGATGAGGTAAAGGCAGAATTTGCCGCCAGTTTCGGCACAGTTGATGCCAGTGAGATTGCCGCAGCCGAGGCCGAATTAATAAGGGGCGGGACGCCGGTAGAAGAGATCTTGAGCCTTTGCAATGTCCATGCGGCAGTTGTCGAGGGCAGTGTTAGCCCCGTGACAGATGATTATCCGCAAGGGCATCCCTTGACAATTTTTTATGAGGAAAATAACGGTCTGGAGCGCTTTTTGGCTGGTGAATATGCTGCAGCCAAAAAAGCTTTTCTGGAAAAAGAAGATAAAAAATCCTATCTGAGTGCTTTGGCCAAGCTTGAAAAAATAGACCGCCATTACGCCAGGAAGGAAAATCTGTTCTTCCCCTATATGGAACGCAATAATATTACTGCACCACCCAAGGTTATGTGGGGTAAAGATGATGAAATCAGAGCTTTGATCAAAAAAGTAAAAGAGCAGGTTAGTGCAGAAATAAAGGATGAGGAACTCTTTTCTGAGCTGGAGTTTGAACTGCTGGGCATGGTTCAAAAAGAAAATGAAATCTTAAAGCCCATGCTCTTAGACAGTCTCAAGGAAGAAGACTGGCGGGTAGTGGCTGCGGAGAGTTCGCAGTTTGGCTATGTTTTTGTCGCTGATGTTGAAGGAGCAAGCCCTTCTGATGCCGCCGCTTGGCTCAAGGGTGAAGAAGAGCTTAATCATCGCACCGGAACCAGCGATATTGAACTGCCCAGCGGATATTTTAACGCTTATGAGCTGGAGGCCATGCTGAATTCACTGCCTCACGACATAACCTATGTCAATAAAGACGATAAGGTACAGTACTTCAGTGAAGGCAAGCAGCGCGTGTTCCCGCGCACCAGAACCATCATAGGTCGCCTGGTGGAGGACTGCCACCCGCCCAAGAGCCTGGACAGGGTTTTAGAGGTGGTAGAATCTTTTAAGTCAGGAGAAAAGGACGAGGAGAGCTTCTGGCTGCAAAAGGATGATATGTTTATTCTCATTCGCTATTATGCGGTAAGAGGCAAAGATGGCGAATATCTCGGTGTGGCCGAGGTCACGGAAGAGATCTCAGCTCTGAGAAAACTTGAAGGCAACAAAATACTTCTAACTGATTAAATCTAATCAATTAAATTGAAAAATAAGTTCAAAAAAGATGAGACCGCCTGGCAAAAGATTTACGCCAGGCGGCCTTTTTATCTGTGCAAATGGAAAAAATCAGCCATAAAAATTTGCCTCAGGATCTAAAGCAAAATAATGCCCTAGGTCATTTGCTGCAAATAAGCCCCTGTCGGTGACAATAGCTTTAATCAAGGAAGGGCCAGTAATATCAAAGGCAGGATAATAGCCCTTGACCTTTTCCTTGACAGTTCTTTGGCCCATGCATTGCAAGACCTCCTGAGGATCTCTTTCTTCTATAACAATCTCTTGGCAAGCGGCGGGAGGGTCCGGGATGCCGGTGACATAATAAGGAATATTAAAATAGGAACAGACGATAGCCATCTGCAGGCTGCCCACTTTATTAATAATCCTGCCGTCAGGACAGATCTTGTCGGCAGCTGAGGTAAAGAGATCGATTTTCTTCTTCTCTATTACCGCAGCAACCATATTGTCGGTGATGACAGTGGCGGGAAAATCCATCTCGACTGCCACCGAGGCAGTAAGTCTCGCCCCTTGCAGATATGGTCTGGTTTCGGGGATGAAAAGTTCAAGTTCAATATTTCTCTTGCTTGCTTCGCGCAGCATGGTACCAACGATTGTTTCGCCAAAGCATTGTGTCAGTATTCTCGCCTGAAGCGGGAATAAATCTACCAGATAACTGGCGACTTTACTCATGATGAAATAACGCTGCTGAATATTTCTGACAGCATGATCAAAAAGGGCAGTCTCAGCCTTCCTGCCAGCAGCAATTGCTCTTTCGGCAGCTTTTAGAGAGCCTGTTACAATCTTTTTTAGCCTTTCTTTTGTAGTGGGCCTGGCCGAGGCCAAAAGAGCAGCAGCCTGATTTAGATAATCTAACTGCTGAGCTGCCTTTTGATCTTTGCATTCAAAAGCCGCCAGTGCCATGCCCATGCTGGCAGCAGTATATGGCCCTGCGCTCTGCGTAACCATATCTGTGATGGCCTGGGCAACCTCTTGATGACTTTGGCAGCGGACAAAGACCTTTCTGGGATAAACGCGGCGGTCAAGTATTCTTACCTCTCCTTTTTCATACCAGGCAACATTTTCGTAGCGCAAAAGAAAGGCAAGATCTTGATCATAACGTTTGTCAGGATTAAATGAATTCATAATTTACAAATAGCAGGTAAAACGGCCTTAATCAGGGAGATCAATGCAGGAGTGCTAGCTTTGCCCACAACTTCCACCTGAGAGATTGGTGCATCCTCAGCCAGAATGCCTGCCGCCATATTGGAGAGCATTGAAATAGCGAGGACTTTAAGGCCAAGATGGGCTGCAGTCAGCACTTCCGGCACGGTGGACATGCCGACAGCATCTGCCCCCAGCAGCCGCAAGGCCTTTATTTCCGCCGGAGTTTCAAAGTGGGGACCGTGAACATATGAATAGACACCCTCGTGCAGGCAAATGCCCAGTTGCTTGGCCTTGCTTTTAACAAGCGCCCTTAGATCGTCAGCATAAATTCTGGAGATATCGAAAAAACGGGGCCCCAATTCCTCAATATTTTCACCTCTGTTGGGAGAGGCGCCCAGCAGATTCAAATGATCTTTGATCAGCATCAGTTCTCCCGGACGATAGTTTAGATTTATGGCCCCGGCGGCATTGGTCAAAATCAAGGTCTCGATGCCCAGAAGCTTTAAGACTCGGATCGGCAGAGCTAAATCGGCATAGGAATAACCCTCGTAATAGTGAAAACGGCCTGACAGGCAGAGGATATCTACATTGGCGAGTTTTCCTTCTACTAGCAGGCCGGCATGGGAGGAGACAGTAGATCTTAAAAAGCAGGGAATATCCTGATAAGGTATTGTCACTGCATCTTCAATCTCAGCGGCAAGCCCACCTAGGGCGGTTCCGAGAATAATGGCAATTTTGGCTCTCTTTTTCAGCCTCGCCTGTAAAAAAGTGGCAATTTCCTGATAATCCTGATACTTAGCAGTCATAATCTTATCTCCAAGCACCATTTATTTGATTTCAATGATATGACTTTGATCATAGTCATGGGGTGCTTTAGTACTGGCAATATGACCTATGGCTATGGCGATGCGAAACTTATCTTTAGCAGCAAAGCCAAACTCCTGGCAAAGATTATCTGCTCGCTCGCGTTCAAAGGCTCTTCTGCTCATGCCGTTAATACAAGAACCAAGGCCAAGTGCATGTGCCGCCAGAGCAAGGTTTTGTACAGCAATACCAGCATCTAGATCGGCATATCTTGAATCTTGGGAATGAATAACAATCAAAAGCGGAGCTCCGTAGAATATGCTGCTGGCTTTGCGCTCTTTCAGGCGCTTGAGCATGGCCAGGTCACCTTCTCTTTCCATGGCAGAAATAACAAGCTGATTTGCTTTGGCGATCAAATCTGCCCTGCAGGTAAAGGTAAAACGGTTATTTTGCGAATCAACTGCAGTCGGTGCTGCCAGAGCGGCCTTTTTTAAGAATTCAATCTCAGCCGCAGAAAGAGCAGTGGCAGAAAAATTTCTTGTGCTTGAGCGCTCGGCAATTGATTTCAAAGTCTCGTTCATCTAATAATCCTCCCGACAAAATTTTTATTATCTAAAAGTATAACAGCTTCCAGTTTTTTAGCCCGGAAGCTGTCTAGTAAAAATTTGTTTTGCTGCAAATTAGCATTCAATTGCCAGAAATAGCGCAAATCAGGGGAAAATATATCCGGTCACAATCGGATCTCTACCTGTCCTTTGATCTTCAAACCATTCATAGCGGGATAAGCCAATCATCGAGCCTGCCATCAGGTAAATATTGTCCCAGCCCTTGTTTTGCAGAGCGCAAAGTGCGTTATAGCAGCGCAGTGAAGAGAGGCAGTAAATGTATACCGGCACATCTTTTGGCACTTCATCCATCCGCTGACGCAGTTCTGAGAGAGGCAGGTTAACTGCTCGCTTGATTGTGCAGCTGTGAAATTCTGCTCTTTCCCGCACATCTAGGAAATAGGCGCCGCTTTCAACCAGGCCTCTGACCTGATTGACATGGACTTGCTTGATGACACCGTGCAAAAGATTGAGGCCGACATAGCCGGCAAAATTAATAGAGTCACGGCTGATGGAAAAAGGTGGTGCATAGCAAAGCTCAAGATCTTTCAAGTCTTCCAGGGTGGGATTAAACTTAAGCATGCCAGCAATAACATCACAGCGCTTGACTACATCACCGCGGCCAATGCATTGAGCGCCCAGTATCCTGCCGGTGGGCAGCTCGTAAATAACCTTGACATATTGAAGCTGAGCATCTGGCATGATACCGACAGAGTCTTGGGGGGTAACATAGACATAATCATAAGAGATATTAAGATTATTCTTTTTTATCAGGGATTCCGTAAGGCCAGTGGCTGCTCCATTGAAATCGAAGACCTTGATACAAGAAGAACCTATATAGCCGGTGTTCATCGTGTATTTGCCATAGATATGATCAGCAACGAAACGGGCCTGCTTCAGAGCTGGACCGGCCAGGGCTAAAGGCGCCATCTCGCCGGACAGCCGATGGTAAACTTCAATGGCGTCGCCGATGGCATAGATATCTGGATCGGAGGTCAAATAATTATTATCGACCTTGATGGCTTTTCTGGCGCCAAGCTCCAAACCTGCTTTTTCAGCCAGATCAGATAAAGGTCTGACCCCTGTGGCCATTACTACTGCATCGGCTGCTAGCTTGGTACCGGATCTTAAAAGTACTTGGCCCTCTTCAAAGGCGTCAACAGCTTCTTTGAGATAAAGCTTCATGCCCTGATCGACCATTTCCTTTTGCAGGATCTGCACCATATCAAAGTCAAATGTCATAAGCACCTGATCCATCAGTTCGACCAAAGACACATCGTAGCCGGCCATCTTGAGATTTTCTGCTGCTTCAACACCGATGAAGCCACCGCCAATTACGACCACATTCTTCGCTTGAGTGGAAATCAGATACTTATTTAAACTATCGACATCTTCAACATCGCGGACAGTAAAGTAGGGGATCTTATCCAGTCCTTTAATGGGGGGTATAACCACCTCTCCTCCGGGAGACAAGACAAGCTTGTCATAGGCTTCACGATAGATTTCCCCGCTTCTAAGATCTTTTACTTCTACTTCCTTTTTTGCTCTGTCAATGCCGATAACTTCATTTTTAACTCTGGCATCGATATTATAGAAAGCTTTGAAAGTTTGAGGATTAGATAAGATCAGTTTTTCGCTGGGGCTGATCATGCCGCTTAAATGGTAGGGCAGGCAGCAATTGGAAAAGGATACATTTTCTCCTTTTTCAAAGACAATAATCTTGGCCTCCTCATCAAGTCTGCGCACACGTGCAGCTGTAGACATACCTCCAGCCACACCACCAACAATCAATATTTTTTCAGGCATTCTATTTCTCCTTAATTTTAGTCTTTCCATTCTTTAATCTGCTCAAGTTGCCAGCAAAGATAAAACAATAACAAGAGTTTCAACCATTTTATTACACTTCATTCTATCGTAATATACAAGATTTTGGTCAAGTGAATACGCTTGAAAATTATCTCTTTTCCAGAGCATTGGCAAAAGGGGCAAGGGTTTTTTGCCCTTTGCCTTGGCAAGCTACAGTGCTTAGATTTTAGCCATTTTTTGTGAACCGATGCTGTTACGAGCGTATACTGTATATAGGTATACTGTTATGAGGGTATACTGTGAAGTAAATAGCTTGGCCTTTTACAAGGAGAATTTTAATGACGGCTAAATTTGCAAAAGCCAGCATAGAGAAATTACTGGCCCAGGAATATAAGATGGATGATCTTTTAGATATAATGGCGTATCTCAGATCGGACGAGGGCTGCCCCTGGGACAGGGTGCAGACGCATTACAGTATCAAGCGCAATATGATTGAAGAAGCCTATGAAGCGGTAGATGCAATTTTGGCTCAAGATCCTCTTGCCCTAAAGGAGGAGTTGGGAGATGTCCTCATGCAGGTCGTTTTTCATGCCCAGATTGCTAAAGAAAACGGCGAATTTTCTTTTGAAGATATAACAACTGCTATCTCCCACAAGCTGATCTCGCGTCATACACATATTTTTGCTGACGATATTGCCCTGGACCCAGATCAGGTTTTATCCACCTGGGAGAAGAATAAAAAAATCGAAAAGGGTCATCAAAATCAGACAGAGGTTTTAGAGGCTGTGCCCAAAACCTTCCCTGCTTTGACCAGAGCCTATAAAGTGCAAAAAAAGGCTGCCGATGTAGGTTTTGACTGGCCGGACAGGGAGGGGCCCGAGGCAAAGATTTTGGAGGAACTGGCTGAAATCAAGGAGCAGATTGAAGAAGCGAGAGAA
This sequence comes from uncultured Mageeibacillus sp., assembly GCA_964624395.1. Lineage (GTDB taxonomy): Bacteria > Bacillota > Clostridia > Saccharofermentanales > DTU023 > UBA1046. The sequence continues at coordinate 24,407 of CAZUWY010000014.1, read as the reverse complement.
AAGATTGCAGCCAATGAATGGAGCAGCACAGAGGGGCAAAGGGCAATTGAAAAGGAAGCAGGTGATTTGCTTTTTTCGGTGGTGAACTATCTCAGATTCTTAAAAGTTGAACCAGAAATCGCGTTAAATCTCTGTACAGATAGATTCATTAAAAGATTTGCCCTAGTTGAAAAAATGGCTAAGGAAAAGGGGCAAAAACTTGAGCAGATGACTTTAGAGCAACTGGACAAGCTGTGGGAGATTGCCAAAGAGATGGAAGAGACGCTATGAGATTAGACAAATATTTGAAAGTGGCGAGAATTATTAAAAGACGTACCGTCGCCAGTGATATGGCCTCTGCCGGCAGAGTGTCAGTCAATGGCAAAAAAGCCAAGCCGGGAGCCCAGATTAAAATTGGCGATCTGATTGAGATCGGCTTCGGCGAGCGCCAGATAAGAATAAAAGTGACCAATATTAGAGAAAATGTAAGAAAAGAGGAGGCGGAGCAGCTCTATGAGCTGCTTTCCTGAGTAAAACAGCCTGAATTTGCAGGCTTTCCCCTTATTATTACAATTTCATTACGTTAAAGAAAAAGAGCCTGTTTTCAGGCTTTTTCAATGCTTTTCAAGCACTTTGCGGCCTCTTTCATCTAGACAAACCGAACAAAAAAGGTATACAATAAACGACACTTAAGGATAAGTCATGATGTTAAGTCAGCAGGAGGTCTCTTGGCTGTGCGACGGGAGCAGTTAAACGAAAGCTATAAGGCCGGAATGTCTAAAACAGCATTGACTAGAATGCTGTTTGCCGGAATCCTGATCATAGTTTTAGCTGTGAGCTTTACAATTTTTGTTGCCCAGGAAAAAGAAACCAGAAGACTTCTGCGCCTTCAAGATGAACTGATCGCCCAAAAGGCCGAGCTTGAAGCCCAAAACAATGAGCTAAACCAGCTCTACAGCATCGAAGGCAGTCCTGAGTATATTGAACGCATCGCCAGAGATAATCTCAGCATGGTTGCCCCGGAAGATATAATTATTGAATCGAAATAATCAGATATCTTGCCGGCCCAGAAAAGCTCTCATTAAAGTAACTTCATCCGTGTATTCGAGATCGCTGCCCATGGCTATGCCATGAGCCAGCCTGGATGTCTTAATGCCGGTGTTCTTCAAAAGCCGGGCGATGTACAAGGCTGTAGCTTCGCCCTCAACTGTGGGATTGGTGGCGATGACAATCTCTTGCACTTCATCGGATTCATTCAGCCTGACTAAGAGCTCTTTCAGCTTGATCTGCTCCGGCCCGATGTCTTGCATGGGGGAGATTGCTCCGTGCAAAACATGGTAGAGACCGTTGTATTCTCGTATCCTTTCAATCGAAGCCACATCTCTGGGATTTTCAACCACGCAGATCATGGTGCGATCTCTTTGAGAAGAGGAGCAGATTTCACAAGGGTCAGTTTCAGTCAGATCACAGCAGATAGGACAAAGATGAATTTCTTCGCTGGCTGTTTTGATGGCTTCAGCCAGTTCAAGAGCAAAAGACTGATCTTGAGCCAGAATATAGTAGGCCAGACGCTGAGAGCCTTTCCTGCCGATGCCGGGCAATTTACCAAGGGCGTTGACCAGCCTGCCAATGGCTGGTGAAATATTTCTACTCATAGTTAAAAACCGGGGAAACCAAAGCCGCTTTTGCCTGTGGCCTGTGCCATCCGGGCTTCCACCTTGCTGTCGAGATCGCGCATGGCTTCATTTACAGCAGCAACGATCAGATCTTGCAGCATTTCAACATCATCTGGATCAATTACTTCAGCAGCCAGTTCAAGCGCAATAATCTGATGATTGCTGTCGACGGTAACTTTGACAAATCCACCGCCAACAGTAGCTTCACCTGTCATTTCAGCTGTTTCTTCCTGGGCAATCTCCAGCTCGCGCTGCATGCGCTGGGCCTGCTGCATAAGCTGATTCATATTGCCTCCCGGCATTCCTTTACCTCTGGGCATTCCTTTTCTTGCCATTTTATTCCTCCACTTGCAATGGTGTATTTGTTTCCTGACAAACTTTTCTGATTCGGCTTAGCCAGGCAGGTTCCGCTGAACTTGCCTCTTGGTCGGCCTCATCCTTTAATCTTGTAATTACTGTCACTGGTTTTTTCATCTCTTCCGAAGCCAGCCGGCTAAGAAGCCTGATTGCATCTGGCATGCTGGTGCGCTCGTATTGAGAGGTCATACTGCTGTCAAAATCCAGATACCAGTTCTCCCCGTCAAAACTCACCTGGGCAGATCTGGCCATAATCAAGATGTCTATCTGGCTTAAAGAATTAAGCTTGTCCAGGATGCTTTTCCAGTGCTCAAGCAACTGTTCATGATCCAAAACCGATAAATCTTCCCTCTCGTCTATTTTGACCTCAGTTCTAGCGAAAGATAAAGAAGCCTCACTTTCAGGCGCTGGCTCTTTTTCATCCTGGCCAGCAGTTTTTGCAGCTAGAGTCTTTTCGCTCAAGTCTTGCTCCAGAGGATAAGCTGCAACATCTTCACGGCCATCTATCTTCATCTGCCAGAAAGGATCTTGATCGACAGGAGGAGGAATTAGACTATCCAGTTCCTCTGGACTAGAAAAAGACTCCATTTTCTCTGCAGCTGCGGGCATTTTTTCTGCTTCAAAAATCTCATCCCTGCCGGCATGATCAGCCTTTTTCTTGCCTCCGAAATCTCTCTTTGCAGCTAAAATTTCAGCTTTTTCTTCAGCTTGCCCCTCAACATTATCTTCTACTTCATCTTCTACTTTATCTACAGCTTTATCTACAGCTTTATCTACGGCTTTATCTACGGCTTTATCTACGGCTTTATCTTCAGCTTTATCTTCGGTTTTTCTTTTGTCTATTCCTTTATCTTTTCCTTCGCCTATTCCCTCGTCTATCCCATCAGCTATTCTTCCGTCCATTGCATCTTTTATTTCTTCGCTTGTTCTTTTGTCAACTTCTTCGCTTGCTCTTTCATCTACGCTTTCATCTTTTCCTTGATCTAATCCCTGATCCGTTCCTTGAGTTTTAGGCTCATCCTTTTCCTGCTTGAGCATTTGTTCTTGGTTTTTTGCAGCAAAACCTTTTGTTTTCTTATCTGAAGAAGCGCGAGATTCGATTTTTATTTCAGGAGCAATCATTTCTTCATCAGCCAGCTCTATCTCTTCTTGCGGATCGACTGCGCCCATCAAATTGATCAGACCGACTTCCAGGCTGGTGCGAATATCTGGGGTCCAGCGCAAAAGCTGCAGCAAAGAAGATAATCCTTGAATCAGATCAATGAGATTTTTCTTGCTGCTAAGTTTTGACATCTGGATCATAGCCTCTAAGGAAGAATCTGTGGCCTGAATCATGGCAGCGGGATCTTGGGAGATTTTACAGACAAGAACATTGCGCAGGTAACGAGACAGATCGACTACAGTTTGGATGAGATCGCGGCCGGAGCTGCTCAACTGGTTTATTAAGAGCAGGAGGCTGTTAATATCTTTGCTTAGAAGAGCTTTGGCCAGGCCGGCTAAAAATTCATCATCTACCAGTCCGACCAGATCTAAAACCAGATCGCGGCTGATTTCACCGACGATGCCTACACTGGCTTGATCCAAAAGGGAGATGGCATCTCTTAAGGTACCGTCGGCAAGATTGGCCATGGTCTCAAGGGCTAGATCGGTCACCTCTATCTTATGGCTGTCTGCAATCAGGCGCAGGCGGGCGACAACATCTTTGACCGGGATCCGGCGAAAGTCGTAGCGCTGGCAGCGAGAGATTATGGTGGCGGGGATTCTATGCGGTTCAGTGGTTGCCAGAATAAAAACAGCGTGATCAGGCGGTTCCTCCAATGTCTTGAGCAGAGCATTGAATGCCCCGCCGGAAAGCATATGGGCTTCGTCAATAATATAGACCTTGCGCTTGGCATATACAGGAGCAAACAGCACTTCATCCGTCATGCGGCGAATATTTTCGACGCTGTTGTGAGAAGCTGCATCCATTTCAATTACATCGAGCAGGCTGCCCTCATTGATACCGAGGCAGATTTCACATTGGTTGCAGGGATTGCCGCGCTCGGGATTAAGACAGTTGATGGCCTTGGCAAAGATACGTGCCAGAGAGGTTTTACCGGTGCCTCTGGTGCCGGTGAAGAGATAAGCATGATGAATATTGCCCTGAATTACGCTTTGACGCAGTGGAAAGACAATCTGTTCTTGCGCTACAACTTGATCAAAACTCTGAGGTCTCCACTCGCGATAATAAGCGATTCTTGCCATCCTCATTCTCCCTTCCTCGCAAAACGCCGCATCTGGGCTGCAGCTGAAGCGGGTAGCCCCGCGGCACCTACGGTTTGCCGCTTACCGCTGCTTCCTTCCAGACCTGACGGGGTTCACGGGCCGCATCGCACGGGACCCACTATCAGCTGCAGGCCAGTTACGGCGTTAGGTCTTAATTGTAGCATAACAAAAGATGGGGACAAATACTGCTGTCATTTGGCCAGGCATTAAAAGGGAGCAGGTTGTTCTTCTTCATTTTGAACCAAGGCTTTGTTCTTCCACCGGCCCCGCCGGTAAAAAATAATTGTCATCACTGATCCCAGTATCCAGGTGACCACCAAAGAACCGAAGGTGGCAATAGGTTTGCCGTGAGGCCAGAGAGCACTTTTAGTCAGATAAGCCATCAGATAAGCGAGCGGAATGCGAATGAGAACATTGTTTACTAAAGTGATCCACATGGGGGTCATGGTATCTCCTGCACCTCTCATCACACCGCCTAGGACCTGAATGATGGCAAAAACAATATAGCCGGCTGCAAGCACCAGCATCATGGAATAGGCCAGATCAATACTGGCTTTGGTTTTTGTAAAAAGACTCAAGATATTCTTGCCGAAAATTATGATCAGGGAAGTCAGGGCAATCGTAGTGATCAGAGCTAAAATCATGCCCTGTCTGACACCCTGCTTCAAGCGATGCATCTTTTTTGCTCCGACATTTTGCCCGGTAAAGGTAGCCATGGCAATGCCAAAGGTGAAATTGGGCAGCATGGCGAAACCGTCAACGCGGATGACCATCGTGGTTATGTCGGCGATATTGATCTGATTGGTGAGGCTTTGCACAAAGAACATCGAAACAGCAAAAATGCCCTGTGTGATACCCGTCGGTATGCCCAGGCGAAATAAATCCCTGCTGGTTTTAGTATCAGGCAAGAGATCTCTCCAGCGGATGTCGAACTCCTGATACTGCCTCAGGCGCCAGATAGTGAGGATGGCTGAGATAAATTGGCTGATCACTGTTGCAATAGCAACTCCGGCCACACCCAGATTGAGATCACGCACAAAGTAGATGTCCAGCACTATATTTAATACTGTGGCGATCAAAACAAAAAGCAAGGAGCTGATGCTATCTCCCAGGCCGCGCAGAATGCCGGCAAAGATATTATAAAAGGCCAGCCCGTGGATACCCCAGATAAAGATCATCAGATAGTCCTTGCTCCAGTCAATGTATGACTCGGGCGTCTTTGTCAGCCGCAGCAAGGGCTCAGTTATAAATGATCCCAGCAGGATAAGAAAAACCCCAATGATGACGGTCCAGCCGATAGCTGTGCCGATTGAGCGGGAGAGATTTTTGCGATCGCGGGCTCCGAAATACTGGCTGACCATGATAGAGCTGCCGGTGCCGATGGTAATGAAAAACACCATCAGCACATGGACCACAGGGGCGGAACTGCCGATCGCCTTTAAGGCATCGTCACCGATATACTGGCCCACGACTATGCTGTCTACGGTGCTGTACATCTGCTGGGCGATGTTGCCTATCAGCAGAGGAAGGCTGAAATAAAGGATCCTTCGCCAGGGCGTCCCTTCAGTTAAATCTTGTTTCGCAAAAATATTTTTTAGCAAGATGTTCCTCGATCTTAATCATTGCCGGCTGTTTGGGCAAAAATTTGTCTATTTTTAGAGCGTTGGGGCATTTTGCAAGGAAGTTGGGGCATTTACCAAGGCATTTAATGATCATAACATAATAAAATACTAAGATATTTAAGATAAATCAGCTCTTAACTAGAAGTAAAGATAATATTACTTAGGAATCATGTATATTAACCCAAGATCATAAGATGCTAAGATTGGCTAAATTGCTGGTATTCAAGATTGATATTGACCTTTCGTAAAATAGATAATAATATTGTAGGAATTCAATTACAGCTAGTAAGTAATAATATACAGCTACTATGCAGGGATTGAAGAAAATTATTTACCGAGGAGGTCATAGTTATGGAAAAGTCAAAGAAAAAGAGAGCGAAGTCAATTCTGCTGGTATTGTTGGCTGTAGTACTGCTGCTGGCATCCTGCGGGAAATCACCTGAGAGTAAAGATCCCAGTCCTGAAACAGAGGGTGCAGCAACCGCAGGAGAGACGATAAAAATTGGAGGCCTGGCGCCGTTAACCGGTGATGTTTCCATTTACGGTATTGCTGTAAACAATGGTGTCAAACTGGCGATCAAAGAGATAAATGCCAAGGGCGGTGTCCTGGGCAAAGAGGTGGACTATATCGTCTATGACGAAAAAGGAGATCCGGTGGAGGCCACCAATGCCTACAACCGTCTTGTCAACGATGACAAGATCGATGCCCTGATTGGCGATGTCACTTCCGGTCCCTCCATTGCAGTAGCCCAGCGCGCAGCCAGAGACAATATGCCGATGATTACTGCCAGCGGTACTTCTGCCGATATTACCAAGCAAGGCGCCAATGTATTCAGAGCCTGCTTTATTGATGAAGTCCAAGGCGATCTGATGGCTGCCTTTGTGGCCAAAAATCTCCAACTTAAAAAAGCAGCAATTCTCTACTGTGTATCTGACAACTATTCCCAGGGCCTAACCGATGCCTTTGTAGCCAGATGCGAAAAGGAAGGGATTGAAATTGTAGCCAATGAGAACTACAGCAGCGGCGACACAGATTTTAAGACCCAGCTGACCAAGATTATGTCCGCTGAAGCAGAAGTTCTTTATGTGCCCAATTACTATAATGACAATATTATGATTGTCAGGCAGGCCAAGCAGGTGGGTCTTGATGTTCCCTATCTGGGTGGTGACGGCTGGGATGGAGTTTTGAGCGAAAATGTTATCGGTGAGGACAAAAATGATGCTGACGGCTCCTATTTCACCAATCACTACGCCAAAGATGATCCCAATGAGAAACTGCAGGCTTTCCTGAAAGCCTATCAGGAAGAGTACAATGCTGAAGCCGTGTCCTTTTCCGCCCTGGGCTATGATGCCGCCATGATCATGCTGCAGGCCATCGAAGAAGCGGGCAGCACTGATTCAGATGCTGTAGTAGCTGCTCTCAAAAATATTAAATATGAGGGTGTTACCGGCGACATTACTTATGATGCAGAAAACAATCCAATCAAGACTGTTACTATTATTCTAATTAAAGATGGTGAATACACCATGTTCGACAAAATGCAAAGTGACGAGTAGTATTTTTTCGATAAAACATTAGCACAAAATATAAGTAACTGTTAAAATCTAAAACCATATCAGAAGTCATGAGCCAGGTAGGGCCCCGCCCTGCTTGGTTCATGGCCTTTGTTTTCTGGCAAGAAAATTTGTCCAAGGGGAAAAACATATGACATATTTCTTCATGCAGTTTCTGAACGGGCTCCAGATGGGATCAATCTATGCTCTCATAGCCCTTGGTTATACAATGGTTTACGGTATTGTTAAACTGATAAATTTCGCCCATGGAGAAGTGATGATGACTGCTTCCTATTTCATCTACTTTTTCATGACTCTAGCCCATCTGCCTTTTGTTCTGGCCACCTTGCTGGCAGTTATCCTTTCCGTAGCTGTAGGAATTTTGATTGAAAGAGTAGCCTACAGAAGGCTTAGGCATTCATCACGTCTTTCCGCCCTGATCACAGCCATTGCTGTCAGTTTGTTTTTGCAAACCTTTTACGCCCTGCTCTTTACACCGGACCCCAGAGCCTTCCCGCTGACAGCATCCAGTTTTCCGGTCTTCAAGATTAGTCAGGTCAATTTAAGTTCCTGGACTTTGATCACCATCGGCACATCGCTTACAGTGATGTTTCTATTGCAGCTCTTTGTGACCAGGCATAAGGCTGGTAAAGCCATGCTGGTGGTGTCGGAGGATTTGAAGGGGGCTTATCTGATGGGCATTAAAGTCAATCGCATTGTCGTGATGACCTTTGCCATCGGCTCTGCTCTGGCGGGAATTGCCGCTGCCCTTTACATAGTTTCTTATCCCCAGATCAATCCCTATATGGGTGCACTGCCCGGGATCAAGGCTTTTATCGCGGCTGTTCTGGGTGGCATCGGCTTGATTCCCGGCGCTATGCTGGGAGGATTTTTGCTGGGACTGATCGAAACCATGACCAGAGCCTACATACCTTCAGCTGTGGCCCAGCTGTCGGAGGGTGTTGTCTTTGTCATCCTCATTCTGGTTCTTTTGCTCAAGCCGGCCGGTCTGCTGGGCAAAAGTGAGAGAGAAAAGGTCTAGGAGGGCAAAATGACAAAAGCAAAATTTAAATCCTATGCAATTAATTTGTCAGCTGCCATGATTGTCTATCTTATCTTGTATTTTACTTTCAACAGCAGCGCCGTCAGCCGCAGTATCAAGGATTTATTCACCCTCTGCTGTATTTTCAGCACCATGGCTGTCTCCTTGAATCTCTCCACCGGTCTACTGGGCGAGCTTTGCCTCGGCCACGCCGGGTTTATGTCTGTGGGTGCCTATACATCCGCTTTGATCAGCCTGAATTTCAATCAGCCGGGCAATCTATTAGTTTTATTGTTTTCCCTTCTTCTGGCTGGTTTCATGGCCGCCCTCTCCGGGATAATAGTCGGAGTTCCGGCTTTCAGGCTGAGGGGCGACTACCTGGCTATAACTACTTTGGCCTTCGGCGAGATAGTCAAAGTGGTGATGAGATCCTTAAAGATAACCGGCGGCGGCCAGCCTTTGACCGGGATCTCGCTTGATACAAGCTATAGCTTAGCCTATTGGATCCTGATCGGCACAATTGTCATCATCTACACCTTGATCAGATCAAGTCACGGCAGAGCCATCCTTTCTATCCGAGAAGACGATATCGCTGCTGAGGCCTGCGGAGTTGCTGTGACCAAATATAAATTGATCGCTTTTTCCCTCTCCGCTTTCTTCGCTGGAGTGGCCGGAGGCCTCTATGCCCATTACCAGGGGATGCTGGAGCCTAATTTATTTGATTACAATCAATCAATAAATTTTATGGTTATGGTGGTTCTAGGCGGTATTGGCTCTTTGACAGGCTCTGTTTTGTCTGCTTTCCTTTTGACCTTGCTGCCGGAGCTTTTACGGGCCCTGGCCTCCTATCGCATCTTAATCTATTCAGCGGTACTGATTCTTTTGATGCTGTACAGGCCGGAAGGTCTTTTAGGGCAAAAGGAATTATCGCAGCAGCTGTTTGCCAGATTTGCTAAGAGAAATGGACACAGACCCTGGCCCAGTTCAGGCGTCGGCGGGAGCAGTGCAATTTCCCAGGAGAACATACCCGCCAGCGGCAGTGCCGAGCGCAAGGCGGACAGTGCTCTTTACGATCGAACCGGTACATCTTCGGGCACACCGGAAGAGCCTTTGGAACGCAAATGGAAAGGCAGGAGATAATATGGCCTTACTTGAAGTCAAAAATCTATCTTTGAATTTTGGTGGCCTGATCGCAGTCAACGATGTCAGTTTTACTGTAGAAGATAACAGTATTACCGGCCTGATCGGGCAAAACGGCGCCGGCAAGACTACCATTTTTAATCTTCTTACCCATGTCTACCGGCCAAAAGAGGGGACAGTTTTATTGAACGGGCAGCCAATGAAGGGCAAAAAGCCGCATCAGGCAGTTGCCAGCGGGCTGACCAGAACATTTCAAAATATCAGGCTCTTTCGCAATATGCCGGTCATAGACAATGTCAAGGTAGGTTATCTCAACCAGGGCAAATATTCTGTCGCTTCTGGCATCTTCAGACTGCCCTCCTACTGGCGGGAGGAAAAAGAGATCCACGAAAAAGCGATGGCCCTGCTGCAGGCCTTTGATCTTGATCCCTTCGCTGACTTTTATGCCGGCAATCTCCCCTATGGGCAGCAGCGCCAGCTGGAGATCTGTAGAGGCCTGGCCACCAATCCCAAATTGCTCCTGCTCGATGAGCCGGCTGCAGGCATGAATCCGGCGGAAACAGAAGATCTGATGGAGAGAATTGATAAAATAAGACGCCAGTTTGCCATTGCCATCCTGCTGATCGAACACGATATGAAACTGGTCATGGGTATTTGCGACAAGATTGTGGTATTAAACTATGGCTGTGTTATAGCTGAGGGGCTGCCTGATCAGATTAAGCATAATGAGGAAGTCATTGCCGCCTATCTGGGCTGTGAGGTTTAAGGATGAAAAGTATATTTGCCATCAGAGATCTGCATATATTTTATGGGCCGATTCATGCTGTTAAAGGGATAAACCTTGAAATTAAAGAAGAGGGGGAGCTGGTCTCTCTCATAGGAGCCAATGGGGCGGGAAAAACTACAATCATGCACTGTATCTCCGGCCTGCTTCGCCCCAGGCAGGGGCAGATTCTTTATAAAGGCATTGATCTGGTCAAGATAAAGCCGGAGGAGATAGTCGCTTCCGGTCTGATTCAAGTGCCAGAGGGAAGAAGAATTTTTACCCGCCTTACAGTAGAAGATAATTTGGAAATGGGCGCCTATATGCGCCACAAAAAGGCAGAGATTAAAGCAGATATTGAAAATATTTTTGCCAAATTTCCCCGCCTGGAAGAAAGACGCAGGCAGTCCGCCGGCACTCTCTCGGGCGGTGAGCAACAGATGCTGGCGATTGCCAGAGCAATGATGGCCAGACCTAAGCTGATCCTGATGGATGAACCATCAATGGGACTGGCTCCTTTGCTGGTTAAAGAGATCTTTGATCTTATCCAGGAAATGCAAAAGGAGGGTATCACCATCTTGCTAGTGGAGCAAAATGCGCGCATGGCTCTTAGCATAGCCGACCGCGCTTATGTGTTGGAGACAGGGAGGATAGTACACGAGGGCGCTGCAGCAGAAATGCTGGAGGATGAACGGATAAAAGCTGCCTATCTTGGTTCGTAAAGATGGCAAATTAGGCATCTCATTTTCACAATAGTTCATGATTGCGCGAAATCGGGTACACATAGTAAAACTAAGATTGATTTGTAATTCAGATTACAAAAACACCTCTTCATACGTCTCCTCAGAAAAGAGCCTTTGATTCGGGCTCTTTTCGCTTTTTAGCGATGTAACTCAGGTAACCTTGTTGCAAATGAGTTGCATCTCTTTCTCAACTCCCTTATGATTAATTCATATTCAAAAGCGATCTACCAACGACAATTAAATTTTAAGGAGTAAGAAAATGACAGATTTTAAGGAAGAGAAAGTTGAAAAAGAAGTAAATTTTCCACTGATTGGAACAAAGGCACCTGCATTTAAGGTTAATACCACTCAAGGAATGATTGATTTCCCCAACGATTTTAAAGGGAAATGGATCATTCTTTTCTCCCATCCAGCCGATTTTACACCCGTATGTACAACAGAATTCATGACCTTTGCCAGCATGAGCGACGAATTTGAAGCTCTCAATACTGAGCTTGTAGGTCTTTCGATCGACTCCATCCACTCCCATCTGGCCTGGCTGCACGCCATTAAAGATTACAGCTGGGACGGCATTGAAAATCAGGAGGTTAAATTCCCCCTGATTGCTGACCTGAAAATGGAAGTTGCCGGTAAGTACGGCATGCTGCAGGGTGAGTCCGACACAGCCGCAGTGCGCGCAGTTTTCTTCATAGACCCCGAAGGCTTGATCAGAACCATTCTTTACTACCCAGCCGCTCTTGGCCGTAATTTCGCCGAGATCAAGCGTATTCTGATCGGACTGCAGAAGGCAGACAAGGAAGGCGTGGCTCTTCCGGCCAACTGGGAGCCCGGCAAAGATGTTATCGTACCTCCACCCGGAACCTGTGGTGCTATCAAGGATAGACTGGAGCTGGCCAAGGGTGAGCAATACGAAATGAAAGACTGGTATCTGACCTTTAAGAAAGATAGCTAAGCAGTCTTCAAAGATTAATTGAAAAAGATTAATTGAAGCAAGAACGAATTAAAAAGGGCTGGCTGCAGGCAAAGAGATTGCCAAGGTCAGCCCTTATTTTATGCTCTCAGCGGAGAAGTTCTAGCTTTTTGCCCCTGATTCTTTCTACTTCAAAGAGAACTCTTTGCAGATCAATGCCAAGGGCTTCGCCGTTTTTGTACAATACCTGCCCGTCCACCATTGTCAAGCTGACATCTGCGGACTGTGCGCTGAAAAATACATTGGCAAAAAGATCGTAAACAGGGCGCAAATGTGCCCTGTCCAGATCGAGCACAAATAAATCAGCTTTGGCGCCAAGCTCCAGCCGGCCGCTGTTTTCTCTGCCCTGGGCTAGGGCACCGTTGCTAGTTACCAGGGGCAAAAGATCTTTGGCCGGTAAAAGAGAGGCATCATGGCTGCTGCCTTTAGCCAGCAGCGCAGCCAGATGTATTTCTTCCAAGAGATTGAGATTATTATTGGAAGAGGCACCGTCCGTACCAATGGTGAGGCGGATACCTTCTGCCAAAATCCTTTTCACCGGTGCGATGCCACTGCCCAGTTTGAGATTGGAAGAGGGGCAGTGGGCAACGGTCACATCCTTATTTTTGAGAATCTCAAAATCCTCCTCTGCCAGATGGACGCAGTGGGCGGCAACAACCGGCCGCTCAAAAAGACCGAGGGAGTCAAAAAAGGCGGTGGGGGTCTTTTTGTATTTTTTCAGGCAGTCTTCATTTTCTTTTTTAGTCTCGGATAAATGCAACTGAATATTAAGATTATCCTCTTTTGCCCAGTCTCCGACATCTCTGGCGATCTGCTCGGTACAAGAATAGACAGCATGAAGACTGGCTTCGGCCATAATTTTGCCCTGGGAGCTTTTGGCCTCGCGCAAAATTTTCATCACTTCCAGATAGGCATTATCTCGCCTGATATCCATTTGCTCCCCTCCGGTCAGGGGATTGGAAAGATTAGCCTTAATCCCGGACTCTAAAACGGCACGGGCAATACCGTCTAGCCGCATGTACATATCGCTGAAAGAGACCACACCCGAGGCGAGCATCTCATAAATGCCCAACAGGCTGCCCCAGTACATATCCTCTTCATCCATCAAAGCTTCAAAGGGAAAGATCCTCTCTCTAAGCCAGCGCTGCAAAGGAAGACCCTCGCCATAGCCTCGTAAAAGAGTCATGGGGACATGGCAGTGCATATTATAGAGACCGGGCAGCAGTACTTTACCCCTGCCGTCAAAAATCTCGGTGCCTGGAGGCAAAAAATCTTCCGGAGGAGGATTGCCGTCCAGCCAGACAATTGTATCCGCCAGAGTGGCCAGATAATAATCCTTTTTGATCCTGCCCTCATGGTCAATAATATCTATCTTGCTAAATAACAAAGCTGCCTCCTTTCGGCTAGAAATTCATATCTTTTGGCCAAAAACCCTCAGCTTTCGGCTTAGGGGATCCTCGCCTTTTAGCTTAGGAATCCTCGTCTGGCTCAGCTGGCTCGGGAGTGGGTTCAGGCTCTGGGGGTTCATCCGGCTCATCAGTGGGTAAATCTGGCTCAGGATCCGGGATTTCCGGCTCTGGGATATTAGGTGCAACCGGAGCGGTAGCCGTTGCCTGATGGAGTGTGCATTGCTGGCTGGGGAAGCTGACTTTGCTGCGGTCAAAGAATTCGACAGTTGTTTTGGGGCAGTAGGGATTGCTGATCAGCCCGGTGATGGCACAGACAGATCTAGAGACAATATTGCCCGGCTTTTCGAATTCAAGCGGTTCTTTGCCGCTGTGTATCTGCTCCATCACATCGGACCAGATTCCCATAGCATTATAGCGGTCAATTTCCGGTACCGAGGTGCGCCTGCCGTTATTGTTGTCATAGCCATACCAGATAGCACCGGTATAATAAGGTGTGTAACCACAAAACCAGGTATCGATAATATCGTCGGTTGTACCTGTTTTGCCGGCGGACACCTGGTTTTCCAGACGTGAATTCTTAAACCAGCTGACATTTTCCACTGCATCTTGCAAAATACTGGTGACCAGATAGGCTGTTTCAGCTGAAAAGACCTGCCGGACATCCGGCTTGTTTTCCAGGAGCACCCGTCCTTCACCGTCGGTAACCCGCTTATACATATAAGGCTTGAAATACAAGCCCTGATTGGCCAGAGCGCTATAAGCTCCAGTCATCTCATAGCTGTTTACCCCCTCGGCAAATGCACCCAGGGCTGCAGCCGGCTGGGTTTCTTTTCTCCTGTCAATGCCCAGAGCTCTGAGGAAGGAAAGGCCGATCTGGGGCGTGACATTGTTGACATACAGATCTGCGGCAATGGTGTTGATGGAATGCTTTAAGGCTTCGCGCAGTGAGGTGGCACCGCTGTATGAGCGCGTCACATTCTGCGGCCATTCCTTTTCAGGGTTCTGGGGGTCTAGATGCTTTGGCTCATCCATCAGCACAGTGCCGGCTGTGGCAGAGCCGATTTCAAAAGCCGGGGCATAAACCAGAATTGGCTTGATCGAGGAACCCGGCTGCCTTTTGCTTTGCGTTGCCCTGTTCCAGCCCATAGCCGTGGTCTTTTCGCCAAAGCCGCCATAAAGGCCCATAACCTGGCCGCGCTCGGAAGGCATGTTGGAGATAACAGTCATGGCAGCCTGGGGCGGTTCGGGAATATCTGGCAGGGCATCGGGATTGTTGGAAAACAGTTCAGTTTTACTAAAAGAGGCGGTGAGGGCATCTTGCACTTTGGGGTCCATGGTGGTTTCAATCACTAAGCCCTGCTGGTAAACAGCCAAGCGAGCAAGCTCAGCTGAGTAGCCTCTTTTTGTCTGCAGATCGCGGATGACCTGAGTGATGACGGCATCAACAAAGTAGCTGTTTATTTTGCTGGATTTTGCCTGCTGGTCGGGCGAGATGAAAACCAGCTCTTCATTAAGGGCAGCTTCATGCTCTTCCTTGCTGATCATTTCCAGATCATGCATATTTTGTAAAACGATGCGCATACGCCTCTGAGCATTGCGGCGACCGGCTTCCGTTCGGGGATTATAGATGGAGGGCAAATTGGGAATGCCCGCTAAAAAGGCAGATTCCGCCAATGACAATTCCGAGATATCCTTGCCAAAATAAGCTTTAGAGGCCGCCTGTACACCGACATAATTATTGGCCATGGGAACCAGATTGCAGTAGAGCTCCATGATCTCATCCTTGGATTTAACCTTTTGCAGCTCGATTGCTCTGTACCATTCCTGAATCTTGCGCTGGGCCGACTCTTCTTTGGCCCCGGACAGCATTTTCACTACCTGCTGAGTGATGGTGGATCCCCCATGGGTGGGGGTGCCGGCATTGGCAATCATGCTTAAAACAGCACTGCCGATTCTGCGGGGATCAATTCCCAGATGAGACTCATAACGCTCATCCTCGATGGCGATAAAGGCATCGTCCAGCCAAGTGGACTTTATTTTGGCCATCTGGACATATTCACGCTC
Source organism: uncultured Mageeibacillus sp. (assembly GCA_964624395.1). Classification (GTDB taxonomy): domain Bacteria; phylum Bacillota; class Clostridia; order Saccharofermentanales; family DTU023; genus UBA1046. The sequence goes on along the minus strand of CAZUWY010000014.1, from coordinate 8,823 downwards.
GAAATTGCTGGCACCGGTAAAATTGGCTATTTCATTGCCGTAGCGGTCCAGGACAATGGTCGCCTCCCCAGTGCTGCGCAAATCTTCAATTTCAACAGGCGTGGCCGAGGAGATATAGCCGCTGAGCATGCCAAAGCCCAGGCCGCCCAGAAGGAAAGATGCAGTCAGGATAAGAATTAGGGAGGCGGTAAGCAAATGCTTGAAAGCTTTTACCAGCACCGTAAAAACACTGATCGTGCCGGCATGCCTTGTCGGCTTGCCAGCCACTCTTCGCCTCAGTTCCCTTTTTGCCACTCCCAGGCGCTTAGCCTCGGGCCTGATCTTTCTAGTTGGATTGTTTTGCTCTCTTCTTGGCCGGTTGTTTCTGGCCGCAGCGGTAGCCCCGCTTTCTTCAGCTGGCGGGGCAGGTCTTTTCTTGCTTAGAGAATTGTAATTATTGTCATTCATCTTTATTGTTTAAGCTTAATTTTCATTTTAATCAATCTTCATTATATCAGGATTGAGAAAGCTTTTGACAGCTTGGGCCAAGAGAGCCCAGATAATATTTGTATAATTAAAACACAAAACTTGCTTTTCTTTATACTGAAATAAGAGTTTAAGAGATTTAGCTTTGGAGGTTTCATGGATAATCTTTTCACCCTGCTTGAGCAAAGAACCAGCTGCAGGGATTTTACCAACGAGAAAATAGCAGAGGAAATACTGGACCGAATTTTGCAGGCTGCTGTGAAAGCTCCATCGAGCGGCGGCTTTCAAAAATATTCAATCATCAAAATTGAAAATGCAGATAATAAAAGAAAACTGGCAAAGCTCTGCCGTTCACAGGGCTTCATCAGCAAAGCAGCGGTCAATCTGGTTTTTTGTGTAGATTTTCGCAGAATAATGCGGATAAATGAAGTAATACCTGCCCCCTGCGACAAGATAAATCAATTCTCCGAATTTATGATGGCAGTTATAGACACCGCCATCTCAGCGCAGACCCTCTGCCTTGCAGCTGAAACAGCAGGCATAGCCTCTGTCTATGTGGGCAATATTATCTATACCATGGATAGAGTATCTGCATTGTTAAAACTACCTCAATACGTCTTTCCAGCGATCATGGTCAGTCTGGGCTACTGCCGGCAAAAACCTCAATTATCTGAAAAGTTCCCCGTCCAGCTTTTGGTCCACGAGGAAGAATACCGGGAGGTGGAAATAGAAGTATTGCTCAGACATTATAAGGCGAAGTACAAAAACTGGCAGATGCCGGTTAAAGAAGCTGTACTTGAAAAAATTGAAAAAACCTGCCATCAGCTTCAGGGCGAAGATTTTGCAAAAAAATGCCTTGCCTATATCAGGGAAAAGAACAGCATTAGCCCTTACCAGTACTGGCTAGGGGCATATTATCTACTCAAAGAGGATTTTCTAGATTTCAAGGGCTATCAAGACTATATGAAAAAACAGGCATTTAATTGGTTGGCGGATGGGGAATAGATCTAATTATGGCATCTTATTTCTGTAAAAATAATACTGCATTTTAAAAGATTGATTTAAACAGCTTCTGTAGTTTCCTTGCCGGGGACAGTTATCTTGTGTATGATTTAATGCAACAAGAATAAACCATTCCTGCCCAGGCAGTACATTTGCAGAGGGCTGCTAACAGTAGCTTAGCCGCGATCTCACACTTAAGGGCATGACTGATCGAAGCAAGTAAGTATATTAAAATAATTGCCTTATAATTATTAATATATAAATTATTTTAGGAGGTAGATATGTTGCAATTCAAGAATTTCATCAGCTGTATTGACTGCCATACCGGAGGTGAACCTTTACGAGTAATCACCAGTGGCTTTCCGCCTATTCCGGGCAAGACTATTTTGGAAAAAAGAAAGTATGTCAAAGAAAATTATGACCACATTCGCAAGATGATGATGCTAGAACCACGCGGGCATAGTGGCATGTACGGCTGCATTATTACCGAACCAGTGACGCCGGATGGAGATTTCGGTGTTTTGTTTACTCATAACGAAGGGCTGAGCACAATGTGCGGGCACGGTATTATTGCTGTGACCAAAACTGTTTTGCAAACAGGCATTATCGTTGCCCAAGAAGGTGAAAACACCGTCAGAATAGATTCACCGGCGGGAAGAATAACAGCCTTTGCCACTGTAAAAGATGGACATGTTGGCGAAATATCTTTTAACAATGTTCCCTCTTTCCTCTACCTGGAAAATATTGAGGTAGATGTGGATGGCATTGGCAATGTTGTCTGCGATGTCGCATTCGGCGGTGCCTTCTATGTTTATGTTGACGTGGACAAGATTAATTCCACTGTTGATCCAGAAAATATCGAATACCTGGTGCAAAAAGGCATGGAGATCAAATACAAGGTGATCGACAAATACAAGATTGTACACCCCGAAGAACCAGGTCTAAACAGCATTTACGGCACAATCTTCATGGATAAACTGGAATATGAAGATAATAAAGTTACCTCTAAAAATGTCTGTATCTTTGCCGAGGGACAAATTGACCGTTCTCCGACTGGTACCGGCACCGGTGGCCGCATTGCCCTGATGCTGTCCAAGGGGCTGATCAATAAAGATACCATTTTGGTCAACAAGAGCATTATCGATACTGTTTTCACTTCCAAGATCGTGGAAGAGGTCAAAGTAGCAGATCTGGATGCTGTCATTCCAGAAGTTAAGGGCAATGCTTATGTAACTGGCTTCAATCAGCTGGTCTTAGACCCTGAAGATCCGCTTCCTGAAGGGTTCAGAATTACAGGCGGCTGATTAGCATTTTTGTCGCATAAAATGCAAAATTTGGGAGTCTTGCCAGTAATTTAGATCTAAAAGAGCATTTACTTATACTGTATGCATAATTGATAAAAATACAAAACAGATATAATCTAATAAGGTCAAAGTGATTAAAAGATTAACAATAATTGATCAAAAATCACAAATCTAGTATTTGACGGTAAATATAAAGCTTATTGATTATGCCGTTAAAATAAACTTATTAGATGGAGGAATTATGAAAAAACTATTAGCACTTTTACTTGCTGTAGTATTAGTAATCGGTTTGGTCGCTTGCAGCACTAAAGAAAAAGCCGATGAGCCAACTGATAAACCCGCTGGGGAAGAAACTCCAGATGAGTCAAGTGAAGAGCCCGGAGAAACAGGTGATGAGCCAGCTGCTGGTAAAAAGATTTTCCATTATGCATTGACCGCGGACCCCGCATCTATTGACCCCAGTTTGACGCATTCTATTCCGGACGCGACAATTTGCTACAATTTGTACGAAGGTCTGTATCGCGATGTTGTCGGAGATATTCGTCCTGCTTCTGCTGAAAGCTATACGCTTGCAGACGATATGGTTACCTATACATTCATCTTGCGCGATGGCTTAAAGTGGAGTGATGGTGAACCCGTTAAAGCCCAAGATTTTGAATTCGGCATCAAGCGTTTTCTTGATCCTGAAACCGCAGCTCCTATGAGCTATCTCGGTGCTGTAATTAAAAACGGTTACGAAGTCTCTGCAGGCGAATTGCCTTTAGACGATTTAGGCATCAAAGCGATTGATGAGAAGACGCTTGAAATAGTCCTTGAGAGCCCAGCAGATTATTTCTTGGGTATGCTGAGCATGGCTTCCTTCTCACCGCAAAGACAAGACATAGTTGAAAAGTATGGCCAAGATTACTGTGCAACGCCTGAAAAACAGGTATATAACGGTGCTTTTGTTGTAACAAAAATGGGCGAAGGCAAACTGGTTGCAGAAAAGAATCCTAACTATTATGACGCAGACAGCATTAAGCTAGATGGTTTTGAAGTTCTGACGGTTGCTGAATCCAACACTCAACTTTCTATGTTTAACAATGGCGAGCTTGACATGGTAACCTTGTCAACTGATATTGCTCCTCAATATGAAGGAAAGAGCGAACAGTATTTTGATGGTGCTAACGATTTTGCTGGCTTGAACCATAACAACAAATATTTGGCAAACAAAGACTTCCGTCTTGCTCTAAACTTTGCCCTTAATCGCGAAGAGTATATTCTCCTCAGCCATAATGGACTGTATATGCCCAACCTGCGCTATGTCCTGCCGCAGGTTCATGGTGTAGACGGTGAGTATGGCACAGAGTATCCCTTGGAAGCCTATCCTCTTAACGGTGATTTAGAAAAAGCCAAAGACTATCTGGACAAAGCAATGGCAGAATTTGGCTTGACCGATCCGTCTGAGATTGAGCTGAAAATGGTCGTAACCGACTCTGAAGCAGCGAAGAGAGAAGCTGAGGTTTTGGAAAATCAATGGCAAACCAATTTGGGCATCAAGGTCAATATTAATCTGGTTCCTTATGCAACCAAAAATTCTATGCTCGTGCCTAACAATGATGAGTTCGACATTATCATGAGCGGCTGGGCACCTGATTATTCAGATCCCTATAGCTATCTAGAACTATTTATCAGTACTTCAGGTTATAACTTCTTAAATTATAAGAGTGAAGAATTTGACAAATATATGGAAGCCTCTACCAAGACTTCAGGAAAAGAGCGTATAGACAACCTCTTCAACGCCGAGAAGGTTTTGCTGGATGACGGTGCTCTGGTGCCTCAGCAGCTAAGACAGGTTCATTATCTGGTAGCAGATGGTGTGATTGGACTTGAAGGATACTTTGTTGGACTAAACTTTAACTTCCTTTATGCTGATAAGTCTGAGTAATTGTTAATCTGATACTAGACTGCTTAAGCCAATCCCCGGCAGGCAACTGCCTGCCGGGGATTATTTATATCGAGAGATAGCAGAGGAATATTATGGGGAGATATATTGTTAAACGAGTTGCCATTTCACTGCTAACAGTTCTTGTGCTTGTGACTGTAGTATTTGTTCTAGTTAGACTAATGCCCGGAGATCCATTCAATGACCCCAAAATGACTCCAACAGTTCGTGCAAATCTTAATGCTTATTATGGATTAGACAAACCGCTCCTACAGCAATACACGACCTATCTGAGTAATTTATTGCGGGGAAATTTCGGTTATTCAATGAAATATCCTAATCAAACTGTAAATAAACTCTTAGCGACCTCGTTTCCATATTCTTTGGATTTGGGTATTCGTGCGCTTGTGATGTCAATTTCTTTTGGATTGGTTTTCGGTATTATCTCAGCTTTAAACCGGGGCAACCAAATTGATTTGTTCTTTGTGGTTGTTGCTGTAATTGGTACAAGCGTACCAGACTTTATTATGGGTGCGATCCTGCAATACTTCTTTGCAGTGAAATGGGGTCTTTTGCCTATTGCACAATATTTGGGCTTTGCGCATACAATACTACCCGCAATAGGCTTAGGATTTTATACCATGGCATCAATCTCCAGAATTATGCGCGCTAGTATGCTGGAAGTCGTACAGCAAGATTATATAAAAACTGCTCGTTCAAAAGGGCTTTCAGAATTTCGTATTACTTGGAAGCATCAAATCAGAAATGCGATTATGCCAGTAATAACAGTATTGGGCCCCACAGTAGCAGCAGTGCTGACAGGTACTTTTGTTATTGAATCTATTTTTGCAATTCCAGGTATGGGTAAATATTATGTTGAGAGTGTCCAAAATTTGGACTACTCGATGATTCTCGGGACAACAGTTTTTTACGGAACATTTCTGGTGCTTGCCAATATGTTAGTTGATATTTTCTATGGCATAGTAGATCCCCGAGTTAGAATTGCGGGAAAGTAGGTAGGAGATGGATATTGATAAACAGGAAATCACACCGGATCTCTTTCGCATTGTGGGAAAGAATATCGAAAAGATGGAATCGATATCTCGTCCAAGTATAACTTTCTGGAAAGAAGCATGGATTAGGATTCGTAATAATAAAGCGGCTTTTTTAGCCTTAATAATTTTGACCTTATATGTGCTGTTGGCAATATTTGCCCCCATGCTAAGCCAATATAAATTTGATCAGCAAAATGCCTATGCTATGAAAGAAACCATTTCCAAAGAACACTGGTTTGGCACGGATACCCTGGGACGAGATCTCTGGGTGAGAGTATGGGTTGGTGCACGGGTCTCTCTTTCTATTGGCTTTTTAGCTGCTCTGATTAATTCCGTAATTGGAACAATACTTGGTGGCTTTAGCGGCTACTATGGTGGCCGCTTTGATATGATTCTTATGCGTATTATCGATGTTATTTATGGAATTCCCTCACTAATTATTAATATTCTCGTTATGGTCGTCCTCGGCCCGGGTATTCAAAGCTTGATCATTGCAATGGTTATCACTGGCTGGGCAGGGGCATGCCGCTTTTCCAGAGGTGAGGTTTACAGACTAAAAGAATTAGAATTCGTCATGGCTGCCAGAGTGCTTGGCGAATCTACCTTTATGATTATTGTCAGGGAAATAATCCCAAATATTATGGGGCTAATCATAACTAATCTGACTATGGCCATACCGAGTGCTATCTTTATGGAAGCTTTCCTAAGCTATATTGGGTTAGGAATATCTCCTCCCGATGCAAGCTGGGGTATCTTGGCTAAAGAAGGAACTGCACTTATGCAAGTAGCTCCTCATTTGCTTTACATTCCTGCTTTTTTCATTGGCACTACAGTTTTGGCTTTTAACCAGCTGGGCAATGGACTAAGAGATGCATTCGATCCGCGCCTGAGAGGTACAGATTAATGAATATGAAAGAGCCAGATATTGTAGAGGAAAAGAATATGCCGGAAACTGTGCTTGAAGTAAATAACCTTGAATATTCGTTTAAAACTTATGGCGGAGTTGTTAAAGCGGTTCGTGATGTTAGTTTTGAGGTAAAAAAAGGCGAAATTTTAGGAATAGTTGGCGAGTCAGGATGTGGTAAGAGTGTTACCGTGCAGAGTATATTGCGCCTCAATCCTGAACCTCCGGGTTTTTTTGAGAACGGGTCGATAATATACAACGGCGAAGACATTATTAAACAATCAAATCGGGAGATGCGCAAAATCAGAGGTGTGGAAATTGGTTTTGTATTTCAAGACCCGATGACATCTTTGAATCCAACTATGCGAGTCGGCAAACAGATTGAAGAGGTCTTTGTTGGCAGAACCGGAATTAAACGATCTGAAGCAAAGAAAAGAGCTTTGAGTATTCTCAGACTGGTGGGCATTAATGAACCAGAAAGGCGCTATCGCCAGTACCCCCACGAATTGTCGGGGGGAATGAAACAAAGAGTAATGATTGCGATTGCGCTGGTGGGACAGCCGAATATTATTATTGCCGATGAGCCAACAACTTCTCTTGATGTGACAATTGAAGCTCAGATTTTGGATATTTTAAAAGAACTGCAAAAAGAGTATGACACTTCAGTAGTTTTAATTACTCACGATCTTGGCGTTATTGCCAAGATGTGTGACAGAGTGCTTGTGATGTACGGAGGGAAAATCGTTGAGCAAGGCAGTGTTAATGATATTTTCTACGATACAGCACACCCGTATACGTCAGGTCTCATCCAATCAATTGCCACCTTAGATACTAGCAAGGATGAAGAATTGATTCCAATTGACGGTACGCCTCCTGATCTCTTTTCACCTCCAGCGGGTTGCCCCTTTGCAGCACGCTGTGAATTTGCCATGGAGATATGCAATCAGACCTATCCTGAACAAACAATGGTGTCTGAAGGGCATTTAAGTCATTGCTGGTTATTGCATGAATATGCCACTCCTGTAGATCTTATTTCAGTCAGAAGAACAGCTGACATTGATGACAATAAGTCTCCAAATGCACCAAAGATTGGAGGACAAGTATGAATAACAGTGTAGATAGGGAAATACTGCTTCAGGTGGATGATCTTTCACAGTATTTTCGTATCAGTAAAGATAAAATACTCAAAGCAGTTGATCATATCAGCTTCAAAATTTATAAAGGCGAGACCGTTGGCCTCGTTGGAGAATCGGGTTGCGGGAAATCAACGACAGGCCGGTCAATATTGAAACTGTACAATCCTAATACTGGCAATGTCTATTACAACGGCAAGGATGTGTTTTCTTACACGCGCGAAGAAGATAAGCGCTTTAGGAAGGAAGTTCAGATGATCTTCCAAAATCCCCATGCTTCCTTGAATCCGCGGATGACCGTGAAAGACATTGTCGGCACTGGCTTGAGGATCCATAATATTGTCAAAGAAAATGAAATTGACCAAAGAATTGAGGCGCTGCTAAGGCAGGTGGGTTTGAACAAGGACCATATGTCGCGTTTCCCACATGAGTTTTCTGGTGGACAAAAACAAAGGATAGGTATTGCCAGAGCCTTATCTGTTGATCCAGACTTTATTGTCTGTGATGAGCCTATTTCTGCATTGGACGTTTCCATTCAAGCCCAAGTATTAAATATGCTTAAGGAATTGCAAAGGGATAGAGAGCTCACTTATCTATTCATTGCGCATGACCTCAGTGTTGTTAAATATATTTCCGATCGGATAATCGTAATGTATTTAGGCACAATAGTTGAGGAAGCAGAGGCGGAAGAGCTCTACAAGAACCCTTTGCATCCATATACAAAAGTATTAATGTCGTCAATTCCGGTGGCTGATCCTGAACAAGCCAAGAATAAGAGGAGATTAGTGGTTAAAGGTGAGATCGCAAGTCCTATAAATCCTCCTGACAGTTGTCGCTTTGCTAGTCGCTGCCCGCTTGCAGAAAGTATTTGCCACGAACAAATGCCGCCTTTGCTAGAGGCAGCTTCTGGGCATAAAGTTGCCTGTTTCTTTACAGACAAACCATTTAGTCCTTAATTCATAATTGAGAAGTCCGTAAAATAGAGGGGTTGTCTCAAAACACTGAAAAGTGTAAAGAGGCAGCCCCTTTTTGATGG
>CAZUWY010000013.1:21123-38537 GCA_964624395.1 uncultured Mageeibacillus sp. | reverse complement strand
CCTCTCTTTAATACATCTATGTATTTAATCAAGCTAACTAAGTGTCAAAGACACGCGATGAAGGATCGGCCGGAAATTAATTTATCGATATTTTCATTATCTGTCTGCGGGCAATTGTTGATCATGGCAAAGATAATAACACAGATTGCCGGCAAAGACTTTCAACTATTGTCGATTAAATCCGGCCGGGTTTTGATCAGGGCAACTTGTTTGTCAAATTTTATCCTGCTATAATTGTGGGCATGAAAATTGAAGATATTTATGGCGATAAAAGACCAAAATGGACAGATGATCATTTTGATGAGGAAGAGATGCCTGCCGGCTATCTAGCTGAGGAAGATTCCCTTTATAATAACCGGGCTCCCGGGGAATATTCCCTCAAGGAGCCTTTTCCAAGTGATTATTATAATGATGTCTCCTCCCTTTACCAAAGGCAAGAGAGGGATCTGCCAAGCTCCGATCCCTATGCTGATACTTATAGCTCTGACCAGGATTATGCAGCTGAGCTGGACGAGTTTGATCAGGATTTAGAAAAATATCGCCCCAGCCAGCGCAGCAATGACAGTACCTATTCGCGTAGAAATAAATATAAGCAAGAGCTTGATTCAGCCGATCTGTACGAGGAAGACGATTTTGGATCTGACGCTGGCAGCCAGAAACCAAGCTCGCCGCTGAAAAAGACAGGCAGTCCTCAGGAGGCAAGGTTTTTTGAAAATATTTTAGAAGACAGGACCCTAAATAAGGCTGCTGCTGATCAGGCAAAGAAAAAGACAATCAGCAAAAGCGCAATTTTCCTTTATCTTATCTCATCTTTCGTTTGGTGGGATTTGTGGTTTAGAATCTTTGTTAACAAGGGTTTTGAGCTGTCGGGAGTTTTTCTCAACTTATTGTTTTGCCTCTCACTGTCTGCGGCTCTGACTTTGGTCATTACGCTTTTTCCGGCCCATTGGTGGCGGCGGGTTCTTGCTGTTCCTCTAGTCATCATCATGATCTTTTTTGGCGCCCAATATATTTACCATCAGTTCTTTCGTACTTTGTTCACCTGGTTTTCCATGCTCAGAGGGGGACAGGTGGCAGAATTTGCCGAAGATGTAGCTTTTAAGCTGCTGGGCAGGATTCCTATCGTTATTTTGATTTTGCTGCCTTTAATCGTTCTCTTTGTCGGCAGACCGCTTTTGCAGCTGTTGAAGAAAAGGGAGATCTTGCCGGCAAAATGGTTTGAAAGAGCAGATAAATCCAGATCTATGCCTAAGCCAGATAAGATCATGGTCAATTTGTTTTTGATCAGTGTGACCTTGGTGGCCTTTACCTTTGGGCTCTTGTTTATTCATCTGGGCGATCGCTCGGTCAACTCGGCCTATGATTTATACTTTGAAACCAATGATCCTCTTTTAGCTTCGGGCAAGCTGGGCCTGCTGACGGCAATGAGTGTAGACCTCAGGCATTTTATCTTCTCTTCAGCTGAAATAGATCTGCCCCCGGATGAAACTTTGCCGGAAGATATTCTCATTATGGAGACAGATCATAGCGATCAGAGCGAGCAAGGGGACAGTCCTTCTATTTTGCCAACCGGAACCGGCCCTGAAGATCTGATCGATCCAGAACCCACTCCCGTACCGATCAAGGATTTTGCTTTTCCGATTGATTTTGAAAAAATTATTGAAAATGAGAGCAATGACAGCCTGAGAAACATGGCCCATTACTTTAACGACATTGAGCCCAGCAAATCCAATGATCACACGGGCATGTTCAAGGGCTATAATCTGATCTTCATTACAGCTGAGAGCCATTCCGCCTATTCTGCCCATCCGGAGCTGACACCTACCCTCTGGCATATGCAGGAGAACGGAATTAAATTTAATAATTTCTATAACCCCATCTGGGGGGTTTCAACCTCTGACGGCGAGTATACGGGTATAACCGGCCTGGCACCCAAGCCGGGGGTCTGGAGCCTGGTCAAATCCTCGGAAAATGATATGGCCATGACGCCGGGGAATATGCTCAGGCGCCTCGGCTATGTGACCTCCGCCTGGCATAACCACACCTATACCTACTACGGCAGGGATAAATCCCATCCCAATCTAGGCTACGACACCTATAAGGGGCTGGGCAACGGCCTGGAGGTTAAAAAATCCTGGCCGGAGTCAGATCTGGAGATGATGGAGAAGGCTTTTGACGAGTTTACGGCGGTCGAGCCTTTCCATGCCTATTTCATGACTGTCAGCGGGCATATGAACTATACTTTCCGCGGCAATGCCATGGCCACTAAAAACCGCGACTATGTTAGAGACCTCGACTTAAATGAGGGCGGCAGGGCCTATCTGGCCACGCAGGTGGAAGTTGACAAGGCGATGGAGTATCTGCTGACCAAGCTGAGAGAGAAGGGTATTGCCGACCGCACCCTGATAGTCTTTAACGCCGACCATTATCCCTATGGGCTGGAAAAGGAAGATTATGATCAGCTGGCCGGCAAGACTTTAGAAGAAAATTTTGAAATCTATAAAAACTCTCTGATGATTTATGCTGACGGCATGGAGCCGGAGACTGTAGACAGAGTGTGCTTCACTTTGGATATTTTGCCCACTTTGTATAATCTGATGGATATTCCCTTTGATTCCAGACTGCTGATGGGCAGTGATGTCTTCTCCGACCGCTCTCCGCTGGCCTTTTTTGTCAACCGCAGCTGGATTACGGATAAAGGCAGGTACAATGCCGTCACCAAGGAGTTCACACCAGAACCCGGGGCCGAGATCGCCGATCAGGAGCGATATATTTCAGATATAACCAATAGTGTGAGAAATAAGCTCAAGTATTCTGCTCAGATTTTAGATTACGATTATTTTGGCCGTATTTTGCCGGACAGCATCTGGGACATTGTCAATGAGGACAGCGGTTATCCGGTCAACTGGAGTGAAGAGGATGAGCAGCAGAAGATCCTACCTTGCATGAACGAGCAGAAAGGATCAGGGCTGATGCCCTGATCTTTATGCTTTTGTTTTAGTTTCTCTTTTTGATCTGCGCTGGCTGATTTTTTCCATCCGCTCTTGATGCTCAGCCTCTAAATCAGCAGGAGATCTCTCCAGCAGATGGGGGCTTTGCATATAGTCGTTGAAGATTTTCAGGCTTTTTACCAGATAAAAGCCGTCACAGATCCTCTCGTCAATGGAAAACTTTAAATCCACGGTCTGCCGCCATTCCACCTGGCCGTCCTTGCCCTGATAGGGGGCTTCATATATCTTGCCAATCGTGATGAAGATGGAAGTTGAACCGATCTCGTAGAGATGATGGTAGGGGGCATCGGCGCCGAGACTGCCGATATGGGCAATGTAGATCGATGAGTATAAAGGGATGGCATCCATCAGGGCCCTGGGCATGATGCCGTAAAAATCCATCAGCCGTACGCACCAGAGGGCAAACTGCAAAATCGAGCGCGGCAGTTTTGCCACGGCGTGAATCAGCTTGTCATCTGTCTTTTGCTCTCCCTCTTTAATCTTATCGGTGTTCTCCTTCATGCGGGTGGAGATGTCATAGATGGTGTCGCTGGGCTCCAGGACTATTTTGCAGATAGATTCCAGAGCATCATCAGTCATCATATTTTTGACCACATATAAGATCGAGATGTCGTTGTGATCATAGAGGCGCCGGCCCGCGATAAAACGGTTTGTCTTCGGCCGGCGATAGATTGTCTGCAGCAAAGAGGCCACGATAACGTTAAATAAAGTGATCCTCAATCCTTCCTCGCGCTTGTCTTGGATGAATTTTTGAATTGCTCCAATATCGTAGGATTTGGAATAATAGACCACTGCCTCATTCCGGCCCCGCATAATAAAGGGGGTCATCTTGATGATTGGATCTTCATCTTTGACTACTTTGCCGTCACTTCTTTTGGTGCTGAAAAATAAACCCATAAATGCCTTCGTCTTAAGATAATAAATGATTGAACCTGTTTTTTAATAGGCGCACAAACGTTATACCATAATAACGAAATTTATGTTCGAGCTCAAGTTTACGGCAGATCAAGCAGATATACCATCCAGCGGGTGATGGTTAAAACGCCAATATATGGCTATTGCAGAGGAATTTAGTGCAATAATCCCCTCTTTTGCCTTAGTATTTTCCCCTTGCGAGAATTAAGCAAATATGTGCCACTCTTTTGCTATCAGGCATTATTTGACAGGAGAGTCTTGTGACCACCCTTTAATTTGAAAGATATAGTCTCAACAAAGAATAGAGAGGCTTTCCTTTCTTTGTTTTCTTGACAAATTACCTCTTATCCCAGGCATCGAGATTGACTGTAATCATATAACCAAGTTGATTCATGTCTTCTTCCTGGTCAGCTGAATACCCAAGACTCACTGTACCCGTTTTGTCAGCAACATGGAATTCTTCACGGTCTGCAAATGCTTTATCTATTTCAAAGCCCAACTTTTCCAGTTCAGTTTTGAAAAATTCAACAATCTCATTCGCACTGCCGGCTTCCTCATACATCCACATCCAAGCCGTCCCTTCAGCCGCCCATACTTGTGTGTCATAGGTCAGAACCGCACCTGGAAAAACCGGTAAACCATCTGGTAAAGCTCTTTCAGGTTGATATACATAGTCAGGATTTTCAGGTTCTACTGGTGTTTGATTTTCAGGGCTGCTTGCTGGTGGGTCGGGGATTTTTGTAGCTTGAGTTTCATCTTCAGCAATCGAGGGGCTAGTAGTTTCATTGGTGACTGGTTCTTTTGGCTTAGCTTTGCTACTACATGCGGTTAGGGTAAAGACAAAGACAAGGCAAAAGATAAAGATTGATTTTTTCATATTACGATACTCCTTAACTAAGTCTGATTTACAATCATTCTTTCCTGCTTGTTTTTTATTTTGCTATCAAGTTGAATGAAATTTACTCGACGCGCCTGCTGAAACTGCTTCTTTGTAGAGCATTGAACTTTAATTCCTTGGAGTTATATTCATAGTAGCATAAGTTCAGATTTATGGATCTTTGCTTTAGTGTTAGGGAAAACCGTCTGGCAGACAATAATTGTACTTAGGGGTATCTTGTTTAACTGGTGGGGACAAAGGGATTTGAGCTCCCAAAGCCAGTTGCAGCTGCTTTCCAGTCAGTTACCTTTAACCACTTGGGTGCACCACTAAAAGAGTATTTTGAGCACTATTGACGTTTTGATTCCAGCTATCAGCAAAAGAACCTGGGGTTATATTTTCCACTTGCCAGGCGTAAAAAAGACTTGAAAAGCGCATAGTGCTGGGCTTGACCACGATATATATTAAAGCAGCGGCAGCAGGGCCTGTGCCTGGTAGAAATCATCTATCACCCTTCTAACTGGAATGTATGCAGATCAATGATTTGATTCCCATAGGCAGTAGTTTCTGGGCCAGCTGAGATGTGGCCAGTAATCTAGCCTTAGATCTAATTGATAGGATAACGATTTAGCTCTTGCTGCTTGAGGCGAAAGAAGACATCTAAAATGGCGGCATCCCGATAGCGCTTGACGGTCGAGAGGGATTTTCCCAGCAAAGCAGCTGTGTCTCTCATGCTGCGCTGTTCAAAATACAAGGAGACTAAAGTAGCGCGATAGGAGGCGTGCAGTCTGGCAATATGGTAGACAATCAGGCTCAAAAGCTCTTTTTTATCCTCCAGTAAACTGATGGCATCTTCCAGAGCAAAAGAGATTTCCTTTTCCTTACTCTTAGCGGAGCTTGCCGCAAGCTTTGCCCTAGTGAGATCACTTTGCTCCGGCAAAATGAGATCTTCTTGAGAAAGCCATTCAGACATCTCGGCTATGCTTCTTCTTTCATCCGGCAAAAAGGCCAGGTAGCGCCGAAGCTCTGAACAGTCAGAAAATGTCCCGGCAGAATTTATCTGAAAGTTTGCCGGCTGAGATCTTCTAAGCTCTGTCATCTCCTCTTTAGGATAATGGCTTGTATTTTCTAGCTGCATATAGTCCCCCTTTAAGATATTTATTAAGATTTCTCGCTTTAACATCTATTTTTAATCAATCTGATAGTTAAGATTTCCCTTCAATATTTCACTGCGGCTCAAAAGACGACATTATCCAGCAGAGAAAGCGTGTTTTTTGTAACCGTAAGAGCAAGTAAAGGTTTACACAGATGATGAGATAGCTTAGAATGATTTATGAAATTTCGCCTGTCTGGCAAGGAGTAATAGATTTGAAAAAGAAGTCTAAGGGAAGTAAAAAGCTGTTCCCGTATGTCACCATTTTGTTGACGTTTATTGTTTTGTCTTTTATTCTCAGCTCTTGCAATCTGGTTCAACAGCGTTCCAGGGCCTTTGAGAACACGGAGGCTGAAGCAAGTAGTCCTGAAGAAAGCCTGAAAATAGAAAAAACGGAACCGACCTCTACCATCACCGGAGAAGAGAGCGAGAGTTCCAAAATATATACCTTTGAAACCATCAATCGAGATGATGTCTATATCAGCAAGGGAGAGATTGCTACCTTTACAGCCAAAAATGGCGTTAACACCACTGCCGAAACAAAACCATCTGACAATCCAACCCCGACCCCCACGCCGATACCTGCCAATGTGATGGGACCCAATCTGTCGATTGGAACAGGCTCAGGAGGAGCACCCTATACTGTGCGTGTCTTTTTAGATAAGCAGCAGATAGTTATTTACGGCACTAATGCCAGCGGCCAGGAAGTGCCCCTAAGGAAGATGATCACCTCCACCGGAAGATCAGGCTATGCTACGCCTCAGACAGGTGAGAATGGCTACTTTAAGCTGGGCGGCAGATCCAGATGGGTTAAATTTAACCTCATGCCCGGCAGTGCCACTTACCATCAATACGCCAGAAATTTCAGCGGTAATGATATCAATGGCAGAAGTATTGGCAGGCATTATTTCTTCCATTCCACCACCTTTACTATCCCGAACGATCCCAGCAGCCTGGACAGAAATACCTTCAACAGACTGGGTAAAACCGCCTCATCCGGCTGTATCCGCCTCAATGTAGCTGATGCCAAATATATTTACGATTTGCCCAATGGCACCAAAGTTAAAGTCCTAAAAAGCAGCTCCGGCTATAATCTGAGTGTTGGCGGCCTGGCCAAGTTCACCTTGAGCAATAAGCATCCCAAGGGCTGGGATCCCTATGATCCTGATCCCAGAAATCCCTTCAGAGGTCTGGCAACACCGACACCGGCACCTACACCGACGCCGGTACCAACAACAGAGCCAACAGTGACAGAGACCACGCCTACTACTGCCACGCCTACCACTGCTACGCCTACCACTACAACGCCAACAACTACAGCTACGACTACGGCAGCCACGACCACGGCGGCTACGACTACAGCAGCGACAACGACCACGCCAACGACAACGGCAACAACTAAGGCTGAAGAGGATCCCGATTAAATCTTTTACATGAAAAAGCAAGTAAATTGCTCAGATAAAAAAACCGTCTTTATGAGACCGACTGATCTGTTGATTGTCGGTCTCATCTTGCTTGTAGCGGCAGTTATCTTTTTTTTAGCCAGAGATAAAGCTGAAGCGGGAGTATTAACAGCGGAAATATATTATGACAATAGCCTGGTTGCGACTTTGCCTTTAGAAACTGATGAGGAGAGGGATTTTAGTTTGCCCTGCTGCCCGGAGGTAAGCTTCAGACTCTATCCAGAAGGGGCTATCGCTTTTTTAGAGTCGACCTGCAGGGATAAGATTTGCCTCCGCATGGGCAAGCTTGCTTTGGCAGGTGACTGGGCCGCCTGCCTGCCCAATAAAATGCTTGTTCGCATCAGGAGCAGTGAAGGTGCTGGCAAAGAAATTGATCTGATCAACTAAAGATGATGAAAGTGACAGATAAGAAAAATACCGGCAGGAATAAAGTGAGAAAAATGGTTTTAACAGCCATGTTTTTGGCTGTTGCTATTGCTCTGGGCTTAATGGAAAGTCTTTTGCCCCCTTTACCTTCTCCTGTGCCGATGCGCTACGGTCTTGCCAATATTGCTGTTATGTATGCCCTTTTATTTTTGTCCGCTCCAGCAGCCTTTGTCATTGCTCTGGCTAAAAGTACCTTTGCCCTCATAAGCAGAGGACTGATTGCCGGCCTGACCAGTTTGTCGGGAGGCCTTGTCTCCGTTCTTGTCATGCTTATTTTGAGCCAGCTGACCAGTGGCCGGATCAGCTTATCTCTCTTGTCGGTCTCTGGTGCTCTCAGCCATAATCTGGCCCAGTATCTATTTGTGATCGCTCTGGGCTATATGTGGCTGCCACTGCTGGCCCTGCTGCCGGTCCTTTTAGTCAGCGGAGTTGTTACCGGTCTTTTGTCTGCCGCCTTGCTTAAAGCTGCCGAACCGGCCTTAAGAAGACTTCAGCTCTTGAAGGGGGATTTCTGGTAAAATATCTATCTGCCGCTTATGAATTTTCTGAAAGAAAAAAATAAAATTATTAAAATTATAATTTCGGCTCTAATTTTTTTGTCGCTGCTAATCTCCTGTGCGCAAGTAAAAGATGCAGCTGACGATAAACAGCGCTATGAACAGTTTTTCCTCGGGCCCTTTGATACGGTGACCAATCTAGTTGCCTATACCAAAGATGAGGAGAGCTTTAGGGATTTAGAGCAGCTGGTGTCCCAGGATCTGGAGCATTACCATCAGCTGTTTGATTTTTTTGCCAGCCATCCCGGGGTCAACAATATAAAAAGCATCAATGATAATGCCGGTAAAGGGGCAGTTAAAGTTGATCCGGACCTGCTGGATTTTCTCTACCAGTGCAAATGGGCCAATCAGATATCTAAAGGCCGGGTCAATCTTGCTTTTGGTGCTGTTTTGTCCATCTGGCACAGCTACCGGCAGGAGGGTCTGGAGGATCCTAAAAAAGCCAGACTGCCTGATTTAGAGCTGCTGCAGGAAGCTAACTTGCATACCAATATCGATGATCTAATTTTGGACAGTGATCAGTCTTCTGCCTATCTGAAAGATCCGCTGGCAAGCCTTGATGCCGGCTCAGGGGCCAAAGGCTATGCCTGTGAACTGGTGGCCATGCATGCCCTGGCCCAAGGTTTTGATTCTTTCGTCATCTCAATCGGCGGAAATGTTAGGGCGGTGGGGAAAAAGCCGGATGGCAGCAAATGGCAGATCGGGGTCAAAAATCCGGATTTGACCAGCGATGAAAAAATTCTGGCTGTTCTGGCCGTTGAAGATCTTGCACTTGTTACTTCCGGAGTTTATGAACGGTATTATACTGTAGATGATAAGGCCTATCACCATATTATTGATCCGGATAGTCTTTATCCCTCCTTGTATTTTGATTCGGTGACTTTAATTGCGCCCAGTTCAAAAACGGCTGATGCGCTGACTACCGCTCTGATGAATATGAGTTATGAGGAGGGCCTGGAGCTGATCAAGGAAATTGACGGCTGCGAGGCCTTATGGATCAAAGATAATAAACGCTATTATAGTCCCGGTTATGACAAGTATTTGGCCGCTGACTAAAAAAGCTTTGCTTTAAGGAGATAAATATGACTTTTGTCCTGACAAGTCTTTTAGGAAATTTTGATCTCAGAGGTCTTCTGATCTCTATTTTGGTCTTAACTTTGTCCTTGTCCCTGCATGAGTTTTCCCATGCCTGGATGGCAATGAAGATGGGCGATAGCACGGCCGCAGATCTGGGCCGCTTAACCTTGAATCCGATCAAGCATTTGGATCTGATGGGATCTTTGGTTTTTTTGATCACCCGAAGAATCGGCTGGGCCAAGCCGGTGCCGGTAAATCCGGCCCGTTTTGACAGAAAGCGCAGTATGCGTTTCGGCATGGCCATGGTCAGTCTGGCCGGGCCAGCCTCTAATATCGTTTTGTCCTTTTTCAGCTACCTGCTCTTTTTACTGGTGCAGACGATCTTCTTGCTCAGCAATAGCGGAGCTGTCATCGCTTTTAATAATTTCAGTCTGACAGGCACCATTCTGGAACTGCTTTTGATGTTCTTTTGGGCCAATTTAGGACTGGCTGTCTTCAATTTGCTGCCTCTGCCGCCACTGGACGGCTACAAGGTCTTTGGGGCCATCTTGCCCCGCAGCATCTATTACCGGATAATGGAGTACGAACGCTATATCGGTATGGTGTTTATCATGCTGGTCTTCTTTGGCCGAGGGATAATCTCCACTGTGATCGGCTGGGTGATAGCACCTTTGGCCTGGCTGATCCAAACACCCTTGAATGCTTTATTTGATTTAATATGGAAGGCATTATTCTAAAAATTTATGGCAGCAGCAAAATTGCAAATAGATATCCGCTCTTTTGAAAGCCCTTTTGATCTGCTCTCGGAGCTGATCGAAAAGAGCCGCATTGATATCTATGACATCTCGATAGCTGAAATCACCGACCAGTATTTAGATGCCCTGGCCGAGCTTGAACGCCTGGACATGGATCTGGCCAGTGAATTTTTAGTTATGGCGGCAACTTTGCTGCAGATTAAATCATTAAGCCTGCTGCCGGCCAAAAAAACTCTCGAGCTTAAAGTGGAAGATCCCAGAGATGAGCTGATCTTAAAGCTGATGCGCTACCGGCGGTTTAAATTCATGGCCGAACAGCTGCAGCTGGCACATCTTAGCCACGGCGACACAGTTTTGCGCCTGCCGGAGACGGCTGCCAGACTTGGTATTTCAGCAGATTATGTCGAGGATGATCTCGATCTGGCTAAATTTCTGGCCGCTGTAAAAACGCTTGACAGCAGAAACAGAAGCAAATACCACGATTTAAGAAAGAGTGTCAAATACCTGCTCAGGCGGGACAAAGTTTCGATCAGAGATAAAGTCAAAGAGATCTTGCGCGAGGTCTGGCGCAAGAAAAAGATTTATTTCAGCGATATCTTCCCGGCCAAAGAAAAAAGCAGGCTGGAGCAGGTGACTGCCTTTTTAGCTCTCTTAGAGCTGATGCGGCAAAACAGAATTAAAGTCAGCCAAAGTATTCCCTACGGCAGTATGCTGATAGAAAAAGGTAGCCTTTTAAGTGAAAGGGATCTGACCTCCGACCTAGAGATTGAAGATGAGGAAGAGCTTTATGATTGATGGAAAAGACAAAAGGGAGAGCGATCTGATTGCCGCCGTCGAAGCTATCTTGTTTGCCGCCGGTGATCCCTTGGAGATAGATCAGCTGGCCAAAATATTAGAACTAAAAAAAGAAGAGGCTGCCTTACTGGTGGAGCAGCTGCAAAGAAAATACCAAAGAGATCCGCAGGCGGGACTTAAAATCCGCAAGGTGGGCAGCAAGGTGTTTTTGACCAGTAAACTAGAACTCAAAGAGATTATCAGCAGGCTTTTTCGTCCCCAGAACAGGCCGGCACTATCTCAGGCCAGCTATGAAACACTGGCCGTTATCGCCTATAACCAGCCCTGCACCAGAGCTCAGGTGGAAGAAGTCAGAGGCGTTAACAGCGATGGCATTATCACCAGGCTTTTGGATCGAAACCTGATTTCTGAGGAAGGCCATCTCGACCTGCCGGGCAGGCCGGCGGTCTTTTCGGTCACGGAGCATTTTCTGATGGAGTTTGGCCTCAAATCGGTTGCGGAACTGCCGGCGGCGGATTTTTTAATGTACAAAACCTTGGAGCAGCTAGACAGGCAGTTTCAAAATCTCTCAGGGCAGGGTGAATAAGATGCATGCTATTGCCATTGATGGTACATCTGGAGCGGGAAAGAGCACAATTGCCGGACTTTTAGCCAAAAGACTGGGCATCCATCATCTGGATACCGGCGCCATCTACAGGGCCCTGGCCTATGCCGCCGACAAGGAGCAGATCGACCTTAATAATCTGGCCGAGGTAGAAAAATGGCTACCCTTAGCCGGGCTAGAGGTTCAAATAGATGATCAGGGGCAGAGGACTTTAATAAAGGGCCAAGATGTTGAGCCCTTTATCCGCACGGCTAAAATCTCGCTTTTGACCTCCGCCCTCAGTGCCCTCCCTCCCGTGCGCTATTACTCGACCGCCCTACAAAGGGAGCTGGCGGCAAAATATTTCCTTGTCCTCGAGGGCAGAGATATCGGCAGTTTTGTCTTGCCCCAGGCCGATTTTAAGTTTTATCTCGATGCCAGCCCGGAAGAAAGAGCTAAAAGGCGCTGGCAGCAAATGAAAGAGCAGGCGAAAGCTTCGGAGGAGCTGCAAAGCTACGAGGAAGTGCTTCAGGATATAATTACCAGAGATCAAAAGGACAGCAGCAGGGATTTAGCTCCCGCCGGGCCGGCAGCAGATGCTATCATTATTGATACCAGTGATCTTAATATCGATCAGGTGCTAGACCTTCTCTTGCAACTGATGCAAGAGAAGGCTGATTTAGATTTATCTATCAGGACTTCCTGGCAAAAATACCTGGATCAGGCATTTGCCCAATAAAGAGGAGCGGCAAAGATCATGGCCAAAGATTTGGATAAATATTATGAAATCCCCAAAAAGAGCCGTGTCCGCTGGCCTGTCACTTGGCTTTTAGGCTACCCGGTCAGGTTTCTTTTTCGTGTCTCCTACCAGGGCCTGGAAAATATCCCCGACGAGCCCTTCTTTTTAATGGCCAATCATCGCAGCATGTTTGATCTGATGGCCATTCAGCTAGCCATGCCCCGCTGGGTTTACTGGATTGCCAAGCGCTCCCTCTTTGAGGTGCCCCTGATTGGCTGGTTTGTGCGCCGCCTGGGTGCTATCCCGCTGGAAAGAAACCATAAGGACTTAAAAGCAGTCAGGGCTGTTTTAAAACTGGCCAAAGAAGGAGAGAGCATCGGCATCTTTCCCCAGGGCACCAGAGTTAGTGAGCGTGAGCTGGCAGAGGTTTTGCCCCGCGGCAATTCCGCCAATCTGGCCTACCATGCCAAGCTTGTGATTTTGCCGGTTGCCATCGCCAAACCCTGGCGGCTTTTTGGCCGCCAAAAAATAATCTTTGGGGTGCCCTTCGCTCCACCTGCGCCTCTTCAGCGAGATCAGCGCAAGGAGGAGTTTGAGCGCATAATGGAAGAGATTATGAAAAAGATCTTTGCTCTGGCAGAGATTGACTGGCAGCCCAAAAAATGAAGCTATCTTGCCTAAAAAGATTAAAGATAGAAAATGACGGGAAAGATTGATGGAGATTGAACTGGCAAAAAAGGCCGGCTTTTGCCCGGGGGTGCGCATGGCGGTGGCCGCCGCTTTTTCTGCTGCCGAAGAGGAGGGCAGGGAGAACACCTGGATGCTGGGAGAAATTGTTCACAACCAGCATGTGGTGTCAGAGCTTTTAGATCAGGGCCTTAAGCTGGCCTCTGAGGCTGCCTCTATCCCGGCCGGCGCGAAAGTTATTATCCGTGCCCACGGCGTAGCTCCTGAGATTATCCAGGAGCTCGAGGACAAGGGCTGCTTGATCATAGATCAGACCTGCCCCTTTGTCTCCAAGGTACAAGCCCTGGCAGCCAGGGCCAAAGAGGAGGATCTCTCCCTGATCATTACGGGCGACCCTAACCATCCCGAGGTCAGAGGTCTGGTGGGCCATTATGGCCTTGACCCGGTCATCATTAACTCGCCTTTGGAGGCAGAAAAACTTGAGTTTGCCGAGAAAAAATGGCTTTTAGTCTCACAGACCACTTTTTCTGCCCAGCAATTTGCCCAAATTGCTAAAATATTAAAGAACAAAATTGCAAAACTGGAAATTTTTGATACAATATGTGTTACGGCTGCAAATAGGCAAGAGGAGGCGTCCGTTCTGGCAGCGAGATCGGATCTTATTCTTGTTTTAGGAAGTTCCACCAGTTCCAACACGATGAAATTGATGGAAGTATGTGCCAGCCAATGTCCGGATGTGCATTTGATCGAGGATGCCAAACAGATCGATGAACTGTTTGGCCTCAGGGATTTGAGGCACAAAAAAATTGGTATTACTGCCGGGGCTTCAACACCCCAGAGCATGATCAGGGAGGTTATCCACAAGATGAGAGAACAAGAAGGTCTCGTAGCTCAGGAAGAGAAAGAGACAGCTCTTGTGCATCAGCCACAAGAAGAGCAAGATCCGTCAGACACAGCCGAAATGCCGCTAGCAGGATCAGACGATCCCGAAAAGGCAGCTGAAGCTGAAATTAGTGCAGATTCTGCCGGTGCAGGAGCAACTGAAGACGATTTGGCTGTAACAGCTGAGGCGGCTGAGGAAGCTGATCCGGGAGATGAGCCTGCAGAAGTGAAAGAAGAATCTGCAGAGACTCAGCAAGCCGAAGAGAGCACCGAAGAAACAGAAGATGCCGCTGCCGCTACCGTAGAAGCTAAGGAAGATGCTGCTAAGGACGAGGCAGAACAGAAGACGGAAGTTAAAGAACCGGCTGATGTCAGCTTTTCGGATTTTATCGACAGCATACCCCAGCTTAAGCGGGGGAGTATTGTGACAGGCGTTGTTGTGCGCAAGGATGACAACTATGTCTACGTCGATGTCAAAGACAAATCCGAAGGCAGGATACCTCTAAAAGAGTTTGAAAGTGATCCTGAATACGATTTAGAAGCTGCAGTCAAAAACCATGCAGAACTTGAGGTCTATGTCAGAAATATCCGCAATACCGATATGGGCAAGGAGATCACCCTCTCCAAGGCGAGAGTGGACTTCTCCAAGCACAAGGCTCAGATCGAAAAGGCTTTTGAAGAAAAGACCCCAGTCCATGTCAAAGTGTCCAATGTTGTCAAAGACGGCGTTATCTGCACCTACGGCAGCGTTGACATCTATGTGCACAGGACCCAGCTGGAATTAAATATTGTCGACGATTTGGAGCCTTATCGCGGTGAGAGCTTTGACATTTTGATCACCCAGTTTGATTCCAATCGCAAGCGCCCCAAGGTTGCGGGCTCCAGACGCTCCCTCTTGCAGCGTGACCGCCGCAAGAAGGCCGATGATCTCTGGGACGATATTGAAGTTGACAAGTTCTATACAGGCACAGTCAGAAATCTGACAGATTTTGGCGCCTTTGTAGATATTGGCGGTGTGGACGGCCTGGTCCATATCAGCGAATTGTCCTGGAAGAGAATCAAGCACCCCAGTGAAGTTATTAATGTCGGCGATAAGATTGAAGTCTTTGTTAAAGATTTCGACCGCGACGCCAGAAGGATCTCCCTGGGCTACCGCCTGGCTGACAATGATCCCTACAAGGATATTGAAGAAAAATTCCCTGTCGGTTCAATTGTTCGCGGCATCGTAGTGCGCATGTTCCAGTTTGGCGCCTTTATTGAAATCGCGCCCGGCGTTGAT
Organism: uncultured Mageeibacillus sp.; assembly: GCA_964624395.1. Classification (GTDB taxonomy): domain Bacteria; phylum Bacillota; class Clostridia; order Saccharofermentanales; family DTU023; genus UBA1046. The sequence goes on along the minus strand of CAZUWY010000013.1, from coordinate 23,338 downwards.
GCTCTCTGCCATATCTCCCAGATCTCAGACTACCGTCTCAACCGCCCCAATGATGTGCTGGCTGTAGGGATGGAAATTGATGCCCGCGTCTTGGAAGTCTCCAATGAATCAAGACGTATCAGTATCAGTATTCGCGAGGTTGAGCCCATCAATCCTTCCGAAGAGATGAGAGCTGAGATAGAGGCCCGTCAGAAAACCAGGCAGGACAAGGATGGCAAGCCTGTGCGCGAAAGACGTGAGCGCAGACCGAAAGCCAGGCAGGGCAAAGAAGAAGAGCCCTCCAGCTACACGGACAGCCATACCCCGTCTTCGATCGGTGATCTGGTCAATATTACCGCCGTATCCGACGCCGGTGCCGAGCTTTTAGATAAGATCAGAGGCGAGCAGGCTGCGGCTGAAGAAACTGCTGCAGAGGTAAAAGAAGAAGCAAAAGCTGCCCCGGAAGAAGTAGAAAAGGTCGCTGAAGAAGTGTCTGAGGCTCTTGAAGAAAAGGCAGAGGAAGTGGCGCCTGCCGAGGAAGCAGTTGTGACTGCTGCAGAAGATGAAGAGGCAAAAGAAGATGAAGATACTGCCGAAGTTGAACCTGAAGAATCTGAAGAGAATCTGGAAGCTGCTGAAGAGGTACCTGAAGTCGAAGCTGAAGAAGCTGAAACTGAGCTAGCCGAAAAAGAGTAATATCTAGTCTTTAGCAAAATAAGTAAATAATTGAAAAGGGACTGTCCTATCTGGGGGCAGTCCCTTTATCTACGGAAAAAATTTATTCTTTTTAATCTTTTTTCAGCCTGGCATTATTTGGCCAGCTGAGTGCTATTCAGCCAGCTTGCGCAAGGAATCGCGGTAGATGGCAGCAGCGGCCAGTGCTTTATCTATCTCAATATATTCGTTGATCTGATGCGCCACTTCCTCATCACCGGGAAACTGCATGCCAAAAGCACAGATATTGGGAATGGATCTGGCATAGGTGCCGCCTCCCAAGGTGACTGCCTCGGCATCAAGGCCTGTGCTGTCTGAATATACTTGCATCAAGGTCTTGATCAAATAAGAATCCTTGCCCAGATTGATCGGCTCCATCTGACCTGCCAGTGAGATTTTCGGCTCGGCGCCGGCAAATTTTTCTTGCAGCTTTTCTACGGCTGCCAAAAAGTCCATGGTGACCGGATACCTGATATTTAGATAAAGCTTGGCCTCTTTTTCATCCAGCTCTAAAAGGCCGGCATTGACAGTGGTCTCTCCTGACTCATCACTGAAATCTAGCCCCAGCTTGACGCCGTCTGTGTCCAGGCCGATATATTCTTGGTAAAAGCTTAAAAAAGGATCTAAGGGAAAGAGCTGCTCTAACTCTGAAACAGCTTTGGAGATTGCATTTACACCCAGATAGGGCATGGCCGCATGGGCTGTGATGCCGGCAAATTCCTTTTCAATCAGCTGACCTTCTAGATCCAGATACTGAACCGCACAGCTGCCCGGCACCATATTGACAGCTTCGCCGCCTTTGGCAAAAAGCAGTTTTTCGCTGCCCGCTCTTTGCCAGCTGAAGACTAAAGTGGCAATTCCTTTTTCCGCATAGACGGCAGGGAAGTCGGCATCAGCGGTAAAGCCGCTGACCGGGATTTCAGCATGCTCGCGGTAATAATCCATGCAGGCACTACCGTTTTCCTCATTGGTGCCCACAATCAGGCGAATCCTCTTTTTCGGCTTAAAGTCAGGGTCATCCGCCAGCGCACGCAGAGCGTAGAGAATCGCAATGGCCGGACCCTTATCGTCACTGGTGCCGCGGCCGTAGATTTTTCCATCCTCCACCACTGCGGTAAAGGGATCTCTCTCCCAGCCGGCTCCGGCGGGCACAACATCCAAATGGCAAAGGGCGGCCACCATCTCCTCGCCGCTGCCTAGCTCACAAAAGCCGGCATGGTAGTCGACATTGGTCGTGGCAAAGCCTAAATTTTCCGCCTGCTTAAAAAAGAGCTCCAAGGCTCTGGCCGGCTCTTTGCCGTAAGGGGCATTTGCCTCGGGTTCAGCCATGACACTAGGGATGGCTATCTGGGCGCATAGATCCTCGATAAAGCCCTCCCGGTAGGCTGCCATTTCTGCTGCCAGCTTTTTTATCGTCTCCTGTGAAGGGATTTTTGCTTCGTCTATCTTCATAATTTTGCCTCCAGTTGTGAGATTATTTATCTTCTTTTCAAAATACCACAAAGAACTATAAAAGGAGTAA
>CAZUWY010000013.1:0-21023 GCA_964624395.1 uncultured Mageeibacillus sp. | reverse complement strand
GAGATAACTGTGATACAATTTCTCAGGTTATTACACACACGGATCAATCCTGTTGAACAATATTGATGGATCCGTGGAGGAAAAAACAGGAGGTATTTATGGCTGTCGTAACCATGAAGCAATTACTCGAGGGCGGAGTTCATTTCGGACATCAGACCCGCCGCTGGAATCCCAAAATGGCACCTTATATTTTTACTGAGAGAAATGGTATTTATATCATTGATCTGCAGCAGACGGTGAAACAGATTGAGCTGGCTTATGAATTTGTGCGCAATGTCTCGGAGAGAGGCGGCAGTATTTTATTTGTCGGCACCAAAAAGCAGGCCCAGGATTCTGTGCGTGAAGAAGCGCAGCGCTGCGGCATGTACTATGTCAACAACCGCTGGCTGGGCGGCACGCTCACCAATTACAGGACCATTGCCAAGAGCATCAGGCGCCTTAAGGATCTGCAGAAAATGGAAGAGGACGGCACCTTTGATGTGCTGCCTAAAAAGGAAGTCGCTGCCCTGCATCACGAAATGGATAAACTGAACAAGAACCTGGGTGGCATTGCCGAAATGCCCGGACTGCCCCAGGTCGTATATGTTGTCGATCCCAAGAAGGAACATATTGCCGTAGCCGAAGCCAGAAGACTTGGTATTCCCATCGTCGGCATTGTTGACACCAACTGCGATCCGACAGAAGTGGATTTTGTTATCCCCGGCAATGATGATGCCATCCGTGCGATTAAGCTTTTAACCAGTGTTATGGCTGACGCAGTTCTGGAAGGACGCCAGGGTGAGCAGATGGCTGCTGAAGAAGAAAATAAAGTCGAAGAGGCAGATGAGCTCGCGGCCGATGAGCTGGCTGAGACAGCTGAAGCTGCAGAGGTGGAGCTGGCATAAAATAAAGGCTCTTTAGCTAGATCTATTTTGTCTTTATGTTTTGTCTTTGCGAATGAACAGTAGATTTTTAGAATATTAATGATAGGAGATAAATATGGCTAATATAACCGCCGCAATGGTCAAAGAGTTAAGAGAGATTACGGGAGCCGGCATGATGGATTGTAAGAAAGCTCTTACAGCCACTGACGGCAATTTTGAAAAAGCATTGAACTGGCTGCGCGAGCACGGCATGGCCACAGCTGAGAAAAAAGCAGGCCGCGCCACCTGCGAGGGTCTGGTTTCGGGCCTGGTGGCTGAGGATAAAAAAAGCGCTGCCCTGATTGAAGTCAATATAGAGACGGATTTTGCCGTCAAGAACGAAAAGTTTCAGCAGTTGGTGAAAAATCTGACTGCCCAGGCACTTGCAACCCCGCTGACGGGTGATGACACTGAGAATATGGAGAGCATGCTCAAGGATCCCTATATTGCCAACCAGGACATTACAGTGGACACCGCAGTTAAAGAGGAGATTGCCGCCATCAGAGAAAATATCAATTTCCGGCGTGCGGCTCGTTTTACCCTTGAAGGTCCCGGCCTGATCGACATCTATATTCACGGTGAAGGCAGAGTTGGCGTCATGCTGGAACTGGTGGCAGAAAATGAGCAGCTGGCTGAAAAGGAAGGGCTGCAGCAGCTGGCCAGAAACATCACCATGCAGATCGCAGCCATGAAGCCCTTGTACCTGGATGCAGATGCGGTGCCGGCGGCTGTGCTGGAAAATGAAAAGGAAATTGCCCGGGCCACAGCGCGCAAAGAGGGCAAGCCGGAGAAAATTATTGAAAATATCGTCGCCGGCAAGCTGAAGAGATATTATTCTGACTTTTGCCTCTTAGATCAAGATTATGTTCGTGAAGAGGGTGTGACAGTCAGAAAATTCATTGAAAACACAGCCAAGGATATCGGCGGCAGTGTCAAGGTCAGTCGTTTCCTGCGCTATGAGCGCGGTGAAGGCCTAGAAGGCAAAAAGGATGAAAATTTTGCCGAGGAAGTAGCCAAGCAGCTAAAGTAAATTAACAGATAAAGGCCTGCCCTAGGGACAGGCCTTTTTTTCAGCAAAACGAAATTAAGGTGCATGATGATTAAATTAAAGACTGTATTGCTTAAGATCAGCGGTGAATCACTGGCCGGCGAGGATAAGACTGGTCTCGACAATGATACCTTGCTGAGGCTTTCTCATGTGATCAAGAAAACCAGAGAACTGGGGATAAATATTGGCATTGTCGTAGGTGGCGGCAATTTCTGGCGCGGCCGCAGCAGCAGTCATATGGACCGGGTGACGGCTGATCATATGGGTATGCTGGCCACGGCCATGAATGCTCTGGCCTTAGCAGATGCTCTCGATCAGACTGGAGTGGATACAAGAGTGATGAACTCCATTCAGATGCAGCAGATCAGTGAGCAGTATATCAGGAAAAGAGCGATGCGCCATCTGGAAAAGGGGCGCGTCCTTGTCTTTGCCGGCGGCACCGGCAACCCCTATTTTACAACCGATTCAGCTGCCGCCCTGCGCGGGCTGGAGATCAATGCCGATGCTGTCTTGAAGGCAACCATGGTGGACGGGGTCTATGACAGAGATCCCAAGATTGATCCGGCGGCGATAAAGTACGATGAGATCTCCTATGATGAGGTTTTAGCCAAGAATCTGGCCATCATGGATGCAACAGCAGTTGCCCTCTGTCGCGATAACAAGATTCCTGTTATTGTATTTAATATCAATGATCCGGAGAATATCTATCGTCTGGCGGCGGGAGAAAAGATTGGCACTATTATCTCCTGAGGGCTAGTATTAAATAAAAAATGATGAAATATATTCTCGAAGAGGAGGATTATATGGACTTTAAACAAGAATTGAGATCATTCGAAGAAAAAATGACCAAAACACTCTCCGTACTGGACAGCGATTTCAATGCCATCAGAGCAGGAAGGGCTAATCCCAGAGTTTTAGATCAGATCAGCATTGATTACTACGGCGTGGATACTCCGATCAGCCAGGTGGCCAATATTCAGGTGCCTGAGGCACGCATGATCGTGATTACACCCTGGGATACAAATTCCCTGCGCGATCTGGAGCGGGCCCTGCAGATGTCCGATCTGGGCATCCCCCCCAATAATGACGGCAAATCCCTGCGCCTTATTTTCCCACCTCTGACCGAGGACAGAAGGCGGGATTTAAGTAAGCAGGTCGGCAAAATGGGGGAGGAGGCCAAGGTTGCCGTCAGAAATATCAGGCGGGAGGCCATCGAGAACTTCAAGGGCCAATTAAAGCATAAGGAAATCTCTGAAGATCTCTACTACAATATAGAGACTGAAATCCAGAAGCTGACCGATCGCTATGTGGAAAAGGTCGATGCCGCTGTGGAGAGCAAAGAAAAGGAATTGATGGAGATCTGATCTCGAGGCTGTTATGGGGTTTTCAAAAGCATTTTTGAAAATTTTCAAATCAAGGGCAAGATCTTCAGCTCAAGTGCCGAAAACTCTTGAGGGCAAACTGCCCCGCCATATTGCTGTGATTATGGACGGCAACGGCCGCTGGGCCAAAAAGCGGGGTCTGCCTAGAAAGAGCGGCCATTTTGCCGGGGCGGAAAATCTCTATAATCTTTGCAGCTGGTGTATAGACTTTGACATTGAATATGTCACTGTTTTTGCCTTTTCGACTGAAAACTGGCAGCGGCCGCAAAAGGAAGTAGAAGCCCTGATGGATCTCTTCATCGAGTTTTTTGCCCGCTACGACCAGGAGCTAAAGCAGCAAGATGTCAGATTGAGGTTTATGGGCGAGATCGAAGAGCTGCCAGCAAAGGTTGTTGAGACGGTCAAGCGGGCGGAGGCTGAATCAAAAGAGAGAAAGACTTTGCAGCTTGTAGTGGCCTTTAACTATGGCGGCAGAAGAGAGATCAGCAGGGCGGCAAGACTTCTGGCAGGTAAATGCCAGCAGGGGGAGATCAGTCTTGCTGAGATTAGCGAGGAGGCTTTTGCCTCCTGTTTGTATTTGCCCGATCTGCCGGATCCGGATCTTTTAATTCGTCCTTCAGGAGAGCAGCGCCTGTCCAACTTTTTACTATGGCAGTCCGCCTATAGCGAATTTTGGTATTCAGATGTGCTCTGGCCGGATTTCAGCAAGCAAGATTTTAGCCATGCACTGATGGACTATATAGCCAGGCAGCGTCGTTTTGGCGCTATAATTGAAGAATAGAGAGGTCAACAGGGGAGATGAAAAAACCTTTAGAAACTACAGGCCAGATTAAAAGAATAACTGAACAAGACCAGCAAAACAGCGGTCAGTATGAACCCTTTATTGTGCGCCAGCCGGTGAATTTACAGCAGCGGGTGCTGACCGGTCTGATCTTTGCCCTGGTCATGGCCGTTTTTTTGATCCCGGGTTTCTGGGTGCCCTGGCTGATCCTGATTCTCTTTTCCCTGGTGGCAGTGCTGGGCGGCTCCGAATTCAGCTCGGCCATGAGGATGAGCGGCTATGCCCATAAACCATGGGTTGTACCGCTCTGTGCCCTGATCACTGTTTTTACCCCCCTGATTAAACTGGGCTTTGGCAAGAAGGAATACCTGATCTGGTCGGCCGGCTGGACAGGCATTGCTATGGTCTTACCGATTCTCTTTTTGTCTTTGCTTATTAGCCTGGCGATCATCATTCCCTTGTTAAGATCTGGTATAGAATCTCTACCAGGTTCTTTGATTTCAGCTCTGGGTATTCTTTATGTTTCTTTCCCTCTCCTCTGCGGGGTTTTAATCCTTTATACTCTGCCAGCCGGCTGGTACTGGCTCATAACCGCCCTGGCCGTGCCCTGGATCTCCGACACCACCGCCTATTTTGTCGGCTCATCTTTTGGCAGCCATAAGATCTTGCCCCATATCAGCCCCAACAAGACATTGGAGGGGGCCTTAGGCGGGCTTTTAGGCCCTGTTTTAGGCATGATGATCTGGCTGCCGCTGGTTTTGGCCCCCAAGGGAGAAGCGGTGGCTTCACCCAGCGCCACAATTCTTTTGGCCTATGCGATCTTGTTTGGCCTTTTACTCGGGGCCTTTTCTCAACTGGGAGATCTTTTCGCCTCAGCCTTAAAGCGCTTTGCCAATGTCAAGGATTTTGGCCATATCCTGCCCGGTCACGGCGGTGTGCTGGATCGCTTTGACAGCATCTTCTTTTCCTTGCCGCTGACTTTGCTTTTGGCTCTTTTATATTTTGGTGTCTGATTTGAAAAAGATTGCCATCTTGGGATCAACCGGCTCGATTGGCAGGCAGACTCTGGCAGTAGCAAGAGAGCTAAAGCTTTCTGTCCTATCTTTGAGCTGTAAAAAAAATGTCGGCCTTTTGGCTGAGCAGATTATAGAGTTTTCACCAGAAGTGGTCAGCGTCCATGATGATGAGGCGGCTTTAGATCTTAGCAGGATTTTGAGTGCTAAAGGCCTCTTAAAAAAAGATCAGCCCGAGATCATCAGCGGACAAGAAGGCTTAATTGCTGCCGCCACCCGGCCAGGACTTGACTTGGTTATGGCGGCTATAGTGGGTTTTTCTGGCCTTCGGCCTGTGCTGGCCGCCTTAGAGGCCGGCACGGATATTGCTCTAGCCAACAAGGAAACACTGGTAGCCGGGGGCTCTTTGGTGATGGAATTGGCCCGAAAAAAGAAGGCCAAACTGATCCCGGTGGACAGTGAGCATTCCGCTATCTGGCAGTGCCTGATGGCTGCTGATGAAGAAAGATTTAAGAAGATTTTTCTCACCGCCTCGGGCGGACCTTTTTTAGGCTTTAATAAAGGGCAGCTGGAAAATATAACGCCTGCCCAGGCCTTAAAGCATCCCACCTGGGAGATGGGCGCCAAGATCAGCATTGATTCAGCCAGCATGATGAACAAGGGTCTGGAGATCATCGAGGCCTGCCATCTGTTTTCTTGTACCCCCGAAAAAATAAAAGTGGTGGTCCATCCCCAGAGCATTGTCCATTCCTTAGTTGAGCTGGAAGACGGCTCAGTATTGGCTCAGCTGGGCTTTCCCGATATGAAAATACCCATCCGCCTGGCTTTGACCTGGCCAAAAAGACCTGCCGCCTCTTACTATGAGCCCTTTAACCCCTTTGACCAAAGGGCAGCACTTTTAAGCTTTGAACCACCCGATGAAGAGCTCTTTCCCTCCCTGCGCCTGGCCAGGGAAGCCTTTTTAGCAGGAGGCCTGGCGCCTTGCATCTTAAATGCCGCCAACGAGGCAGCGGTAGCTTTGTTTCTGGAGAAAAAGATTGCCTTTAGAGAGATTTTCACTCTGGTGGAGGAAGCCTTGGCGGCCAGCAGAGATAATTTTATACAAATTGATTACGAGATCTTAGCAGCTGTCCATAATGATACAATTGAACGGATCAAAAGAAGATATTGATTATATACTAGTAGATACAAATAGAAGCAAAATTTATTTTGGAGAAATTAAATGACAGTTTTAGGTATCCTGACAGGCTTGATCCTGATCAGCATTATTATGATATTGCACGAGCTGGGGCATTTTATCACCGGGCGGCTGCTGGGTTTTAAGATCGAGCAGTTTTCTCTTTTCATGGGCCCGGTCTTGTTTGAACGGGTAAAAAATAATACCAGATACAATATCAAGGCCTTTCCCATCGGTGCATCTGTCAGCTTTGCCGGTGAGGCCGAGGCTTTAGAAGGCCAGACAGGTGAGCATGGCTATGCAAAAGATGATCCCGGCCTCTTTCAAAACAGGCCGCGCTGGGCCAGAGCCCTGGTGATTGTCATGGGGCCTGTGGTCAATCTTCTGACCGCCATTTTAGTCTTTTTAGTTTTATTCTCCTGGACGGGGACAATCAGATCGGATCTACAAAATCCGCCCCAAAACAGTCTGGCACAAAGCTATGGCATCGAAAACGGAGATGAGCTTCTCAGCATCAACGGGCAAAGAATTCGCACCGATCTTGACTATTCCATGGCCATGTTTTCCCAGCAAAATGATCAGGACATTTCTTTGGCGATCAAGACCAAGAAAGGTGAGGAGAAAATACTGCAGATGCAGCCTGAAATCCTTGAGACCAGACGCATGGTGGGGATAGTGGCCGCGGAAAAAACTGATGGCAGCTATGAAATAGTCTCTGTTGATCCCGGTTCAAACCGGGGTTCACCTGTTTTAATGGTCAAGGATATCGTGCTCACGATCGACAGTATTCCCTATGCCGAGGGAGAAAAGATCCGCCAGCATATTGCTGGATCCGGTGAGGCTGCTTTAGAGGTAGATATTATCCGCGAGGGCAAGCGCCTGCTGGTTGAGACAATGCCGACTGAGCTTGATGTCTATAAGGATTTAGGCCTGATCCTGACCTTGGACAAGAGTTTTCCCGCTGTATTAGAAAACTCCCTTTACTACCCCTGGTCGGTGATCAAGGCCACCGGCAGCGGGCTGAAAATGCTCTTTCAAGGCAAGCTCACCATGCAAGAAAGTGTGGCCGGTCCGATCGGCATTGTCAGCATGGTCGGCGATGTGGTCAAGCAAGAGCAGCCCTTCTCTCTGAAGCTGCAGCAGCTTTTGATGTATCTGGGACTTTTGTCTGTGGCCATCGGCATGACTAATCTGCTCCCCATCCCACCCTTTGACGGCAATCATCTGGTGGTGCTGGGCATAGAGGGCAGCATGAGAAGAGATCTGCCCCTGAAAATAAAGCATGCCATCAGCTATATCGGCCTGGCCATTGTGCTGGTTCTGGTGGTCCTGGTGCTCTTTGCCGACTTGAGCAGATTATTTGGGTTTTAGCAGATGAGAAAGATGACCAGACAAATTCAGGTGGGCGGCGTGAAAATCGGGGGAGATGCCCCGATTGCGGTCCAGTCGATGAATACCAGCGACACCAGAGATGTCAAAGAAACCCTGGCCCAGATAGAAGAGCTGGCTGCAGCCGGCTGCGAACTGACCAGACTTGCAGTGCCGGATGCCACGGCCGCCAGTGCCCTCAAGGATATCTGCCTGGCAAGCTCTCTACCGATAGTGGCCGACATTCACTTTGATTACCGTCTCGCCCTGATGGCGATTAAAAACGGCGTCAACGGCCTCAGGATCAATCCGGGCAATCTGCGCGATCCCGAAGGCCTGCCCTTGATCTCCAAAGCCGCCCGGCAAAGAAGGATCCCGATCAGGGTAGGGGTTAATGCCGGCTCGCTGGCAGAAGATGTTATCTTAGAGTTTGGCGGCATTAATGAGGAGGCCATGGTCTATTCCGCTCTGGCGGCAGCCAGGGAATTGACTGAGACAGGCTTTGAAGATATCTGCCTTTCTGTTAAAGCCTCTGATCCTTTGCTGATGATCAAAAGTTATCGGCTCTTGTCGGAAAACAGCTCCTTCCCACTCCATCTGGGGGTGACCGAGGCTGGTACCATCTGGGAGGGGACAATTCGCTCGGCAGTGGGGATCGGCACTTTACTGGCCGAGGGTATCGGCGATACCATCCGTGTCTCTTTGACCGCCGATCCGGTTGAGGAGATCAAAGCCGCCTATGCTATTTTAAGATCCCTGCAGCTAAGAGACAAAGGTGCGCTTTTGATCAGCTGCCCCAGCTGCGGGCGTACAGAGGTAGATCTTTTGGGCCTGGCCCAGGAGGTGGAAGAGCGGCTTAAAAAGGTATCGATCCCCTTAAAGGTTGCCGTCATGGGCTGCGTGGTCAACGGGCCGGGCGAGGCCAAGGAGGCAGATATCGGCCTGGCCGGAGGAAGAGGCAGTTTTCTTTTGTTTAAAAAGGGTGAGATCGTGCGCAAAGTGAAAGAAGAGATGGCCGTTGAGGAACTGTTTTTGGAGATTTCTAAGCTGGAAAAGGAATGGCAGGAAAAGAAGTGATGACTGACCGCCGCTTATCCTCCTGGCTGACAAGACTGCTGCCCAATCTTTCCGAAGACAGCAGCAGTTTTAATATTCCTGCCCTTGTTCAGGAGGTGAGGGTTTATCCGCAAAAATCCCGCCTGATCATCTACCTGCTCTTTTCAACAAAACCGGATCTTCAGTCTTTGATCCAGCTGGAAAAGGAGATTGAACAAGGGCTTAAGATCAGTGAGGTCATCGTCGCCCAAAAGCTGGCCCAGACCTGTGTCGGCTTTCAGGAGAAAAATTATGTCTCTGAGATCTATCCCTGGCTTTTAAGGCATTGCCAAAACCAGGATGCGCTTTGCTATTCCTGGCTGCAAGACAGCAAGCTGATTCATCGGCCGGGCAGGATCAAAGTGGAGCTGCCCTTTGAAGATAAAGCATATATCCCCGGGCAAAGCCAGCAGTGGCTGGAAGGATTCTTGAAAAAATATTCCGCTCTGGCGGTGGAAGTAGAGCTGGTGCAGGCTAAAAATGCGCCGGAGGTAAAGGAAGAAAAACAGCCCCTCTTGACAGCTGAGACCATCTCCAAACTTAAGACACAAAGAAAAGAGCGCAGCAAAAAAGAGGTCAAGGAAGCGCCCAGATTTAGCCGCAGCTGGCAAAACGGTGTCTGGGGCAATGCCTTTAAGAAAGATCTCCCTCTAACAGCTATCAAAGATATCGGCGGCGATCTGGACTGGCTGAAAGTCGAGGGGGAGCTCTTTGGCTTAGAGAAAATAATTACCAAAAACGGCCGCCTGATGCTGCGCTTTGCCGTCACGGATAAAAAGGATTCGATCGGCTGCCGCCTTTTTGCCAATCTGGACGACGAGGCAGCCTTTTCTGATCTCTTCTGCCACGGCTACGCCCTGCTGGAGGGCAAAGTAAAAGAAGACAGTTATTTAAATGAGAATATCCTCGAGATCTCCTCGATCAGGCCGGCGACCAAGCCTTTAATGAGAACAGATCAGGCCCCAGAAAAAAGAGTTGAACTTCATATCCACAGCAAGATGAGTGCCAGGGACGGTTTGATCAATGTCTCTGATCTGGTGGAAAAGGCAGCCGCATTTGGCCATCAGGCGATTGCGCTCACTGATCACGGCGTGGTACAGGCCTTTCCGGAAGCAGCTGAAACTGCCGCAGGCCTGGCCTCGAAAGGTCAAAAGATCAAGATCATCTACGGCCTGGAGGGCTATTTACTCAAAGACGGTCTGGCGGTGGGCTGGCAGCCGGAGGGAATTGATCTTGAGCAGGGCTTTATTTCCCTAGCCTTAAAGGCAACAGGTACTGATCCAAAAGAGGATCAGATCGAAAAGATCTCTGCCATTCACTATCTCTTTCAAGAGGGATCTTTTTTAGAGGAAAGAAGGTATTTCTTTGATTTTAGCCAGAAGGATCAAGAGGAGCCAAAACAAATCTCAAAGCTTTCTGTCCTGGCTGACCTGGCCAATCTTTGCCAGGATCTGCCCCTGATTGGAGTAGATATTCTTTCATCTTTATCCTTTTTGCGCCGCCTCTCTTTTACCGAGGCCAAAAAGCGCCTTAAATTCAACCCCAGCGCCGTAGATCTCGGCCGTCTGGCCCAGGCGCAGATCTCTTCTTCGCCGGGAAGTAAAATTTCAGACTTGCTCGAGCTTTTAAATCTAGATCTAGCTTACAGCGGCAGCATTGAAGACCAGGCTGAGGCGGCAGGGAGAATTTTTATTAAGCTTTTAGAGGCTTCAGGGCAAGAGAGTATCAAGGATCTGATTGAGCTCTCTGGGCGAAAAAGCTTTGCCGCCCTGAGAGAAGAAAAAGTAAAGACCAATCATCTTATCCTTTTGGCTGCTGATCAACTGGGACTATATAATCTTTACCGCCTGGTCTCCAAGGCCCATCTGGAAGATTTTTACTACCGGCCCAGGATCAGGCAGAGCTGGCTGGAGTACTTTAGCGAGGGCCTGATTAAAGGGGCGGCCTGCAGCAGGGGCGAGATATTTTCTCATCTTTTAGATATCTACCAGCAAAGCTCCTTTGACTACCAGCTGGCCCGAGAAAAGATTAAAGACAAGGACCTGCTTGCTCTGGCCAGATCCTACGCTTATCTGGAAGTTCAGCCCCTGACCAATAATCGCTATCTTTTGCAGGAGGGCAGATTTCCGCTGAGAAATGAGGAAGATCTAAAAAATCTCAACCGCCTGGTCATAGAGCTGGCCAAACTGGCAGATAGACCTGTCTGTGCCACCAGCGATGCTCATTATCTGGATCCGGAGGATAAAATCCTGCGCCAGATTGTTTTGCATGATCTGGGCTTTAATCTTAACGGCGAGGGGGCAGACCTTTATTTTAAAACCACGGAGGAGATGCTAACTGAGTTTTCCTATCTGGGCGAGGAGCTGGCAGAAAAGATTGTGATCAAAAACCCCCTGGCTATAGCTGACCAGATTGAAGATAAGCTGCTGCCCTTTCCCCAAGGATCCTTTCCACCGGTTGTCGAGCAGGCTGAAGAAGTGCTGGTTCAAAGAAGCTGGGCCGCAGCCAAAGCCATCTACGGCAGGGACGATCTGCTCCCGGAAATAGTTTCCGGGCGAGTCAAAAGCGAGCTCAATGCCATCATCGATAACGGCTTTGCCGTCATGTACTATATCACCAGCGAACTGGTGCGAAAATCCAACCAGGACGGCTATATTGTCGGCTCAAGGGGCTCGGTCGGTTCTTCCTTGGTGGCCACCTTCTGCGGTATAACAGAGGTCAACCCACTGCCGCCGCATTATGTCTGTCCGGCCTGCCATTTTACTGAATTTGACAGCAGCGGCAGCTACGGCTCGGGCTACGATCTACCGGAGAAAAACTGCCCGCTTTGCCAGACAAAGCTAAAAAGAGAGGGGCAAGATATTCCCTTTGAGACCTTTTTAGGCTTTGACGGCGATAAGCAGCCGGATATTGATTTAAATTTCTCCGGTGAATACCAGCCCAGAGCCCATAAGTTTATTGAGACCATGTTTGGTGCCGCCTATACCTTCAGAGCGGGCACCATTTCCGGCTATGCCGAAAAAAACTCCACCGCCATGGTCTTAAACTATTTCGAGGAGCAGGGGAGGGCTGCGAGAAGAGCCGAAGTCAGGCGCCTGGCCGCCGGCATCTCCGGGGTCAAAAGGACCACCGGCCAGCATCCGGGCGGCATTGTTGTGGTACCGAGGGAATATGAGATCTATGATTTCACTCCCATCCAGCATCCGGCTGACAAGGCGGATGCCGGTGTGATCACCACTCATTTTGACTTTAACGCCCTGCACGACACCATCTTAAAGCTGGATATCTTAGGCCATGATGATCCTTCCATGCTGAAGATGCTGGGAGATATTACCGGCATTGACGTCAACACTATCCCCATCCCCGATCCTGCTGTGATGTCTTTATTTCAGGGCACAGATGCCCTGGGCATTCCGATGGAGAAATCCAGCATCGGTTCGGCTGTAATCGGCATCCCGGAGATGGGAACTTTTGCCGCCCGCCGCATGATTGCCCAGACCAAACCTACCAGCTATTACGACCTGGTCCAGATCTCCGGCCTGTCACACGGTCGGGGGGTGTGGACCGGCAACGCCCAGGAGCTGATCTCGGACGGGACCTGCACCATCAACGATGTCATCGGCTGCAGGGACAGCATCATGACCCGCCTGATCTACAGCGGCCTGCCGGATAAGATGGCCTTTGACATTATGGAGAGGGTGAGAAGGGGCAAGGGCCTTCTGCCTGAGCAGGCAGAAGAGATGAGAAACTATAGTATCCCCGATTGGTATATCGAGAGCTGCGATAAAATCCAGTATATGTTCCCCAAGGCCCATGCTGTGGCCTATACCATCTCCAGCCTGCGCATCGCCTGGTTTAAGGTCCATTACCCGGAAGCCTATTACTCCACTTATTTCACCGTCAGAGCGGCTGAATTTGACAGCAGCCTGATGTGCCTGCCGGAAAATGAGGTGAGAAAGAACAGAAGAGAGCTGGGCAGCAAGGGACGCCTTGATCTCAGAGAGCAAAAAATCTACTATATTCTTGAACTGGTGGAAGAGATGCAGCAAAGAGGGATAGATTTTTTACCCCTCTCGCTCGAGGATTCGGCCGCGGTGAGATTTTCAGCGCCCGCCCCCAAACAGATCAGGCCGCCTCTTTCGGCCATCCCCGGTGTGTCTGCCGCCCAGGCTGAGCAAATTGTCAGGGCGAGAGAGGAAAGGGCCTTTTCCACACAGGATGATCTGGCCAAGCGAGCGGGGGTAGGCCCGGCCGTTTTGCAGGCGCTGTTAGAGGCCAAAAGCCTCGGCGATCTGCCTAAAAGTGATCAGCTAGATCTCTTCTCCCTCCTGGAGGGCTTATAATGTATGCCAAAGTGTGGCTAAATGACGCAACTAGAAGCTTTGACAGGGACTGGACCTATCTGGTTCCGTCTGAGCTTAAAGCTCAAATAAAGGTTGGTGCGATTGTAGAGCTCCCCTTTGCGCGCCGAAAAGATCTAACTAGAGCCTATGTCGCCGAGCTGACAAAAGAGATCCCCGTAGATGCCAAAGATTTAGAGATAAAAGAAATCGCCAGGCTGGTGACCGAAGGGCCTGTTATCACAGCTGAGCTTTTGCAGCTGGCCCAGGAGATGAGAAGGAGATATTTTTGCTCTAGAGGCAGGGCGGTTCGCACCATGATACCTGCCGCTGTGACCTCTGTGGGAGACAAAAAGGAACTGGCGGCCAAACTTTCAGATCCGGAGCAGGTGATCTTGATGCTGGCTGAAGATGAGTTTAAGAGCCTGGGCCATATCAGGGTCTGTGAATTTTTACTTCAGCATGAATTTGCTCTTTTATCCGAGATCAGCCAGGCCTGCCAGGTCAGTCCTAATATTCTCAGGTATATGAAAAACAAGGGGATCTTAGTCTTTTTTGCCCAGAAGGTGAGAAGGGAGCTAAAAGCTCCTGAGCTTTTTGAGCTGCCGGAGCAAGAGATTGAACTTACAGCCGAGCAAAAAGATGTGATCGAGGAAATCCTGAGCAAAAGAGATCAGGCCAGGCCGGGCAAGCTGAGCGAAATTCTCTTGCAGGGCGTCACCGGCTCGGGCAAGACTGAAATTTACCTGCAGATTGCCGAAAGAATAATCAAAGAGGGCAAGACAGTCCTGATTTTGGTGCCGGAGATTGCTCTGACGCCTTTAATGGTGGCCCGGGTCTCCCAGCGCTTCAGCGCCGATGTTGCCATTATGCACAGCCGGTTGACACCGGTTGAGCGCTATGAAAGCTGGCAACAGATTTTGCGCAAGGAAAAAAAGATTGTCGTCGGTGCCCGTTCCGCCATCTTTGCCCCCTTGGAAAATCTCGGCCTGATCGTGGTGGACGAAGAGCAGGACCGCAGCTATAAATCTGAGACCAGCCCGCGCTACCATGCGCTGGAAATGGCCAGAATCAGGGCGCATATAAATGGGGCAGTTTTGCTTTTGGGTTCAGCCACCCCCTCGGTGGAAAGCTGCCAGCGGGCAATAGAGGGCAAATCCTCCCGTTTGGAGCTGCCGGAAAGGGTGGGCCAGGCCGGTATGGCGGAGGTAAAAGTGGTCGATCTCAGAGCGGAAAGAGCGGCCGGACACAAAAATCTTTTCTCCAGACCCCTGCAGGCAGCTTTAGATGAGACCTTTGCCCGCCAGGAGCAGGCAATGCTCTTGATCAACAGGCGCGGCTTTTCCACCAGCCTGATCTGCCATGACTGCGGCCACTGCCTCGAATGCCCCCGCTGTGATATCGCTTTGACTGTCCATTTAAACCCCTGGCAAAAGAAAATAAAGAGCAGCCATCTGATCTGCCATTACTGCGGGCAGGTCTCGGCCCTGCCAGATAAATGCCCCGTCTGCGGCGGCTTGGAGATAGGCAGTGCCGGAGCCGGAACCCAGCAGGCCGAAGAGCTGTTTAAGGAGCTCTTCAGCCCGGCTAAAGCAGTGCGCATGGATCTTGATAGTACCAGCGGCAGATACTCTCATCAAGAAATTCTTGATGCCTTTTCTCGGAAGGAGTTTGACTGCCTGATCGGCACCCAGATGATCGCCAAGGGCCATGATTTTCATAATGTCACCTTGGTGGGAATCTTATCCGCTGATCAAATCCTGGCCCAGTCAGATTTTAGAGCCAGGGAAGAGGCCTTTCAGCTTTTGACCCAGGCGGCCGGCAGGGCGGGCAGGGGAGATCTTCCCGGCCAGGTTATTATTCAGACTGCCCAGCCGGATAATATTATTATTCAGACAGCGGCCAGGCAGGATTTTTCTGCCTTTTTGGATTCGGAGTTAAAATTTAGAAAGAGAGCTTCTTATCCTCCCTTTGCCCATATCGGCCTCATTTTACTCTCCGGCCGCTCAGATGATGAGGTGCTGACCTTTTCTCAAAACTTGGAAAACTACCTAAAAAAGCAGCTGCAGCGCTATCCAAAATATTTTTCCGACTTGACTTTGATCTCCTGCCAAAGGGCTCCCTTGGCCAGGCTTAGAGGCAGGTACCGCTATCGTTTGATCGCCAAATCCTCCTCGCGTGAAAATCTGACCAATTTTTTGCGGCTGGCCGACAGCTTCAAACGCCGGCCGGAGGTCACAATAGTTCTCGATATTGACCCCTACTCAATGCTTTAGGGCGGATCGTGCTATAATCTTTGCTGTCAGGAGGGATTAGTGATGGCAATTCGCAAAGTGTTAACCGAAGGTGATCCGGCTTTGAGAAAAAAAGCCAGAGCTGTGGAAAAATTTGATCAGAGGCTTAAAACTCTGGCTGAAGATATGCTCGAGACCATGCGTGAATATAACGGCATCGGCCTGGCTGCACCCCAGGTGGGTATCCTGCGCCGTATTTTTGTGATGAATTTAGGCGGCGAGGAGGATGAGGATACTGTTGTTGTAAATCCCATCATCATTGAAGCAGAAGGATCTTGCATCGGTGAGGAGGGCTGCCTTTCCTTGCCCGGTTTGGTCGGCAATGTCGAACGGCCGGAAAGAATTGTCCTCGAGGCCCAGGATTTAGAGGGCAATACTTTTGTCAGAGAATATGAAGGTCTGGCTGCTGTCTGCGTCTGTCATGAGACGGATCATCTGGACGGCATCTTGTACCGGGACAGGGCTCTGGAGCCTTTAGTGGAGCTTTCCAGCCTGGAGGATGAGGAGGACTTTGAGGTCAGAGATGATCAATAAACTGTTATTCATGGGCACGCCGGATTTTGCCGCCACTGTCCTGAGTTCATTAAAAGCTGCTTCTTTACTGCCGGCTTTAATAGTTACGCAGCCGGACAGGCCCCAGGGCAGAAAAATGGAGCTGGTTGAGTCTCCTGTGAAAATCTTTGCCCAAAAGGAAAATATTACTGTCTGGCAGCCGGAAAAGGTTAGCAGTGAAGATTTTTTGACTAAACTTTTTGATTTTGCCCCTGATCTTTTGCTCACCGCCTCCTATGGGCAGATCCTGCCGCAAAAGCTTTTAGATATTCCCCGCTACGGCTGCCTCAATATTCACCCTTCGCTTTTACCCGCCTATCGCGGTGCCGCCCCTGTACAGGCGGCCATCATTGCCGGTGAAGAGATTACGGGCGTCAGCTTGATGGTGATGGAGGCGGGCATGGACAGCGGACCTGTCCTGGCCCAGATCAAATATCCGATTGCTGAAAATATAGATGCCGGCAGCCTCTTGCTGGAACTGGCCCAGCTGGGGGCTAAATTGTTTATAGATTCACTGCCGGCCTATCTGGCCGGAGAATTGAAAGCTTATAGGCAAGATGACAGTCTGGCCAGCTACGCCCCTCGCTTGGAGCGCGAGTCGGGCCGCATCGACTGGGCCTTGTCCGCTCGCGAAGTCCATAATCTCATCCGCGGCACCCAGCCCTGGCCGGGAGCTTTTACTACTTTCTTGGGCAAGAGGCTGAAGATTTTATCCTCGACTCTGGTCGATGATTCCTGCCAGAATTTTGCTCCCCCGGGCAGTATGCTCACCTGCGGCAAGACTATTACTGTCGCCTGCGGGGTGGGCCTGATCGATCTGGAGATCATTCAGCCCGCCGGCAGCAAGGTTATGCCCTGCTGCGACTGTGCCCATAATTATCCGGAGGGAGAGCTTTTGGGCTCCTAAAAATCCCAAAGGGCGGGCGAGTTGTGATGGCAGAGAAATTGGCGGCTAAAAAAAGAGACTTTTACGATCTAAACCTTGAAGAAATGGAAGCCTGGTGCCGCGAAAACGGGCTGGAGAGCTATCGGGCCCGGCAGATCTTGGCCTGGCAAAAGCGAGGTCTGGAGAGTTTTTCCGAAATGACTGATCTTAAAAAAGAGATCCGCCTCAAACTTGCAGCAGATTTTGACCCCATTCCTTTGTTTGTCAGCCAGGAATTATCCTCACAAATTGATCAGACAAAAAAATACCTGCTCCAGCTGAGAGACAAAAATATTATTGAAGCTGTCTTAATGCACTATCGCTACGGTGCCTCTCTTTGCATCTCCACTCAGGTGGGCTGCCGGATGGGCTGCAGTTTTTGTGCCTCGGCCGATCTGGGCCTGGTCAGAGACTTGACTGCAGGGGAGATGCTGGCCCAGGTGGCTTTAATCGGCAAGCTGAGCGGCAATCAGATTAAGCGTGTTAATATTATGGGTATCGGGGAGCCTTTGGATAATTATGCAAATGTTGTCAGCTTTATCAGGCGCCTGTCCGACCCTGAAGGTCTGGGCATCAGTCCCAGGCGGGTGACTTTGTCGACTTGCTGCATTATTGATAAGATGTTAAAATTCATAGATGAATATTTACCAATAACTATGACGATTTCGCTGCACGCTCCCAATCAGAATATCCGGGAGCTTTTAATGCCGATAGCGAGGAAATATAGGTACAAGGATATAATTGAGGCGGGTGAGAAATATGCCCGGCAGAGCAAGAGGAGAATTACCTACGAATACGCATTGTTTTCCGGCATCAATGACAAAAAAGAGCATGCTTGGGAGCTTGCCGCTAATTTGCAGGGCAAATTTTGCCATGTGAATATTATTCCTGCCAATCAGGTGCCGGGGATTGCCTATCGCCCCACGCCCGAGGAAGGAATTACAAGTTTTATTAAACTGCTGGCCGATAAAAAGATTAAGGTGACCAGAAGACGCGAGCTGGGGCGAGATATTGCCGCCGCTTGCGGCCAGTTAAGGAGAAGTCAGGAAAATGCTTGAAGATCTGCATTATGCAGCCATGAGCCGCAAGGGGCCGTCCAGACAGGGAAATGAAGATAATTTTGCCATTGTCAGCAAGGAAAATCTTTTTCCTGCTGTGCTGGTTGTGGCTGACGGCATGGGCGGGCATCTCAATGGTGAGCTGGCCAGCAAGATTGCCATCGACGGCATAAGAGAGATGCTTTATCCTCTTTTGCCCCAGGAGGAAGACCTAGCTGAGGTCACAAGGCTGCTGGAGGATAATGTCCAGTCGATTAATATTTCCATCTACAAGCGCTCTTTGGAAAGCCAGTCCAACAGCGGTATGGGCACAACGATGACCTGTGCCCTTTTTTATCCGGACAATATCTACCTTTGCCAGATAGGCGACAGCAGATGCTATCGTCTGAGAGAAGAGCTGCTGGAGCAGCTGACCAAGGATCAGACTTTGGTTCAGGAGATGATCGATTTAGGCGAGATAGACGAAAAGGAAGCCCGCGTTCATCCGCAAAGGCATATCCTGACTCAGGCCATGGGATCTCCTGACTATATCCGCCCGGCGATAGATGTTTTCGAGCTTGAGGCCGGTGACCGCTATTTGGTCTGCAGCGACGGCCTGCACGGCTATGTGCCCGATGAAGATATTGAATGGCTGCTGCAAAACTCTAAAAATGCCAGAGAAGCGGCGGAAAAACTGGTGGATATAGCCCATGCCTCGGGCGGGCAGGATGATGTCACGGTCATAGTGGCCTTTGTTGACCTGGGAGGTTCAGATGAGAACTAGCAATTACCAGATGGCCCCGGGCACCATCATCGGCGGACGCTACCGGATCATCAGAGATCTGGGCCAGGGCGGGATGGCCTCGGTTTATCTGGCCCAGGATATTGAACTGGGTATTCATGTCGCACTCAAGCTGATGCGCGACGAGTTAACTGACGATCCCGAATTCATTAAGCGCTTTGCCACTGAGGCTAGGGCGGCTGCCAGCCTCGATAACCCCAATATTGTGCGCGTGCTGGATTACGGCCAGGACGGCAGAACCAGATATATTGTCCAGGAATATGTGGAGGGGAAAACTCTCAAGGAACTGATCAGAGAGCAAGGTCATCTGGACTACAGACAGGCCACCCCCCTGATGATCCAGATCGGGCTGGCCTTGGAGCATGCCCATCAAAGAGGCATTATCCACAGGGATATCAAGCCGCAAAATATTTTGGTCACCCCGGATATGGTGGCCAAAGTGACTGACTTTGGCATCGCCAGAACCTCAAGTGCCAACACCATCACCCTGACCGGGGGCATGGTTTTAGGCTCGGTTCACTATTTTTCGCCCGAGCAGGCCAGAGGGGGCAGCATCACCACCCGCTCCGATCTTTATTCTCTCGGCGTGGTCTTTTATGAGATGCTGACCGGCCAGCTGCCCTTCGACGGTGAATCCTCGGTGGCAGTGGCGATCAAGCATCTGCAGGAAAACCCCCTGCCGCCTTCCACCCATTTGAGAGGCCTGCCCAGGGCTCTGGATGCCATTGTTAACAAAGCCATGCAAAAAAATCCGGACGGTCGCTACCAGTCGGCCAGAGAGTTTGTCGACGAGCTGGATGCCTTTATGATTGAACCTGATGCCATCTACGGTGTTATCCCCAAATCAGCTTCGGGCTGGGAGGGGTCTACCTCGGCGATCGGTTTACAAAAGCAGCAGGCCAATTACAATAAACTGCGCGAGATTGAGCATACCTACAATAAAAGAAGGAGTTCTCGCTACCGGGATACTGCTCTGGTTTTTGGCATTGTCGCCATTGCCATGGTTTTGGTGGCCGTCCTGGTTGTCTGGCTGGTGCAAAGATTTAATACCAGCCCCGATCAGCCGGATAATCCAGAGATCATCTTGCCCAATTTTGTCGGCCGCTATTATGATGATGCCCTAGAAGATCTGGAGGAACTTAGAAAGCAGGGCCTGCAGGTCCAGATTCATACGGAAATTGATGAAAATGCAGAAATAGGGATTATTTTACGGCAAAAGCCGGAATCCGACGGGCAGGTGAAAATAAATCCTCAGGGGGCAGTTTTAGAGATCTATGTCTGTGAAGGTCAGGAGTCTGTTGCTGTACCTGATGTGAGCGGCCAGTCCAGACTGGCGGCCGAGGAGATTTTAAGAGCAGAGGGCTTTGAGGTTATCTTCCGCCAGGAACCCTCGGATACTACGGAAAGAGATAATGTTATCCGCACCATCCCCCAGGCCAACAGCCTGGAGACAAAAGGCACTGTTATTACCATTGTCTACAGTTCCGGCTCTGCTGTGGTCGAAGTGCCGGATATCACCAATCAGTCGCTGGCCATGGCGATTCAGATGCTGGAGGATTCCAATCTGATCTTAGGCAGCCAGACCACCATAGGCGGCCGCACTATCCCGGAGGATAAAAAGGTGGTTATCACTCAGACGCCCGCAGCCAGAACCTCAACTGAAGGTGGCAGCCAGGTGTCCGTTCTGGTCGGCACCAGAGAAGACTATAATAACTATTTCAACCCCACACCCGTGCCGCCGGCGGTGCAGATCATGCCCCAGCTGGTGGGCAAGAATATGACTCAGGCTTATTCACTTCTGGGTCAGGTGGGCATCAAGCATATAAATACCAACAGCATCGGCTCGGCAGAGGCCAATGCCCTTGATCCGCGCAATAAGGATCATTGGAATTCAATCTTTATTCTGACGCAAAGTATCGAAGCCGGCAGCAGCTTCACCAGTGATTCAATCACGGTTGTCTATGGCTCCAAGAAAGATTATGACCAGTTCTTAAATCCCACCCCCGTGCCGACACCGACGACGGCGCCGACACCCGAGACCACACCGACAACTGAAGCGCCGACGGAAACGACCACTGATCCAAACTCCGGCCAGACGGATAAACCCGATGATGGCTGAGGTGAAAATCTTTAATCTATTGCTATGACAGATGGGCCCAAGAAAAACAAAGCAGTAATTTTACGCGGGGTAGGCGGCCATTATCTGCTGCACAGTCATGAGAGTAATTTTACCGGCTTGGCCATGCTAAGGGGTATTTTGCGCCTCGACAGCATCCGCCCCCTGCCGGGGGATAAAGTAATTTACAC
>CAZUWY010000012.1:0-39408 GCA_964624395.1 uncultured Mageeibacillus sp. | reverse complement strand
TACTTTAATTTTCATCAATTTTTTCCTGTAGCAGCAAAGCCATTGTTCTCTCGTAAACCGTGCTCACGGCCCGGCCTGAGGGACAGTCTATATCGATGATGCTTCGGCCGCTGTTTATTGCTGTCACCGCCAGCGGGTCAAAGGGAATCTCGCCGACAAAGGGGATCTTGTAACTAAAACAAAAATTTTCTATCTCTTTTGCCAGCTGGGGATTGGTATCGGCTTTATTAACGCAGACAACGGTTTTAACGGCAAATTTTGCTGCCGTATCTACTATTCTTTCTAGATCACTGATACCAGACAAGGAAGGCTCTGCCACCAAAAGCACCATATCCACACCGCTAAGTGAAGCTATGACCGGGCAGCCGATGCCCGGAGAACCATCAATAATTGCCAGCCCGGCATCAGGAGGCAGATTATCTTTCATCTGCCTTTTAACCTCACTGACAAGTAGCCCCGTAGTGCCACAGCCCATTTTCAGCTTGGCTGTCGAAAAGACTTTTCGTTCTTGCCGATAAAGCATTAATTCTCCCGCTACAGCCGGCAGCATTTTTATGGCCTCATCCGGGCAGATATATTCACATACCGCGCAGCCCTCACAGGCAAAGAGATCAACAATATAGCCCGCGTTAAAACTTATGGCATTAAAGCGGCAATGCTGCTGGCAAAGCCCGCATTGACTGCATAAAGCAGAGTCAATTACTGCTTTGTCCAGGCCGAAGTAATCTTTTTTTTCAGCTTCTTTAGGCCAGTCAAAGATCAAATGAAGATTAGGCGCATCAACATCGCAATCGGCAAAGGCTCTGGCAGAGGCCAGCCTGATAAAAGCATTGGCGATAGTTGTTTTGCCTGTACCGCCCTTACCACTCAGGATCAGCAATTGCTTCATCTTCAAGCTCCTTTACTAATCTAGCCAGCAGCATAGAAAACATCTCCTTAAATCTGCCAGACTCTCTGCTGGCAATTTGCCCCCTGGAATTTATTAAGCCTAGCTCCTTGTCGAAGGGAATTTTTGCCAGAATATTAATCTTTTTCTGCTGGCAAAATCTTTCCACCGGATTGTCAGCGTCCAGATATTTGTTGATTACCACACCGTATTTTTTGCCAAACAATTCAACCAGCTCATAAACCATCTCCAGATTATGTGCACCAAAGATGGTTGGTTCGGCAATCAAAAGACAGTAATCCACATCCTTAATGCTCTCCATCACGCTGCAGGAGCTGCCCGGCGGGCAGTCAATAAACTGATATAAACTTTGCTCTTCAGGGTCTTCTGCCAGCAATCTTTGGATAATTGCAAGCCCTGAAGCCTCACCAATATTTAAGCGGCCTCCTTTTACTTTCACATTTAATGATCTGCCCTCATCGATCCTGCCGATGACCTTTTCCTTTTCACTAAAAGCTGACTGTGGACAAAGTAAAACACAGCCCCCGCAGGAATGGCAGATGCCATCATTTAAGATCAGCCTTTCATTTACATAGGCTAAAGCATTGAAACGGCAAAACTGCACGCATTCCCTGCAGCCGTTACAGAGCTCATTATCGACTAGAGGGATTTTGACAGTCACGTCCTCAGTTAGGATATTGGTAGGCTTAAAAAAAAGATGGCCATTGGGTTCTTCGACATCGCAGTCAATATACAACGATCTTTCTGCCAGAGCAGCAAGATTAACCGACACTAATGTCTTGCCGGTTCCTCCCTTGCCGCTGAGGACAGCTATTTTCATCCTTTTATTATCCATGCTGGTGCAGGCCGGCATGGATCTCGGTCAAAAAATCCAGTTTCCCCTGCAAAAAACTCTCGATATTCTCGCTGGCAAAAAAGTCAGTGCTGCGGTAAATTTTCACCCCTGCAGCCAGCAAAATATCTGCCGCATTTTTGCCACAGCGCGGGGTTATAAGGACCTTTGCACCCTCGTCGGCAATAATCTGAGCCGCCCCGATACCGGTACCGTTGGCACTGGCTGCCGCTGTGTTGGCGACAAACTTTACCTCCTCTTTGCTGGTATCGTAAAGCAAAAAATAAGCTGCTCTTCCAAAAGATGAACAGATTCTTGCCTCTGCAGTATTATCTTCCACCGGTATGGCTATTTTCATCTTACTCTCCCTCCATTCTCAGCTGATGTCCCCCGTGTCTTCTGCGCTGGCAGCCACGTCCGCAGCTCTCATCTCTGCTGTCGCATAGTCTGTATTCACCGCCGGCAATGACAAGCATCTCACCATTGACCAGAGCTCTGGCCAGCTTTTTTCTGGCCGAAGAATATATCCCCTGCACTGTTGTGCGGGCAATATTCATCTGTACCCCGCATTCCTCCTGGGTGAAGCCGTTCAGATCGATCAGCCTGATGGTCTCATATTCATCAATCGTCATCTTGACATGATCTAAATCATCCTGGGCAAAGCCCAGAGGGCCAAATCTGTTGTTTTCAGGCAGGCTGCAGACTTTTCTCCATTTTCTCGGTCTGGACATCTATTTCCTCACAAAAAACAGAAATAAGCAGAGCGTCCCCTGTTTATTTCTGTGTATTTTTACAGCTTCTCCAGCTCTTCATCGATGAATTCCAGCTGATCTTGCAACAGTTCTTTTCTTTCTTGTAAAAACTCCTTTTGGGTTTTCGCTGTCTGAGGGTAAGCTGAAAAATCTCTGCCGAAACCTCCAAATCCTTTGCCAAAACCCCGCCTGCAGCCGAATCCTCTGCCATAAGCTCTGCCATAACCGTAATCAGCATCGCCAGCAGCGCAGGGGCCATAACCTCTCCCTGTCAAAGGGCCGGCTCCCCTAGGTCCTGTTCCATCCATTCTGGGCATTAATCTCACCTCCTTGAACAGTTATTGACATATGTCATTACTAATTTCATTATAGAGACTTTCTGACATATGTCAATAACTCGGCAATTTTAACAACCTATAAAACTTATAATCTGGTCTCTCAGATTGATCTAAATCTATTTTTTTTCGTCAATAAATAAAATTTTTGGCTTGGCCCAGTAAAACATTTCGCTGGCCAGCTTGTCTTCTCTAATCTCAGCATGCTGGAAAAGCAAAAGAAAGCTAGCCTCTTCAGTTTCAAATTCCACACTCATATCTTCAATCGCCGCTGCCCGATCAAATGAACTGTCCCCAGGATATTTATCTGCAAGTTTGGCAAAGTATGCCTGCAGATCTACCTCAACAATAGGCTCTTGATGGAGAGAGATTGAAAAGATAGGCGGCTTACTTCCATTGACAGTCCAATCTAGCTGGTAGAGGCCGTTTTCCCCTTCAAAGCTAAAGCTTTCTGCTTCGCCGCCAGACAAATTGTCTAGGCTGACAGCCAGATCATAGGTCTTGATAGCAAATGATTGATCAGCCAGATAAAAACTAATTGCGTAATAATCTAACTGGCTCTGGTCATCTTCAGACCAAAGCTTGCTAAAGCCAAATGTCCTTCTAAAAACATCGTCATGGCCCAGCTCCCGCTTGAACCAATGAGGAAAATTGTCATATTCCCCAAAGGCCAAAAACTCAACTGCATCAGAAATATTCCAGCGGCTTTTTGTGTCTGGCAGCTTGATAGCAGGAACAATGCCCCGCTCATCAAGCATCTCCTCGGCAATGAGGATTTTTTCCAGTCGCCTGATTTGAGATTTTGCCGGCAGGGCACTATAGCCAATCAGGGGGAGGACAGATAGTACAGCCAGGACCATAGATAAGATAGCAGTAAAAAGATAGGCCCTCCCTTTGCCGGTCAGAAATAAAGACAAGGAGGCAAAGACAAAAACAGAGATAAGGATAAACCAGTATTCTCCGTACTTTATACCTTCTTTTCTGATAGATTGCAGCAGGACTGTGAAGGCCGCAATATGGATCAAAAGTGTGGCCGGTGGAAATACTTTGCGGTAAATTTTTGCTATTTTGCTATTTTGCTCAGCCAGCATCAGATAGAGCCCGATACCCCCCAGGGAGTAGGTGGAAACAATGCCTACCAGGCCTGAAAAACTAGTCTTTATCCCGTAAGCAACAGTCTGACCGGTCCACAGTAATAGGACCAGGGCAAAGGCTAGAAAAATGGGAGCAAGAACGTTACCAAAGAGGATCTCGATAAATCTTGGCTGCCTGCCTGCCTTTTCCCATTCCTGTTCCTTTTCCTTTTTAATATCCGGAAGTTGGCCAAGAAAGACGGTAAAGATTATATAGGTAGAAATTACCCCGATATAGCCATAAACTTTACTGCTCATCGCTGGCAGCAAGAGAAAATTGACTGCCGCGGCCAGGCTGCTGGCACCGATAAAAATGATCAGGCCGTAGACAGCAGCAATTGCAGCTGACTGCAGGAGAATAAATAATGTTCGTACATAGTTTTGCCCCTGAAGATCAAACTGATAGCGCCTGAGATTTTGATCAGCGGCCAGATCCTTTGCTGGGGCTGCAGCTTTTGGCGCCGATATTATCAGGACAAATAGCTGCAGGCTTATAAACATGGCAGCTGCTACTCTGGCGGCAGCTAAAAGAGAGATGAAGCCATTATCTCTGCCGGAATCAACACTGGGGGCAGAGCTAAAGCTAAAGAGCAAAATAAACAAGGACAAAGAAAAGGCAATCACAACTAGATTACTGAGAAAAAATCCCTTCCTGCCATAATCTCTCCTAGAAGAAAATGCGACCGCAGCCATGCTCAATGCTGTAGCAAAGGCCAGAGACCAGCTCAAAGAGCTGAGCAGAAAAGATAATCCCTGCGCTTCGGTCAGATCTGTTTGAATGCGGACCAAAGAAAGAAGAACCAGAATAAAAGAAAAAAAGCTGGCGAGAGGGAATTTTTTTAAGGCTCTCAAGGGTGCTGAAAAGAGCATCTTCAATCTAGACAGTATATTTTTCATCGCGTACTCCTTTAAGCTTGATTTAGCAGATAGTTCTGCTAGCTCAATTTTTATTTTGTCGTCTCTGATCTTTTGTCTTACTAATTATTTTCTCTAGGCTAATTATAATTTCCTGCTTGACACTTGTCAGCAGACAGGTAGAAATGCCCTAAAACTGTATTAATTGTATTCAGTAATCTATGTTTCCTTAAGAGCTGAAATATTTTGCTAGGATAAAAATATCAATAAGACTTTTGTTAAGCATTAGCGAGGAGGAAAGAAAATGTCTGAACAATGGCTTACCAGCTTAAAAACAAATACAGCGCAAGAAGGTTTTGACCTTGCAGTCAAGCTCGCCCGTAAAGCAGTCGGCATGATCCAGCCTGACGAGAATGTCAAGAAGGTGCTGAGAGCTGCCTATTCATCCAATGCCGACAGTTTGACTAGGGCATCAGAAGTGGTGGCAATTCACTTCCAGACTGTTGCCGCCGCCAACAATTACTGGCGCGACTAAAAGAGGCTGCTTTATCTGAGATAAAATATCTTCTTGTTTAAGCTTTCGTCTTTGAAGTTTCAGCAATTCTCGCTTTGGTCAATCGGAGATTTTGCTGAAATTAGAGGCGCCTAAATCTACCAGCCGCCCGCTTCAATCGATCCGGGCTTTTGCTCTTGCCTTTTTGGCTGCCGGCTTAGCTAGATAGCTTTGCGCGCCAATATTTCTTTGATCCCTTTGAAGATCATACCCCCTGTAAAAACAAGGCCCAGATATCCCACCAACGGATATAATACCGCCACCAGCTCTGTAAACGAAAATAAAGAAACAATATAAATAAAAGCAGCTATGGCGACAGCAAAGAGCTTGTTGCCTCTTACCCCTCCCCGTTTAAAGCGGCTGCAGACAGTCCAGAGCATGGCTGAACAGGAGGGGAAGATACCTAAAACCAAGACGATTGAAAAGATTGAGCCGAGTCCGGCAGATATTTCATTAGCCAAATAGAGCATTGGTATATCACGATCAGCCACCTCATCTCCTTTAAGGAACATGGCAGTATTCAAAGCAGCTATGGTCAAAATAACAATTATGGCGCCAGCCAGAGCACCGTATTTTAACTCCCTTTTCTTCTCTGCTGTCTTGCCGATGCTGGTAAAATAGCTGCTGCCGGTCAGATAAATCAGGGAGACATATAATATGGCACTGATCAGCCAGTGGGGGGAGTTTTGTTTTTCCTGAAGCATGGGCTCATTGCTGGCGATAGTTGAAAAATGACTGAAATTGCTGATACAGCTGAGCAGGGCCACTGTCACAATTAAAATTACAATGACAGAGCTGATGCTTGAGACAATTTTCACCAGTTTTTCAAAACCCGCCAGATAGGCCAGTAAAACAAGGATGGTCATCAAGGCTGAACCAAGATAATGCGGTATATTGTAGTGCTCATAAAGGGTCGCACCCGCTCCCGAGATCAAAACCGGCATGACTGCCAGCAAGATCACGGGAATTGACCAGTTATAGATCCTGCCCAGCTGCTTATTTAGAAAGTATTCAAAGTGATTAAAATTATCCTTATCTCTGTGCCTGTATCCGGCAAAGAAAAGAAGTAGGTTAAAGCCAATATAAGCGAGGGCATTCAAAACAATCACAGCATAGCTCCAGCGGCCGAAACCGGTGAAAAACTGCAGTATCTCCTGGCCGGTGGCAAAGCCGGAACCTATCACCCAGGCGGAAAAAGCACCCGCATACCTGATTACAGCTAATTTGTCTAATTTTTCCTCTTGCACCATAGGCATTGATGATCATCTTTTGTCGTATTTTTTACTCAGCGCTTAGTTTTCGTCTATTATAATGCTATTAGAAATTTTTGCTCAATAAACTTGCAGACCAAGGGGCAAAATCTAATTTCTGCAAACGATTTTTCAAGCTACCAAGGCCGTAAGCAGTCAAATTAAAAGGAAAAGCTCAATAATAACAAAGAGCCAGACAGCATTATTTGTATATCTAATTTATTTGGTTATTTGCACATAATTTTCACCCTGTTTATGTGCATCATCCCTATTGTACTTGTTTTGCCATTCACATAGAATTACTACAGAATTCCATATACAGTTCTACCCTAACTAAAGTGAGAATATATCTGTCATCAGAGATTTTCTTGTTTGTTCAGCAGCCTGAAATTATAACAGGCGTTATTTAGCTAGGGTGGAATATTTATAAAAGAAAGGCAGGAAAATTTATGGAGTATCAGGAAATTCTGGCAAAGTATGCAGAAATACCAGGCGGCATGATAGAGGCATTCCATGCAATCCAAGATGAATTAAGCTATTTGCCCGAAGAAGCCATCATCCAAGCAGCCAAAATGTTTGGTCTTCCAACATCAGAGGCATATGGAGTGGCTTCATTTTATTCAATGTTCTCTATCAGAAAAAGAGGCAAAAATATCATCAGGATCTGCGAGAGCGCACCGTGTCACATTGCAGGGGCTGATGATGTTATTGCAGCATTGGAAAAAGAGCTGGGAGTCAGCATGGGATCTAGCACTGAAGATGGTCTGTTTGCACTGGAATTTACTCAATGCGTTGGCCAATGCCAGTCTACCCCTGTGATTACCATTAACGGTGAACCTTATTTTGATGTCACAGTGGAAAAAATTCCCGGCATCGTCGCAAAATACAGGTAAAAGTTTGAATTAATCAAACCTGAGCTATCAGGAAAGGAGAAAAATATGGCCGAAGAAATGCGCATTTTGCTGCGTAACTACGGAAAAATCGATCCACTCAAGATTGACGATTATATAGCTGCGGGTGGCTATAAGGCACTTGAAAAAGCACTTTCTATGGACAGTGCAAATCTAATTAATGAAGTTAAAGCCTCTAATCTTAGAGGACGCGGTGGAGCAGGCTTTAACTGCGGTACCAAATGGAATTTTGCCTTCAGAGCCGAGGCGGATCAGAAATATGTGGTCTGCAATGCTGATGAAGGTGAGCCCGGTACCTATAAAGACCGCTTGATTATGGAAAATGATCCGCATCTCCTGCTCGAGGGAATGGCAATTTGTGCCCATGCAATCGGAGCGGACAAAGGATATATCTATTGCCGCGGCGAGTATCCCCAAGTGGTGAAAATTTTAAGAGAAGCAATCGCCCAGGCTGAGGAAAAGGATGCTTTGGGAGATTTTTCAGTGGAAGTTAGAGTCGGTGCAGGAGCTTATGTCTGCGGCGAAGAAACTGCCCTGATCGAGTCTTTGGAAGGCAAGCGCGGTGAACCCCGTTACAAGCCCCCCTATCCCCCGGTTTCCGGTCTCTGGGGCAAGCCAACTATTGTCAACAATGTCGAAACTTTCGCCTCTGTTCCTGCAGTTGTCGAAAATGGAGCAGAATGGTATGCCGCTATCGGCAGCCCATCTTATCCGGGCACGAAGATTGTCACTTTGAGTGGTGATGTGGTTAACAGAACCTTCTTTGAAGTTCCCACCGATACCACCATCAGAGAGATCATCTTTGAGCTGGGCGGCGGTGTCAGGGACGGCAAGGAATTCAAGGCAGTTCAAATTGGAGGAACCTCCGGAGCATTCATCCCGGCACAAAATCTGGATACAGCAATCGGTTTTGACGATATGGATAAAATCGGAGCAACTTTGGGATCCGGAGCAGTATTTGTCCTGGACGAGACCAGAGATCTGATTGATGTCACAACTCAGATTTCAAAATTCTTTGTTCACGAGTCCTGCGGAAAATGTGCCCCTTGTCGTGAAGGCACCTCTAGACTGATGGATCTGATGGTGAAGATAAATGAGGGTAACGCTGACGATGATGATCTGGCCCTGGCGAAAAAGCTTGGCCATGTCATGTCTTGTACCTGCCTTTGCGGGCTCGGTCAAGCTGCCCCCACACCTGTCTTGAGCACCATGGAACACTTTTCCGCCGACTACAAGGCCAAATTATTGTAGAGAAGGGCAAAGGAGCAAAAAATGATTAATCTTACTATTGACGGAATCAAAGTTTCCGTTCCTGAAAATACAACTATATTGAAAGCTGCCGAAGTGGCTGGAATCAATATTCCCACCCTCTGCTATCATCCTGATCAGGCCGTCAAGGCAAACTGCAGAATCTGCGTCTGCGAGGTTGAGGGAGATAAGCTCCTGCAAGCTGCCTGTTCACAGCCTGTTTACGAGGGTATGGCGGTTAAGACCCACAGCCTGAGAGTCTATGAAGCAAGAAAGACTGTTTTGGAACTCATTCTAGCCAATCACCCCCAGGACTGCCTTACTTGCATTCGCAATGAAAACTGTGAGCTGCAAAGCCTGGCCGCTGAATACATGGTCAGAGAAACTCCCTTTGGCAACAGAGTCAGAGGAATGGCGAAAGATTTCTCCACCCCGTCTTTGTTCCGTGATCCGGACAAATGCGTGATGTGCTATCGCTGTATTGAAGAATGCTCTGTCGTTCAGACCGTCCATGCACTCGGAGTCAAAAACCGTGGCAACGACGCCATTGTTGTGCCCACCCTGGGCAAAGATCTAGCCGAGAGCCCCTGTATCATGTGCGGACAATGTATCCACGCCTGTCCGGTTGGCGCCATTGGCGAGATCGAAGATACTGACAGACTGGTTGCAGCCATGTCAGATCCAGACAAAATTATTGTTACTCAAATCGCCCCGGCAGTTAGACTGGCCCTGGGTGAAGAGATCGGCATGAGAACCGGTGAGCTGCCCATGAATGTCTTAGTGGCTGGCTTAAAGCAGATGGGCTTTGACCATGTTCTGCACACCAACTTCACCGCTGACCTGACCATTATGGAAGAAGGCAGTGAGCTGCTAGATAGAATGGCAAACGACGGAGTCTTCCCGATGTTTACCTCCTGCAGCCCGGGCTGGGTGAATTTCTGCGAGACTTTCTATCCAGATCTTCTGGATAATCTCTCCAGCTGTAAATCACCGCAGCAGATGTTTGGTGCTCTAGTTAAAACCTATTGGGCAGAGAGAATGGGTATTCCACCCGAGAAGATTTTCTCTGTCTCCATCATGCCCTGTGTAGCCAAGAAATATGAATGCGCTCGTCCCGAGATGAATTCCAGCGGCTATCAGGATGTTGACCTCGTTCTCACCACCAGAGAGATCGGACGCCTGTTCCGCCTCAGCGGCATTGACTTTACCAAGCTGGCACCAGCGGAGTTTTCACCCTGGATGGGCGAGTACACCGGAGCTGCTGTTATCTTCGGCGCCACCGGCGGAGTCATGGAAGCTGCTCTGCGCACAGTCTATGAGCTGGTAACCGAAAAGACTCTGGAAGATGTAAACTTCACTGATGTACGCGGCTTTGAAGGCATCAAGGAGTCAGCTGTCAATCTTGACGGCACCGAAGTCAAGGTGGCTATCGCGCACGGGCTCGGCAATGCCCGCAAGCTGATGGATCAGGTACGGGCGGGAGAATCTCCCTATCACTTCATTGAGATCATGGGCTGCCCGGGCGGCTGCGTCGGCGGCGGTGGACAACCTATCACCAAGGCCAATCAAAAGCGTATGGAGCGCCTGGACGCCATCTATCTCGAAGATGAGAATATGCCCATCCGTAAGTCACATGACAATGAAGAAATCAAAGCCATCTATGAAGATTTCCTCAAAAAGCCCCTGGGTGAAAAATCTCACCATCTGCTGCATACCACCTATCGTGACAAGCAGCAAAAGTTCCTCTAATATTCAAGTTGATTTCCACTGCGGAAATTTTAGGAAATTAAAACGGTCGCTCCAAAAGAGCGGCCGTTTTTTTGCACAATTATTTATCTACCAAGAACAAAAAGAGAAGCAGATAATTTTGATCTGGCGATCAGCTATAAGGTGGCACTGCTGTTGCGGGCCAATTAAACTTCATACTGTGATTTGCAGCAGGAGACGGCAAAGGTATTTACCGGCAATTTGAGCTTTGATCAAAATAAGCCTAATAAGATGGAAAGCTCAGTAATCAAAACAGCAAACAACAGGGCGGGCAGAAAATTTGCCACCTTTATTTTTATTTGCCAGAGCATATTGATGCCAATACAGCAAATCAAAAGAGAGCCGACAAAAGAGAGATTTACGATGGCTACCTCTCTGAGATAAGGTTCAATCAAAGCCGCCAGTACGGTAAATCCTCCCTGGTATAAAGCCATGGGTATGGCGGCAAAAACTACACCAATACCAGAATTAGAGGCGATGATCAGACAGATTATTCCGTCCAGCACCGCTTTGGTGTAAAGCATGGAGGCATCTTGCAAAAGAGCATCCTGCATGGGACCTATTATGGCCATGCCCCCAACGCAGATGATGATGGTGGTGGAAACAAAACCTTCAACAAATCGCTCGCTTTGCAGTTCAAATTTGATTAAAGAACGAAATCTGCCGGCCAGGGAAACCAGCCGCTCTTCTATTTTCAGCCATTCCCCCAGCAAGGCTCCCAGGGTCAGGCTGAAAACCATGACAAGGAGATTTTTGCTCTCAAGACTTGCACCGTTCACATAGATCAGGCCTTTGAGGCTGCCGGTCAGGCCTACAAGCAAAACAGACAGGCCCAGAGCCTGCATCAAGATCTCCTGGTAGCGCTCCTTCAGGCCCTGCTTGAGAATTGAGCCCAGGCCGCCCCCGATCAGTACAGTCAATATATTGGCAACCGTTCCTATACCGGTAAAGTACATCCTTCTTCAACCAAATCAATCCGGCAATGCCCTTACTGGGACATTGCCATAAATTTAAAGCCTTACAATCAGCCTTTGATCATTCTTCATTTACTGCTATTCTTGCCGGACTTTCAGCCACAAGATCCAAGTCTGAGTCCAGCTCAACGCCATAATCCGCAGCAGCCTGACTAAGGCTTATATAGCCGTTTTTGACATCGGCTATCACCTTAGAGAGCTCTCGTTTGAGCGGGTTGCCGTAACCGCCGCCCGTGGCGGTGACCATGCGCGCATAGTCGCCTTTATTCATCACCTTCCTGGCGACAATGCCAAAGGGGCCTTCTTTGCTGCCGTCAGCTCTATGGATCTCAAAATAATTATGAGATCCGTCTTTGCCGCCGGCCATGCCCCAGACAGGAAATTTGTTTCTGCCGAAGGAAGCTGTGAAAAGCTGGCCATCCTCCATCGCCCGATAAATTCTGACAGCACCGCTGCCACCTCTGTATTCTCCGCTGCCGGCTCCGTCAGTGTGAAGATTGTATTCATCGATCATAATGCCGTAGCGGCGTTCAGCCATTTCCACCGGAACATTATAGGTCTCCCCATCACCGACGCAAAACTGTCCAACTTCTCCATCCTTGCCCAAACTGGCACCCCAGCCGCCGCCGGTTGGCTCAACAATCAGGAACTGCTCCTCATTAAGATGGTGCTTGCCAGACATAACAACGGAACAAACAGATAAAAGATGCCCGGCACCCAAGGCCTCGGGGAAAACCGGTGCCAATGCCTGCCAGAGAACATCAACGGCATAGAGCATACTCTCGTAATAGGTTGAGGTTGGAGCAGGCCTTTTACAGTTCAAAACAGATCCTTTTTCGCAAATTACCTGCATAGGCCTGAAGACACCGTCATTGACATCTAATTGGGGATTTAGTATCGCCATATATACTATTTTTACCGCCGCTTCCAGCGAGCTGCTGCCCGTATTAATCGGACTTATTACCTGAGGGCTGCTGCCGCTGTAGTCAGCAGTAAAACCAGCATCACTGATAGTCACTTTGACCTTGATCTTGACAGGATTGCCATGCCCGTCATCATCCATATAATCTTGCGCTTCCCAGCTTCCCTTGGGAAACTCTTCGATCCGCTTTAAAGCCAGCTGCTCCCCCTGATCCAAAAGGCGCTGCATGGCTAGCAGCAAAGTATCCACACCATATTTATCCGCCAGCTCATTAAGTCTTTTGGCCCCGGTGCGAAGAGAGGCTATCTGGCCCCACATATCGCCGTTGGCCGCGCTGGGAAATCTCACATTGGAGCGAATAATACCTTCAAGCTGCTTATTTAGTTCTCCTTTTTCAACCAGCTTGAGACCGGAGAAACAAATCCCCTCCTGAAACACCTCGCTGCTGTCAGTTGTAAAAGAACCGGGCGCCATACCGCCCACATCGCCCCAATGAGCCTTGTTGCCCACAAAAGCAATCAATTGATCCTGGTAGAAAACCGGCATGGCCATGCCAATATCCGATAAATGAGAACCTCCGCCCAGATAAGGATCGTTAATTATGAATATATCTCCGGGGTACATATTTTCCTGACCGTAAAGAGAGATTATCTCCTTGATCAAAGGCGAAATCAAACCAATAAAGCCGCAGGCGCCATTGCCTTGCGTTAAAAGATTTCCCCTGGCATCGGCTATGCCGCTGGCATAGTCCAGGGTTTCGTAGATAATAGGGCTCATTGATGTTCTGGCAAAGGCGTGAAATACCTCGTTGCCAACTGCTATCAGGGCATCTTTGGCAATGTCCAAAGTGACCTTGTCGATCTTAGGTAAAAGATCACTGCTGGTGTTATTATTGTTCTCTTCAGCTGCAGCTAGCAGTTTACTTATCCCTTGCCTCATCTTAATTCACCCCCGTTTCAATAATCAGATTGCCGTATTCATCAACCGTCAAGCTTTGTCCCGGCAAAACCACAGTGGTTG
This sequence comes from uncultured Mageeibacillus sp., assembly GCA_964624395.1. Classification (GTDB taxonomy): domain Bacteria; phylum Bacillota; class Clostridia; order Saccharofermentanales; family DTU023; genus UBA1046. Next base: position 25,949 of record CAZUWY010000012.1, on the reverse strand, counting down.
CTGTTTTTTCATCGACCAGCATGGGCCCGCTGCCGGTAAAGCCCGCTTTCAGTTTGGAACGGTAATAGACTGGCGTCTCGCGCCAGATCTTATCGTCAAACAAGACCTCTCTTTGACCGTCAGCAGTAATTTTTTCTTTGCCCAGCTGTTCAATGTGGGGAATGTCCGGTTTTTCCTGCACTCCCAGAGCGACCAGATGGAAATTGACAATTTCAACTTCAGTATTTTCAAGTCTAAAGGTATAAAAATGCTCATGATTGCAATGGAAGGATTCGATCAGATCTGCCGCGGTATTATCGCCCCATTGATCTGCAGGCGCCTGCACTGGAACTGTATGCTCCTGCCCTTCATAGCGCATATCGACAATGGTCTGGAAGATGATCTCACTGCCCGACAGACCCTCATCTTGCATGCGTTTTCTAGCGCTGGCCTTTAGATCATCCCAGATCGAATTTATCTCCTCTACAGCTGTTGACTTCAAAGGGCAGATAATAGTTCTGATCCAGTCATGCCTGATATCCGACATCATCATGCCCCAGGCGGAAAAGACTGCTGCGGAATTGGGAACAATCACCCTGCTGGCATTAAGGTCGCGAGCTAAAGTTGCGCTGTGCATCGGCCCACCGCCACCGTGCGCCACCAGGGAAAACTCTCTGGGGTCATAGCCGCGGCGAACTGAAATAAGCTTTAAGGCATTGACCATATTGGACTCAGCCACACGAATAATATCCAAGGCTGCCTGATCAACACTAAGCCCCAAAGGTCTGGCTATCTTCTCCTCGATCGCCGCTTTGACCTGATCCATATCGACATCAGCATCAAAATTTTCTGCCGACAGACGACCAGTGACCAGGCAGGCGTCTGTCGTGGTAGGTTCTGTCCCGCCCTGCCCGTAGGCGACAGGTCCTGGAAAGGCTCCCGCTGATTTGGGGCCAACTCTTAAAGAACCGGCTGCATCAACATAGGCTATCGAGCCGCCACCGTTGCCTATCTCATTGATATCAATGACGGGAACCATTACAGGATAGCCGGCATAGCGTTCTGTGCGCTCAATCCTATATTCGGTGGTAATTCTCGCCTCGCCCTGATCAATCAGAGAACATTTGGCAGTCGTGCCCCCTATATCCATGGAGATAATATTTTTCTCGCCGACAATTTTGCCTAAAATCGCAGAGCCCAATACGCCGGCCACCGGTCCCGATTCCAGAAGATTAATAGCTGTTCTTCTGGCTTGCGCAAAAGTGGTGCTGCCGCCATTACTTTGCATAATGTATTTTTTGCCGGCAAAAGCTTCCCTGGCAAGCTTGTCCTCCAATCTGTCCAGATAGGAGGAGGCAATGGGCAAGACATAGGAATTTAAGACAGCAGTAGATGTTCTTTCGTATTCGCGCCATTCCCTAGTGATCTCCACCGAGGCAGTCACATGCACCTCCGGCCATTCCCGGCGCACAATCTCCAGAGTTTTCAGCTCATGCGCATCATTTATATAGGAATTCAAATAGCAGATGGCAATGCTCTCCACACCCTCTTTTTTGAAGATGCCCAGGCATTTAATCACATCTTCCTCTTCAAGGGGGGTGATGATCTTTCCGTCTGTTGCCACCCGCTCTCTTACCTCCTGCCTAAGGTAGCGGGGAATAAAAGCTTTCGGTTTGGCAAAGACCAGATTAAACAGATCCGGCCGGTTGCAACGGGCGATCTCCAAGATATCTCTAAAGCCGCGGGTAGTGATCAGGGCCGTTTTAGCCCCTTTGCGCTCTATTAGTGTATTAATGATTGTTGTCGTACCATGCAGGAAGATCTCGATCTCGGCAGCGGCAATCCCGCTTTCTCTGAGAACATTCAGCACCCCTTCTTCAAAATCCGGAGGGGTGGTGTGACTTTTATGCGTGATAAGCCTGCCTTGGTCTAGGGCAACCAAGTCAGTAAAGGTACCGCCGATATCTGTTGCAACTCTCGCCATATTTGACCTCGTTTCCAATTCTTTGCACCATCAGTCAGGCAGCCGACAGCGCCGATTATAATAATCTACATTTAAAAGATTAAAGCCCTGAATTAATGCTTAATCCGTCAGAGGCGATCAATATTTTATTTTCATTTAGCCCAGCTGCTCTTTTGCTCTGGCCAAATGCTCCTGCAAGACATCCAGAGCCTTGTCAATCTGCTGCGGCTTATGGGCCGAGGTCAGGCAATATCTCAATCTGGCCTGTCCGCGCGGAACAGCCGGGAAGATGGCAGGTGGAACAATGATGCCGTCAGCTTGCATATCGATGCTGAGCTTAAAGGCCAGCCCCTCCGGGCCAACCAAAATCGGCACTATTGCCGTGTCTTGAGCCAAGCAGGTGTCCAGACCCCTGGCCTTTGCCTGTTCGAGGAAATAGGCAATATTTCTTTGCAGCGATTTGACCCGGCTGTTATCTCTTTGCATGATCTCAAGAACCTTGAGTGCAGCTCCAGCCAGAGCGGGGCTGAGTCCTACTGAGAAGGTAAAGCCGGGCAGATTATATCGCAAATACTCAATCAGGAGTTTAGAGCCCGCCAGATAACCCCCGCAGGTGCCAAGGCCTTTGGATAATGTGCCCATCTTGATGTCAACATCGTCGGGGGCGAGCTGGAAATGCTCATCAACACCGCTGCCGTTTTCGCCCAGCACACAGGCTGAATGCGCCTCATCCACCAGTAAGAAGCAGCCATGCTTCTTTTTAATCCGGACAAACTCCGGCACCGGAGCCACATCGCCGTCCATGCTGTAGGCACCTTCAATAATGATCAATACCTTAGCGTATTTATCTCTGTTGCGAGTGAGGAAATCATCTAAAGCCTCATAATCGTTATGGGGGAAATATTTACTTTGCGCCCTGGAGAGGCTTACACCCTGAATAACCGAGTTATGGCTTAGACGATCGTAGATGATCAGATCGTTGACAGTGCAGAAATTGCCAATGAAAGTGACATTGGTGGCGTGGCCGCTGACCAGGACCAGAGAATCTTCAGTATTTTTCCAGCGGGCAATAGCTGCTTCCAACTTTTTATGGATATCCTTTTCTCCGGCTAAAAGTCTGCTGCCGCTGGCTGAGGTGCCGTATTTTTCAACGGCGGCTATTGCAGCTGCATTTACTTCCGGATCCCCTGACATGGCCAGGTAATTGTAGGAGCCGAAATTCAGCATCTGCCTGCCATCCATGCAGGAGACATCAGTCAGAGGTGATTCCTGAGAGATAAAATAGGGATTATGCATATTGCTGCTGGCTAAAAGAGCTTCCGAGCGCTTGACAAACTGCTGGATCTCCTTAATCTTTTCGATGCTGTCCACACGCTCCACAGGCGGCCTGATTCTCTCCACTGCAGGTTTTCTGCTGGCCTGGTCGACATTGCCTGTAATATGCTCATAAATGAGCGAGGTTATGTCGTTGAGATTCATGCAGTTATAGTATTCGTCGTCAACAATATCGATGCTGTATTCATTTTCTAAAAGATTGAGAAGAGTGAGGCTGGCCAGGCTGTCGCCGCCCAGATCAAGGACAAAATGTCCCCCGTCGGTCACTTCGCCCGGATCTATATCCAAGGCCTCAGCAAAAAATCCTCTTACAGTTTCCCTGATCTTCTCCCTTTGATTATCCTTTTGCTTATCCTCTTTTGCTTCAGATTTTTTCTTTGAGCCTTTAGCCCTGGTATTATCGTCAGCCTTTAGACCTGCATCTCCATTCTCCCCCTCCATATAGCGGGACAAAGTCTGACTGGGCCATCTGCCCTCTTTGATCTCTGCCGCCAAGAGCTGGCGTTTCACTTTTCTTGTCGTAGAAAGAGGCAGTGGCTTTAGACTTACCAACACGTTGGCAATGGTAGAGGAAGGAGGCAGCTTGATCATTTTGACTTTTATTGCCTTGTCCAGTTCCTCCAAATCAACATCCGGGGCCAGTTCCAGCACTAAGGTGGCATATTCGTATTCATCTTCTTTAATGCCCACCACATTGAGCTGGGCCACGCCTGGCAGATCCTGGAATTCAGCCTCTACTGTATCGGGATAGATATTTTCACCAGAAGGTCCGATTATCACTTCTTTCAGTCTGCCATCGATATAGATCAAGCCATTTTCAATTCTGCCGATATCTCCGGTGGCAAACCAGTTATCACCGCTATAATCGACGGGCTGGAATTTGCCCGCTTTAAGAATGCCGGTATGGAGGCAGCCACCGCGCAGCATTATCTCCCCAGCAGGAGAGAGCATGGTGCTGTTTGGTTCGAAAGGCTCACCAACATTGCCATTGAGTCTGACCTTGACATTTTCATCGTTGCAGACGGAGATAATACCCGCCTCAGTCATGCCATAGCCGTTGACAAGATAATAGCCAAGCCCATTGATGATTCTCATCGTTTTGTGCGGAATATATCCGCCGCCGCTGGCGCAAAGATAAATATCGTCGCCCAGCAATTGATTTCTGATCGCTTTCAATTTATTGGCTAAGAAGAAGGGCAGTTTTTTGCCTGCCGCCTGAGCTTTAAGATTTGCCTCGATCAATCTTTCAAAAGATTTAATCTTGCCTTCACCCTCAGTCATCCGGATCCGCCGATACAAACCTTTGACCAGTGCATTCCAGAAAAGAGGAATACTGATCAGCTGGGTGATTTTATGTTTTTTGCAGCTGTCCAAAACCACATCAGGAGCAAGGCTGGGGATAAAGACAAAAGTATTTCCACCCAGGAAAGTCAGCATAAAGACCGCCATCAGGCCGAAGACATGGTGGAAAGGCAAAAAGGCCAGGCATTTCTCGTTGACCTCCGGACGATACCAGCGATCAGTATCTTCTGAAAGTTTGATCAGGCATTTGGCCAGATTGATGATTGAGAAACTATTGTGCACATAGATTCTGGCATCTCCGGTTGTGCCGCTGGTGCAAAGAGCAATGCGGTCACCCCATTTGTTCTCCGGGGCCTCTTCTTGCTCCGTGATCAGGGAGGAGGCAGGCAGATAGGCAATTTCTTCGCTGCTTTTATCCGTGATCAAGGTCTCAGTGCCTGCTTGGGCCATCAGATCTATAGCAGCATCGACCCCCTGATGGTAATTTAAGAGCAATACGCTGTGACCAGCGGCTAAAATCGCCCAGTATAAAATGCAAAACTCGGGGCCGTTGGGCAGCCTCAGGCCTACAAATTCTTCTTCGGGATTAACTAAATCTCTCAGCCTTTTGGCGCTGCCCCAGACTTTTCTGATAAATTCCTCATAGGAAACCTGGACCAGCAGCTCACCATCATAATACTCGAATATATGCTTTCCTTTGCCGTTAAGCATCATCATTGAAAACAAATCCTCAAAATCTTTAGACGCTTCAAGGTTTTGCATCAGTTCTTGTATTTTGTTCATATACACCTCTCAATAATAAGCTTTCTCTTTTGCCTCCCCGGTCGTCAGCCGGAGATTTTTTATCCAGATAAGCCCTGTCTTAAATCTTTAAGCTCTCCTCAAAGCCAAAAGAATCAAAAAGCTGTCAGCTCATCCTCTGGATACTGATTGAGGAAATCCAGCTGGCCCTTTGACCATAGACCAGGTGAACCTCCTGTATGTACAAATATGACAGATTCTTCATCTCTCACCTCACGGTTGAGGAAATGAAGAAATGCCCTGGCTGCCTTGCCTGTATAGCAAGGGTCCAAAATGACCCCTTCCCTAGCAGCAAAAATCCGCACAGCCTCAAAAGTTTTTGCATCCGGTATATTATAACCGATTCCGTAGAAAGGCTCTTCCTCAGGGCCCAGATCTACCTGAAAATCCTCATCTGTAATCCTTAGATCCTCTCGCAACAGCAACTTTGCCGCCGCCTGAGCCAGTTCAACTGTTAAAGCGGCAATATCCATTTCTGCTGGTGGAAAAACTGGAACACCATGAATCTTGAGCTCGTCCAAACCAAACAGTTTAGCACCCAGCACTATGCCCGCCAGTGTTCCCGCTGAACCTGCCGCGACAAACAAATGTCCAGAGCTGATGCTCTCTTGGGTCATCTGTTCAGCCAGTTCCTGCATCATTAGCACATAACCCAAAGTTCCTAGAGCATTGCTGCCCCCCATGGGGATTACAAAAAGCTGGCGGCCATCATTTTCGTAGCTGGAAATGATCTTGCTGGTAAATTCCTCTTGAGGAGTATCGCCGCAAAAGTAAAGCTCTGCCCCCAAAAGATTATCCAAAACAAGATTGCCGCTCAATTCCTCAGGTTCATCTCCGTCCAGGATCAGAATGGATTTAAGCCCCAGACGGGCAGCTGCAGCTGCGGTCAATCTGCCGTGATTGGTCTGCGGTCCGCCAAATGTCAGTATTGTATCCGCTCCCTCTGCTAAAGCTGCCTCAAGTAAAAATTCCAGTTTTCTGATCTTATTACCGCCCAGAGCAATATCAGTCAGATCATCTCTTTTAATCCAAAGCGATGAATGACCGTATAGCTGCCCGATGCGCGCAAGACTCTGCAGCGGCGTGGGGAAGAGTCCCAGATGGATCCTGCCTTCGAGCTGATCCATAATTCTGTCGCAAACACCTCCTTCTGCATGAAAAATCGTTGGCAAACTTAAATGATTATAGCACGGATGAGAATAAGTATTAAGAGCTGACCTAGCTCAAAGCTTCAAGCCTGAATCGTTTTTTTTAGTTATAATAACAAAGATATCTGCAATGCTAAAGAATATTTTATCAATATTAAGTATATATTTACAACAATTGACAAAGGATCCTGAAAAAAGATGAAAACAGATAAACAAAGACTATTATTTCTCGGCATTTCTCTGATTATAATCGCCGCTGTATTTTTAATAGGATTTTTCCTCGGCCAATCTAAGCTGGATAAGATCAAAGACAGTTGGCCATTCACCCTGCCCGGGGAAGAAAAAACTGCTGAAAGAACAGATTTTTCAAAGGAAGAAAATGAAACCCAGGCAAAAGCTGAAAAAACGGATGGCAAAGGTCAGGAGGCCAGTGGCACTGAGGAAAATGAATATGCTGATGAGGAAAATCTCAATCTGCCTGCCTGGTGGTATATGCCGGACAAAGATCAGTATTTCCCGGTGGCAAAAATCGTTGATGGCGACACTATTGTGCTCAAGATAGAAAACTACCATCGCAAAATGCGCCTGATCGGAATAGATGCGCCTGAATCAGTACACAGTGATCCTTTGCAAAATACTGCTGAAGGCAAAGAGGCTCATCTTTTTCTTACTGATCTGCTTGAGGGCAAATCTGTCAGAATTGAATATGATCTAGCCTACAGGGACAGATTCGAAAGAGATCTAATCTACTGCTATCTGCCTGACGGCACTTTTGTCAACCAAGCCATCGTCAGAGCCGGGCAGGCCAGATTAATGACCAGGCCGCCCAATATTAAATATGTAGATCTGCTTGAAGAGGCCTTGCAAAGCGCCAAAAAAGACAAGCTGGGCATCTGGCAGGATTAATAAAGATCAATCAAGCCGCAGCCTGATTTAGCCAGAGGCAAAGAAAAAATTGCGGTTTGCTTAATTTGCAGCTTTCAGGCAGGATCTTTAACATTTTCGAGCTTGCCATTAGACCTGAAAAGAAATAGATTATTTAAATAATAGAAAAAACACTAAAGATACATTGCCAGATCGTTTACAAGGAGTGCATATGGATTTTGTAGATACACCTTTCCTGCCCGTCCTGCTGGGCACAGATATTTGCGCCTACGGCGTCGCTCGCTCTTTTCATCAGGCATACGGTCTGCGCTCTTTGGCTCTAGGCCGTTCCAAACTGGATGCTACCGGCGATTCCACAATTGTTGATGTCGTCACTTATCCCGATTTTGACAAAGATGAAGTTTTTCGAGAGCAGATTATCCTGAGAGGTAAAGAGCTGAGCAAAAAAAATATCCCTCTGCTTTTAATTCCCTGTTCAGATAATTACGTCAGCCTGGTGACCAGGAATCTGGAGGCCATCAAAGAATATTTTCTGATCAATACGATTGATGAAAATATGCGTTTGAGGCTGGAAAACAAACAGGCTTTCTACAAAAGCTGTGCCGAAACAGGCCTGCCCTATCCCGCCACTGTAGTTGTCAACAGCAGCAACTACAAATCTGTCGAACTGCCTTTTCCTTTCCCTGTCGCAGTCAAGCCAGACGACAGCATAGCCTATCTGGGTCTTAAATTTGCGGGCAAAAAGAAGGCTTATGTCGCAGATAGCGCCGAAGAATTAACTGAGATCCTAGCTAATATCTACCAGGCTGATTACAGCGGCGATATGATTATCCAGGATTTTATTCCCGGCGGCACGGAAGCCATGTATGTTCTAAATGCCTATGTGGACAAAAAAGGCCAGGTTAGGGCCAGCTGTACAGCTCGCTGCGTCTTGGATGAATGCCTGCCCCTCTTTGTCGGCAATTACAATGTTTTGATCAGCGGAGACTTTCCAGCAGTCGATGCCCAGTGCAAATCCTATCTGGAGCAAATTGGCTATAGGGGCTTTGCCAATTTCGATCTCAAATATGATCAGCGGGATGGCAAATTTAAGGTTTTTGAAATTAATCTGCGCCATGGGCGTTCAAGCTTCTACACTACTGCAGCGGGCTGCAATCTTGTCACCTGGATGGTCGATGACCTTGTCAAGGGCGAAAGCAGCGCTTATTACCGGCATACCAAAGAGCATCTCTGGCTCAATGTCTCAAAATATGTTGCCAGAAAATATGCTCCGGAGGAATTAAAAGCTCAGGTTAAAAGGCTCATTGCAGAAAAAAAATACAGCTATACTTTGGCCTATAATAAGGATCGCTTATTTAAAAAGCGTCTGGCCTTGGCCCGACGCAAACTATCCACCAGCATTTACTATCGCAAATTTTGTAAATGATCAAACTGAATTAATCTTCAGGACTGCTGTCTGAACTTTCATTTGCCAAAGCCTCATCCGGGCTGCCTAAATCAGCCATGGGTGACTCCCGCTGCAGCCTCGTCTTATTAGCTTGAGCCAGGATCAGATCCATTTCACTTTGCGTTTTATCCTTATTTCTAAATTCGGTATCCTCTTTAATCAGGCGGTAAATCGTAGCCATGATCGGCACTGCGATCAAGATACCAAATATACCGCCAAACCCTGCCCCCAGGATAATTGCAATCAGGACCAGATAAGAGGGCAGACCTACTCTGGTGCCAACAATTCGAGGATAGATCAGGCTGTTGTCAACCTGCTGGAGCAAAATCATGAAGACAAAGAAAATCAGCGCTTTGACCGGGCTGACCGTCAGGATTAAAAGAACACCGACAAAATTACTGATATAAGCCCCGAAAACCGGGATTAAAGCTGAGATGCCAGCCACGCTGGCAACAACGGGGGCAAAGGGCAGACCTAAGATCACCATGCCCAGACCGGTCAGAATTCCCAAAATAAGAGCATCCAGTATCTGACCACCGAAATAGGAAACAAAGGAATCGTAGGCTACGATCAAAACATGTGAGAGTGAAATATTGACCTTGCGGGGCAGATAGGTAAAAGCTAGCTCTTTGGACTGAGTAAGCAAAGCTTCCTTGTTGGCCAGCAGGTAAATCGCCAGGATGATGGAAAAGATCATATCGACAATACTTGAAACAATCCGCCCCAGCAAAGTGGCGATGCTGCCGATCCAGTCCTGCAGTCCGGTCATCATTTTCTCGACAAGCTTATTCATGTCAAAATCTGACTCAAGAATGCGATCTCGCAAAAAAGCAGGCAAGGACTGATTGGATTCAGCCCAGCTGACAAAGCCCTCGTAAACCCTCGGCAGGCCCTCTGAGACAATATTAATGGCTTTTATCAGCTGCGGTATGACCAGGCCCAGGATCAAGGCAATTACAGCCAGAACAATCAAAACTGAAATTAAAAGAGAGACCGCCCGCCTGCTTTTTTGAATAAGCTCTTTCTTGCTTTTGGGGAAATAAATTCTTTCCACCTTGACTAAAAGCAAATTCAAAATAAGGGCAAGAAAAGCGCCGATGATTACCGGATTTAAGACCGAAATAATTCTTCTTATGCCGTAGATAACGTCATTTAAATAAATCACCAGGAAGACAAAGCTGCCCATGATGACAATTATCTGCAGCCAGTTGCGAAAGAATTCTTTTGGGCGCTTCCTCTTCATTTATCCTGTTTATATCCTCTGGCTAAAGCCTCATCGTATCTGGCCCTCTCCCCGCCGACAAATTTCGGTCTGGTGCGGGCAGCGGTGAGATGGGCATAACCGACGCTCTTAACGCTGGTTCTGACCACAACCACCACATCTTTGAGATGCATGCCGATATAGGTATCACCAATATCTATGCCCGCATCCGCTCTGATCTTTTCTACTGCGATTGGGTCACGCATCATTTCATATGCTCTGCTGGCAAAAGAACCACCGCTCTTCTTCCAGGGTATTACATTAACTATCTCTGCCTGAGGAAGTACGTCTCTTTCTACAATCAGGCAGCGGTTTAGATGCTCACAGCACTGGGCCGCTATATTGAGCCCGTTTTTCTCCAGGATCTCAGCTATTGTATCGTAGATAACATTGGCTATTTCCAGGCTGGGATATGATCCGATTTTATGTCCGCCCACTTCACTGCTGGAGCAGCCGACTACAACAATTGAACCCGGCTTGAGATAAGTTGCTGCCAACAGTTCTTCTACCGCCTGGCTCGCCTCCTTTTTAATCTGGTCTAAAAAAGCGTCATCAGCCTTTTCCAGATCAATCTCGTAATTTCCATTCGCTTTGTAAGCCTCAAAATCTGCTGTCATATATTATCTTTTTCCTTTCTCTAGCCGCGGCTATATTTTATGGCCAGGCAAATATATTTTCAATCATCAGATCAGGTTTTCAATCTCATCAACAGGCCATCTTCGCTTTTATATAGGGATGGCGCTCCAGCAAAGTAATAATAATAAAGCCGGCGCCAAGGCCAAAAGCAGCCTGGCTGAGATTGCCGGCAACACCGACAGAAGCACCCCAGCTCATGCCTAAAATCAAAGCCTCGTAGATGAAATATCCAAAAACCATGAACAGCTCCGCCACAGCGCCGCTGAACAGGCGCGCTGCAATATGTCTTTTTTTATTCTTCAGTGAAAAAATCCTAAACAGGCTGGCGGCCAAAAATGCCACCAGGCCTTTAATAACCAAAGTTCCCGGAGCAAACATGGCATAGCCGGCAATCAGATCTGCCAGCATGGACCCGATACCTGCTGCTGCTGCTCCGTAGGCTGGTCCTAAAATCCAGGCGGAAACTAAGACCACTACATCGCCCAGATTGAGGAAACCTCTGGAAGGTGTTGGTATCTGCACCAAAAGAGTGGCGACAGTGACAAGAGCCGCCAGCATGCCAGCAGCTACCAGTTTTTGCAGATTGCTAAGTCTCTTGCCTGACTCCGCTTGGTAATATCCTTCCGCCCGCAGCCTGCGCAGTTCTTCTGCTTGTTTATCCGGGCCGGCTTCATTGTCTACCAGCTTATCTTCCCCTTCAAATTCCATCACTACCTCTATTTCACCAGCCAAATTTATGTCTGCGCCTGTTTCAACTTCAGAGCAAAACCGCTGCTGCTGCAAAGCTTTTTCCTCAGCCAAATTATAGCACTGCAGCAGGCAGAGATTCGTAAGAAATGGTAAATTAAATTTTTATCCTAAAGAGTCCAGCAAAGAAGATAATTATGGCTGATCAGCGTTTAGGATCTTGACAAAGCTCTCATCCCGCCCATTACTGCCGTTGCTGCGGCTGTGCATGTCCGGCGGCAGCCGGTAGACATCTCTGTAATCATCATACATTTTTCTGAAAGCACTGCTGTCATTTTTGACCTGGGCCAAGTATTCATGCGTATTAAAACCATCAGCGTGGATTTCAATCATGGAGACCGAGATATTACTGCAGTGGTCGGCAACGCGTTCCAAGCTCGTGATCAGGTCATTAAAGATAAAGCCATGTTCTAATGTGCATTTGCCGTTGGTCAGGCGGTTAATATGCCTAGTTTGCAACTCATCATTGAGGCGGTCAATTACCTCCTCCAGAGGTTCAACTCTGGTGGCAAGTTCCAGATCATCACTATTCAATGCTCTAAAAGCAATCTCAACTATTCCGACAACTGCGGCAATGTAGATTTCCATCTCCGCCCTGGCCTCTTCTGAAAAGATCAGATTCTTCTGATGCATTTCCTCTGCTGAGCGGGCAATATGTACAGTGTGATCGGAGATGCGTTCCAGATCATTAATGTTTTGCAGCCAGATATTGACCGTCTTGTATTCTTCTTCCTGCAGTTCTCTGGCGGTAAGTCTGACCATATAGCTGCCCAGTTTATCCTCATAGCGATCAACCAGATCCTCAAGTGCCATAACTTCAGCCAGACCCTCTGAACTGTATTGCGACAAAAGCTCTAAGGAGGCCAGTAGGCCTTTCTGGGTCTTTTCCGTCATATCCCGACCAAGTTTCAGGCATTGTTCAATCGCCAGTGCGGGTGTATCGAAAAATCTTTCATCCAGCAGTTTGAATCTTTCTTCAATTTCTGTGGCAATCCTATCCTCCTCACTGCTAGGGATAATGGCCCTGGTGAGCTTTTCCAGCAGATTGGTGAAAGGCAGCAAAATGAGCATGCCGAGAAAATTAAATAAAGTCTGCACAATCGCAATCCAGACCGGATTGATAGTGTCATCTAAAAAATTAAACTTGAGCAGGGCCTCTAAGGAATAAAAACTTATGGTGAAAACTAAAGTGCTGAGCACATTAAAGGAAAGATGAAAAACAGCGGCTCTGCGGGCATTGCGATTGGCGCCAATTGACGAGATCATGGCAGTTACCGTCGTACCGATATTTTGACCCATAATGATTGGAATAGCTGCTCCAAAGCTTACCGCTCCCGCTCTGGAGAGGGCCTGAAGAATACCGACTGAAGCTGAGGATGACTGAATAATGGCAGTCAGGCCCATACCGACAAGAATACCGAGCAGGGGATTAGAGAAAGCTAAAAACAGCCTTTGGAAACCCTCTATTTTTGCCAGCGGTGTAACTGCTGCCGACATCGAATCCATGCCGTACATCAAAACAGCAAAGCCCAGCAGTATTCTGGCCAGATTATTCTTTTTTTCATCCTTGCTAAAGAGGATGAAGGCAACACCGGTAATCGCCAGCAAGGGAGTAAAGGACATGGGATTCAGCATCTTCAAAAGCGGACTGCTGCCCTCCAGACCCACCAGGCTGAGGATCCAGGCAGTGACCGTCGTACCAACATTAGCACCCATAATAACCGGGATAGCTCGGTTGAGCCCAATAATACCCGCATTGACCAGGCCGACCATCATCACGGTTGTGGCCGAAGATGATTGGATGATGGCAGTTACGCCAGCTCCCAGGATCACTCCTTTGAAACGGCTGGAGGTGAGATGTTCGAGAATACCCTGAAGTCTTGAGCCGGACTGTCTGGTCAGGCCCACACTCATCAGATTCATACCGTAGAGGAATAAGGCCAGACCCCCTATCAGTGGTAAAAGGTCAAATAGACTCATATTCCTCCCCAAACAAAGCAGCTACAAATCAATTTTGATCTCCTTGCCCTTGATCGCATCTTTAAGTAAAAAATCTCTCTCCTGAATAATCAAGATCTGCTTATCTATACTTTATTTAGTCCAAACAATAGTCTAGTACAAAAGTAAAGAGGATTAAACCATCAAGAAAATGTTTACAAAGATTTAATCCTTTGCATGGCCTCCAATCAAACATGATTGAGGCTTTCTTGTACAAATTGACGAATTTCATCGGCAAATCAGAGCTGAAGATATTTATCCATCCAGTCTGCAATCTGCTCTAATCTCTCAATCCGGGCCAATGGCTTGCCACTGCGGGATAATTCATGCGACTCGTCTTTGAAGATGACCATTTTACTGTCGATCCCTCTGTATTTTAAGAGCGTAAATAGCTGGTAGGCCTGCTCGATCGGGCAGCGAAAATCCTTTTCTGAATGGATAATCAAGGTGGGTGTTTTGATCCTAGCTGCATATTTCAAAGGGGAATGATCCCAGAGTTTTTCAAGACCCTCCTGGGTGTAAAAGCTGGCATCATTTTGATCTTCCGTGAAGAAATAGCCGATATCGGAATTGCCGTAAAAGGATAGCCAGTTCATAATTGAGCGCTGTGTCACAGCTGCTTTAAACTGATCAGTATGGGAAATGATCCAATTGGTCATAAAGCCGCCATAGGAACCTCCCGTCACCCCCAGCCTTTGCTCATCGATCTGCGGATATTGGGCTAATACCGCCTGGGTGAAACTGAGCAGATCTTCATAATCGATTGTGCCGTATTTGCCCCTCAGATCTGAAAATTCATCAGTGCGGCCGTCGGAGCCATGCGGATTGCAAAAGAAGACAAAATAGCCTCTGGCTGAAAGCAGCTGCATCTCATGAAATAATGAAGTCCCGTAGGCTGTTTTTGGCCCTCCGTGAATGTCTAGAATGCCGGGATAGGATTTTCCCTGCTCGAAATTTTGCGGCCGGATAACGAAGCCCTCAATCAGATCACCGTTTATCTCAATATTTAGGCTTTCAGCTGGCATCGCTTCTATGCCCTGCATGGCATCATCATTGAAATGAGAAATCCTTTGCAAATCTTCTGGAGCACTAAAGCTGGAGTCTTCATCCTTGAGATCATTATTTTGCAGGCGGTAGATCTCCTGGGGGCGGTTGGCATAAAAACCGATCAGATAAAGGTCATTGTCAACAAAAACAAAATCCTCCACTGAGCCAGCTCCCGCAATCACTGTTTTGGAGCTGCCGCTGGCATCGATCTTTTTTAGCTGCCCCTCCCCGCCGCTGGTGGAAAGATAATAGACTTCATCAGCGAGCACAAAAATATCGTTTGCAGAACCCAGACGAATATCTGAGCAGATTGAATTGCCAAATAAAATCTCCTGGTCAGAAAATTCGGTCAGTAAATTTTTCTGCTGCCATGAGTAGAGCTGGTAATTTTGATTAAGGCCGAAATCTTTCATATCACTGGCCAGAGCAAATATTTTGCCTTGCCAGTAAAAGGCCGGGCCGATCTGTAAATCTCTTTTATCGTAGATGGCCTTCATTTCCAGACTGGCAAGGTCTAGCTCATAGAGATCATCACAAAGGCTGGCTCTATTTTTTCTTGTTGAACTGCGGTCATTGATTCTGACCAGCATTTTATTTTTCGGTGGATCAAATCTCATTTCTTTGACATCCTGATCAAGCTCGCTGATAGGAGTCAATTGCTCTTTTTTAGCATCATAAAAGAAAAGCCTCGTGCGCAAGCTCTGGCAGGAACCAAAATTGTCCTGGCGAAAAGGTATCTCGTCCAGTTGCATTAACCAGTCTTGCTCCTTTTTGCCAGCTGCTGGCAAAGTCTGCTTTGACGTCTTCCATTCATCCTTTTTATTAATATCTGTTTTGGCTCGGACCAGATAGCAGTCATCTTGCCAGAAGACAATTTCTTCTACTAAAAGCGGCAAAGCAAAGAAAAACTCTGCCTCACCTCCATCAGTTCTGATGCGATAAAAATAGCTGTGATTCTTATTTTTCTTTTGCTCTGCTGTCCGCCGGGCAGGAAAGAGCAAAGTTTTATCATCGAGAAAAATAAAGGAAGATTCTTGCCCCTGCCCTGTAAGTCGCCTTGTTTTCCCTGCCTGCAACAGCCAGATGGAGGAAAGATAGTCATTATTTTCCAGATCTGCCTGTTTGACAATAAAAGCCGCCCTTTTATGATCAGGGCTGGCTGTCAAGGAGGAGAGAAATCTAAGCTCTGCCAGCCAGCTGGCATCAATCATTCTTTTTGCCGGCCAATCTTTTGTTGTGGAAATATCTGACATTTTCTTGAGCCTCCAAAATTTCTTAGCCCCTTGATTATAGCTGAATATTTCAGGCGAGATAATTAATCTAGCGGCAATGAGATTTATGCAAAGTGATTTTAGGGATTGAAACAACTAAATAATTGACAGAATCGGCTATTATGGTTATTGATTATTTGTATACAATATTGAGAGAGATTTTTGAAAGAGCACAGGAGTTAAAAATGTTAGCTAAACTGGAGAAAATTAAAGAAGCTGCCATTTCAGCCTTGGACGAGGCAAAGAGCGAAATGGAAATTTCCAGGATCACACAGGCATATCTGGGTAGAAGCGGTGAGCTCTCGACTGTACTTAAAAGTCTGGGCGGCCTTGAGCCGGAGGAAAGAAAAAGCGTAGGTCAGGCGGCCAATAAGATAAAAGAATTGCTGCAGGAGATGATCGAGGAAAAAAAAGAGCTAATTAGTGCCAATGCTCCAGCCTTGGATTATTATCTGGATCTGACTGTGCCGGGCATCAAGCCTGCTGCCGGCGGCCTTCACCCGATTACTCAGATGTGCTACGACTTAAACGATGCCTTTCACTCGCTGGGCTTTGTTATCTTTGCAGAAGATGAGATCACCAGCGAGCTTTATGCCTTTGACAATTTGAACTTCCCTCCCTATCACCCGGCCAGAGAATCGATGGATACTTTCTGGCTGGAAGGGACTGAAAAATCCACTGGAGCTGAAAGACTATGCCTGAGACCTCATCTCACCGGCGCCAGTGTCAGATTCCTGAAAAAATATGGCGCTCCCGCCCGCTTTGTTTATCCGGGCAGGGTCTATCGCAATGAATCTACCGATGCCAGGCATGAGCGCGCTTTTTTCCAGTATGAGGCTATGATGGTGGATAAAAACTTCCCCTTCGCTTCGGGCCGGCTTTTGATCGATACGATATTAGAGAAAATCTTCGGCCATCAAGTCAAGACCAGAATGCGCTCCGGCTTTTTCCCCTTTGTTGAACCCGGTTTTGAAATTGACATGCAATGCCAGATGTGCCACGGAGCCGGCTGCCGTGTTTGCAGGCACAGCGGCTGGATAGAAGTGATGCCCGGCGGCACACCCCATCCCAATGTGCTTAAAGCTGCAGGTCTTGATCCGGAGGAGTGGAGCGGTTTTTATATTAATATCGGCCTGGACCGCCTAGTCATGATGCGCTATGGCATTGACGATGTCAGACTGTTTCACAGTGGTGATCTGCGTTTCCTGTCACAGTTTAATTAGAAGGCTGAAAAACAAAGCGATCCAAGATTGCGCTCCGGCAAATAAAGTGTTTTTAATAATTACAATAGATAAGTATTTGCAATAGATAAATATTTGCAATAGATAAATCAATACAGTAGATAACAGAATTAATTTTAAGATTCAAGGGAGGGGCTTTGCCTTTATAAGATGAAGATTTCACTGCAATGGATAAATGATTATGTTGATCTCAGTGATCTTAGCGCGGAAACAATTGCACATGAATTGACCATGAAAACTGTTGAAGTTGAAGGCCTCAGCTACCAGAAAGAGGCCTATGACAAAATCGTGGTCGGTGAGATTTTAGAACTTAAAGCTCATCCCAACGCTGATAAATTAAAAGTAGTAATTGTCGACACCGGTGCCGGCGAGCCGGCGCAGATAGTCTGCGGCGGCTGCAATCTGGCCGAGGGGCAAAGAGTGGTTGTCGCCCTGCCCGGTTCCTATGTCAAATGGCATGGCGAGGGCGAGGCGGTGATGATTAAAGCGACAAAGCTCAGAGGAGTAGCCAGTGCCGGTATGATCTGTGCCTCCTCAGAACTGGAACTGGAAGAATTGTTTCCCGCTGCCGAGGAATCTGAGATCATGGATCTTAAGGATTTTGACTTCCCCAGCGGCACCGCCATTGCCAAGGCTTTAGGCCTTGATGATGTCATCTTGGATATCGACAACAAATCTCTGACCAACCGCCCAGATTTATGGGGGCATTACGGTCTGGCAAGAGAACTGGCGGCAATATTCAAACGTGAATTAAAGAATATTTCTGACTTTGGGCTTGATCAGAGCTTAAAAAACAATCAGCATTCCCTGCCAATTACGATTGAAGCTCCGGAGAGCTGCTTGCGCTATGCCGGTCTGGTCTTCAGTGGAGTTGATGCCCAAAAGGCACCCTACTGGCTGCAAAAAAGACTCATCTCCACAGGCATAAGCTCACACAGCTGCCTGATCGATATAACCAATTATGTCATGCTGGCAACAGGCTGCCCCACCCATGGTTTTGACCGGCGTTTTGTCAAAAATGAGATCAGGATCAGAAAGGCAAAAAAAGGAGAAAGCCTTGAGCTGCTCGATGATAACTACCTGGAATTGACCCCTGCTGATCTGGTCATCTGCGATCAGACAGAACCTATGGCTCTGGCTGGGGTTAAAGGTGGCAAAAAAGACTCACTGCATGAAGATACAACAGAAATGGTCTTGGAGGTTGCCATCTTTGATGCCATCACTATTAGAAGAACTGCCCAACGCTTTAATCTGCGCACTGAAGCTTCGACAAGATATGAAAAGGCCATCGACACCAAAAGAGCAGATATGGCCATAACACTTGCCTGTCAGATGATCATGGATTGTTTCCCCCAGGCAAAGCTTTTGGGTTACCAAGATGAGATTGCCAGGGAAACTGAGGCCAAGATCATAAAAGTTGAACTCAAAAAGCTGGCCAAAAGTCTGGGGCAGGATGTTGATTGCGATCAAGTCGAGTCATTGCTTTTTGCCCTCGGCTTCAAGGTCAAAAATATTGATGGCAACCTGCTCGAGATAACTGCCCCCAGCTGGCGCTCAACAGGAGATATTGAATCCTTCTATGACATAGTTGAAGAATACGCCCGCATCACAGGCTATGAGAATTTTGCTTTTATCGCGCCGCGGGTAAGCTTAGAAAAGGCAGTCAAGCAAGATGCTTTTGCTATGGAGAGAAGAATAAGAGAGTATCTGGCCTTTCGCTGCGGTTTTCGAGAAATATTCACCTATCCCTGGGTCGCAGATAATCTTTTAAAAGCCAGCGGACTTACCAGTCAAATTAATCTGGCCCAGCCGCCGGCCCCTGATCAAAAAAGCCTCAGACCCAGCCTGGTGCCCGGCCTGATCGGCAATATTAAGAGTAATTTGCGCTTTAATCAGCTGATCCGGGTCTTTGAAGCGGCGCAGGTTTTTCTTCCCGGCGAAAAGCGGCCTTCTGAAGAAAAAGAGATCCTGCCTCAGCAAAAACTCTATCTTTCTGCTGCCCTGGCTGACAAAGAAGGAAACGGCGAGCTGGTGTTTCGTCAGTTAAAAGGTATTCTGGAGGATTTGCCGCGTTATGCAGTGACCTGTCCGCTTGAATTTCAAAGGGTTAAAAAAGCTCCCTGGCTGGACGATGAAGTCTGGCTAAATATCCTAAGCCAGGGTGAAGTGATAGGAAGTCTTGGTCTTTTGGCCAGAAGAGCTATGAATACAGCAGATATTAAAAGAAGCCAGATCGCTGTTTTTGAAATTGATTTAAGCGGCTTAGAAGCCCTGCCCACCAGAGATAACAGTTATAAAAAACTTCCCCTTTATCCTCTGGTCGAGGAGGATTTTGCCATTGTCATTGATGACAGTATCAGCTGGCAGGAAATCGAAACCACCATCTCACCGATGGTGAAAGATATATTTTACATGGAAGAATACAGGGGCAGTCAGATTCCCGCCGGCAAAAAATCACTGTTGTTTCATGTTTTACTCGGCTCTGAAAAAGGAACTCTCAGCACTGAGCAGATTGCCGGCAAAAGGGCAGCGATCATCAAGCTGCTCAAAAACAAATATGAGGCTGCCCTGCGTCAATGATCAGATCAGGGGATTGGTGGGATCAAAGGCATCCCTGATGGCATCACCGATAAAATTAACAGACATGACAATCAGAATAATGATAATGCCTGGAGGTATCCACAGCCAGGGCATTGAGGTCAGCACAGCCTGAGAAGTGGCTGCTCCCAGCATATTGCCCAGACTGGCTGTAGGTGCCTGCACGCCCATGCCGATGAAAGACAGAGCTGCCTCGTCGAGAATAGAAAAAGCCATCACAGAGCTGGAGTGAATCAAAACAGGGGCCATGGTATTGGGCAAAATCTCTGAAAACAAGATATATGGCTTAGACATGCCCGCGACCTTTGCTCCCTGAACAAAAGCTCTCTCCCGCAAAGAAAGAACATTGCCTCTAACCAGCCGGGCCACTCCGGGCCAGTTGACAAAGCCCAAAATCCAGATAATATTTCTCAGGCTGGGCTCAAAAATGGCAGCTGCCACCAGCACCAGCAGCAGGTAAGGAAAGGACATAACCATATCTGTCAGCCGCATGATCAAAGTGTCGATTATGCGGCCGAAAAATCCTGAAACCAGGCCTAAAACAACGCCAATCGCAGTTGAGATCAAAGTGGAAAGCACACCGACTAAAAGAGATATTCTCGATGCATAGATCAGACGGCTGAGCACATCTCTGCCGACATCATCCGTCCCCAGCCAATGACTTTTATCCGGGGCAGAGCCGAAATCGCCGGTGATGCGGTCAGGATGGTAGGGAGCGATCAGAGGGGCCAGGACTGAGACGAAAATGACCAAAACAAGAAAGCCAAGGCCCAGCATGGCCATCTTATGCCGTTTAAAACGTTTCCAGACTATTTGAAGACTACTGTTTTCTGCCATACTGCTCACATTATTCATAACGGATCGTGGGATCTGCCAGGGCATAAAGAATATCTGTAAAAATATTCGCCAATAATACTGCAATGGCTGCCAGCAAGCAGACCGCCATGATGACGGGGAAATCTCGATTTAAGATTGCGCTCATGGTCATAAGTCCCAGACCGGGCCAGGAAAATATCTGTTCAATCACGACAGAGCCACCTAAAAGCATCGGCATCTGCAGGCCGATCAAAGTAATTATAGGGATCAAAGCATTGCGAAAAGCATGCTTGCCAATAACCATGAAACGGCCGATGCCCTTTCCTTCAGCAGTGCGCAGATAGGGCTGTTGCAAGATCTCCAGCATACTGGAACGGATATAGCGGATATTGCTGCCGGTGACAGACGCTGCCATCACCAGCACAGGCATAATCATATGCCGGATGGTGTCCATCAGTCCTCCCGCCCCACCAAGAGTTTTCATGCCGCTGGACGGCAGCCAGCCCAGTCTGGTGGAAAAGAAATAAACCAGGACCAGAGCCAGAAAAAATCCCGGGATACTGATGAAAAGAAAAGCACTGCCCATAATCATATAATCGCGCTTGCTGTACTGCTTTAGGGCCGAGTAGATACCGGTCGGAATAGCAAACAAAAAGGAGATCAGCATCGAGCTGCCCATCAGGAGCAGGGTTGGCCCCAGATTCTGGCTGATCATCTGGCTGACAGGCTGATAGCTGGTAATTGAATAGCCCATATTGCCGCGCATTAACTCAGTCAGCCAGATCCAGTAGCGCAGCAAGAATGGCTTATCCAGACCCAGCTCAATCATTTTCGCTGCCTTGGCAGCTTCAGTGACGCGCGGGCCAATTAACATATCGATGGGGTTTCCAGCCAGATTAAGCAAGAGATAATCAATTAGAGTGATGCCGATTAAAACCGGCAGCGCTATCAGCAGCCTTTTGAGGATGTAGCGGAGCAGACCATATCTATTCACAGGCCACCTCCGGCAAGGCTTACAGGGCAGGCCACCAAATGAGTGGGATCCCCCGGCACTGGCATCAAAACAGGAGTTTCAAGCCGGCAGGATTCCTCAGCCAGCTGGCAGCGCGGGTGGAAAGGACAGCCGGGCGGCGGCGAGATATTAGAGGGGATCTCACCTTCCAGTAAATTTTCCGCCAGCTGGTATCTATAGGGATCCGGCACAGGCGAGGCGGCTATAAGTGCTCTGGTATAAGGATGGTAGGTTTCGCTGAAAAGCTTTTTGGCCTCTGCCAGTTCAACAATCCTGCCCAGGTACATGACAGCAATCCGATCGGATAAATATTTTATCGAGGCCAGCCCGTGGGCGATAAAGAGCAGTGCCAGACCAAGTTCATCTTGAATTTCGTCCAGCAGATTTAAGATCTGCGCCCTGATGGATACATCCAGAGCGGACACCGGTTCATCACAGACGATAAGTTTCGGATCCAACGTCAGAGCCTTGGCAATCCCGATCCTTTGTCTTTGCCCTCCGGAAAACTCATGCGGATAACGTCTGGCCGCATCTGCACTCAAGCCCACTTTTTCTAACAGCTCTGTCACCTTTTGCCCAATATTACCTCTATCGGCCATTTTGTGGTGCAGCATGGGGGCGGAAAGAATATTAAATATCTGCTTTCTGGGATTTAGGGATGCCCAAGGATCTTGAAAAACAATTTGCAAATCTGTGCGCAGCTGTTTTTTTCTGGCCCCTTTGACCTCAGCCAGATTATCGCCGCAAAAGAAAACCGCACCGCTGTCAGGTTTTTCCAGACCAACTATTACCCTGCCCAGGGTGGACTTGCCGCTGCCTGATTCCCCCACCAGTCCCAGGGTCTCACCGGCAGCTATTTCTAAAGAAACATTGCTGACTGCATGAATTACCCTTTTCCTACCTCCTGGAGCTGGAAAAGTTTTCGAAATATCATCTATCTTCAAAAGACTCATTTTGTCTCCTGCTGCAGCTGTTTTTTTCTGGCCTCATCTTTTCTGTGGGCAAGAGCTGCTATAGAATCTTCGCATTCAGCCAAATGAACAAATTCAAGCTCATTATTGGCCGCTCTCATGCAGCGTACCTTGCGGCATTCATCCAAAGGCTCCATTTTTTGCCTGGTCTTAAAGCATTTCTCTTCTGCGTACTGGCAGCGGCCGGCAAAACGGCAGCTGTCAATATTGTAGTAATCCTCCGGCACCACACCTGGTATGGCTGTCAGTTTATGCCCCTTCTCATCCTCGATACTGGGTACTGTTTCCAGCAAGGCCTTGGTATAGGGATGGCCGGGCGCAGAAAACAATGTGAAGACATCCGTTTCTTCCACAATCTCTCCTGCATACATCACGATCACTTTGTCCGCCATTTGAGCTATCAGGCCAATGTCGTGGGTTATCAGCATAACAGACATATCGCTCTCTAAGGAAAGCTCCTTGAGCAGGTGCATAATCTGCGCCTGGATGGTCACATCAAGTGCACTGGTGGCCTCATCGGCAATGATAAGTGCAGGCTCTCCGGCCAGAGCCATGGCGATCATGGCTCTTTGCCTCATGCCCCCAGAGAGCATATGAGGATACTGGCCTAAAACCGCTTTTGGTTCTGCCAGCCCTACTCGGCCCAAGAGATTTTCTGCTAAAAGCAAGGCCTTATCTTTCGTGATGTCGGAATGGGCTCTGATGGCTTCAACTATTTGGTTGCCAATGGTAAAAACGGGATTTAAGCTGGCCAGAGCATCCTGAAAGATCATCGCCAGGCGGCTGCCGCGGATTTTATCCAGCTGCCTGGAATTTAAGGATAAAAGATCCTGTCCTTCAAAAAAAGCACTGCCTGAAGACGCATGGCCGCTAACGGGCAGCAGGCCAAGCAAAGATAAAGCTGTAATGCTTTTGCCGCTGCCGGACTCACCGACAATACCCAGCACCTCTCCTTTTCTTAGCTCAAAGGAAACATCTCGCAAAAAGACCCGGCGTCCTTGTTCGGTTCTGAAAGTTATCTCCAGGTCTTTTACAGACAGCAGCGGATTAGATTTGTTTTGCTTTCCGGCCATGCCTTTGCACTCGCCCCCTCCGTTTACCTGTTTCATGATAGCACAATGATTTAGCCAGCCAATTAAGATATTTCTAATCATTATTTAGTATTTAGCGTACTCCTTGTTTCGTTTTGCTAAAGATATTTAACTAATTAAGCAAACAACTGGAATAGATGGGGTGGATAAGTTAAAATTATGATTACGTTATTTTGCCCGGAGGTTAAAAATAAAGATGAATAGCAGACAAAAGAAGATAGTCAGAATCGTAACCATTATCATTTCTCTTTTAATAACCGGTTCTTTGTTATTGAGTCTGGTCGCCTGCGGCGGCAAAAAGGATTCCACCGCTGAATCCACTCTCGCTGAGAACGGAGATAAGGATAACTCTACTGACGATTCTTTGAATAAAATTGTAAATATAGGGGTTACAAATGTAATTGGCTCGCTTAACCCTCTCTTGCTGGATGCCACAGAGGTTAATAAATATGCGATCAGCCTGATGTTTCTGCCGCTGATGGATCTAAATCCTGAACTTGAATTCGTACCGCAGATTGCTTCTGAAATCACCACTGAGGACAATCTAACTTTCATTATTAAGGTAAATCCAGAAATCAAATGGTCTGACGGCGAGCCTGTCACCGCAGATGATGTGATCTTTACCATCCTCAAGCTGACCAGTGAAGGTATTGGCAACGTCTCAATGGGCCTTTACGGAATTTTTGACGGCTGGAACGAAAGCGGCTATTTAGCTGACGACGCCAGTTTGGAAACTGTTCCCGGCTTAAACAAAATTGACGAAATGACTTTGTCTTTGACAGCCACGACACCCATGCCGCTCATATCTTTCTTGAATACCTATGCCCGCTATATGCATGTCATCCCGGAGCATAAACTAAAGGAGATGTCTATTGCCGACCTTAAAACCACCGACTGGTTCAATCAGCCGGAAGTGGTATCGGGTGCCTATAAATGCTATGAAGTGAATATGGATCATTTCGCTTCTTATGAAGCCAATCCCAACTACTATCTGGGAGCTCCCAAAATAGGCAAACTGAATATAAAAGTTGTTCAGGGCAATCAGCTCCTGCCCGCCCTTAAAACAGGCGAGGTGGATTTCATTCAGCCAACCATGGCTTCCATCCCTGATGCCGACCATCAGGAGATAGAGGGCTTAGATAATGTTGAAGCTGTCTACGCCCCTCCGATAACCAACCAGCTGCTCTTCCTTAATAATGAGTCAATTACCGATGCCAAAGCCCGCATGGCCATCGCCAGAGCAATCAACCGCCAGCAGCTTCTGGATGGCTTTTTAAACGGCAAGGGTGAAATCATCGACGGCTTTATAAGCTCTTACTCCCCATTCTTTGATCAGGATGTCATCCCGGTGGAGTTTTCTTCTGCCGAGGCCAAATCCCTGCTGCAAGAAGCTGGCTGGCAGCAAGAAAAACCCCTGTCTTTTAAGATCAATTCCGGTGATCCCACCTTTGTCAAAGCTGCCAATGTTGCTGTTGAACAATTAAGGGATGTCGGCATTGAGGCAAAAATCACCACCTTGGACATCAACTCCCTGCTCGAAGCCGCCAATACACACGATTATGATCTATTAGCCGTACAATACACTTTGGTGCCCGTCGATCCCTATCCCGATGTCAACTGGCTGGTAACCGGAACTCCCGCCTTCCCCAACTGGTCTTTGTATTCATCGGAACAGATGAATTATCTGATGGATAATGTCAGGGCTACTGAGGATGGCGATCAGGAAGGGTTTATCCGCGCCTATGGCGCCATTGACCGCCTGCTGCAGCTTGATGTGCCCCTGGTCTCCCTTTATGTAATTTCACCTCTGGGAGTTGTCAGTAATAAACTCAAAAATGCCAATCCCTCTCCCTATGGCTTTTTACTAAATGTCCACGAATGGGAGCTCAATTAAGATAATTTTTGAGGGTATAAATTGAAAAAGATATTATTGATTGCCACCGGAGGAACAATAGCTTCTGGAAAAACTCCCGCAGGAATGAACCCCCAGCTGGCTCCGGCCGAGCTGCTGGAGATGGTTCCGGAGCATGCTGCCTTTTGTCAGGTGGACTATAAACAGTTATTAAATCTGGACAGTACCAATGTACAGCCCGAGCATTGGCAGCTGATGGCCAGAGAATGCTCTGAGGCTTTAGATACTTATGACGGCATTGTCATTTCGCATGGCACAGACACCTTGTCTTACACCGCCTCTGCCCTCAGCTTTATGCTGCAAAACTTAAATAAGCCGGTAATCGTCACTGGATCGCAAAAGACCATCAGCGATCCTACAGGGGACGCCAGGGACAATCTTTTGCAGTCTCTTCTGGCTGCCTCGTCTGAACTGGCAGGTGTTTTTGCAGTCTTTCACGGCAAGGTTATACTGGGAAGCCATACGGTGAAGATTTGCACTCATTCCTT
>CAZUWY010000011.1:0-40075 GCA_964624395.1 uncultured Mageeibacillus sp. | reverse complement strand
CCAGACTGTGGCAAAATTGACACAGAATCCAAAATGACCCTATAATAATATACTTAGACTTTCTGATTGTTCAATATCATTTTAATGTATCCACTCTCGGGAATCTTGGCAATATTGAGGATAATTAGATGAAAATTACTGTCATTGGCGCAGGAAACTCTGGATTAGCTATGGCGGCTCATTTGGCTCTCGCTGACAACGAAGTCATCTTATGGAATAGGTCTCCGGATAATATTGCGCTCCTAAAAGAAACAAAAACAATTATAGTGTCAGGCCAAATCGCAGGCCGGGCCAAATTGGCTGAGGTCACCTCAGATCTTGAGGCTGCCCTCAAAGATCCAGATTTGATTCTTGTAACCACCCCGGCAACAGCGCATCGTGATCTTGCTATTTTAATCGGCAGAACTTTAAAAAGAGAAGCCACCATAATATTAAATCCGGGCAGGACACTGGGTGCCTTAGAGTTCAGCCACTACTACCATCTGCAAAACAATCCGGTGACACCGGTGATCGCTGAAACCCAGACTTCTGTCTATACTTGTCGCAAGCAAGATCAGGACAAGGTAAAAATCATGGCGATCAAGGATTCAGTCTATCTGGCGGGGCTTGGCGGGGCCATTAATCAGGAGATAGTAGAGATGCTGCCCGCCTGTATAAGAGAACATTTCATCCCGGCTGAATCGATGATCCAGACCTCCATCGGCAATGTGGGCATGATTCTTCACAGCACCCCCCTGCTGCTCAACAGCGGCTGGACAGAAAACCCCAATTTCAATTTCAAGTATTATACGGACAGCATTACCCCTCATATCGCTGCCTTTATTGAACAGATAGATGAGGAGCGTCTACAGGTGGCAGAGGCCTTGGGCTATATTATCGACAGTACCAAGGTCTGGTTTCACAGAAGCTATCATACTGATCTAAAAGAGGGTGACAATCTCTACGATGTTATCAGCAGGACCAATGCCTACAATGACATAGATGCCCCCTCAACTTTGCATCATCGCTATATTCTGGAGGATATTCCCTATGGCCTTGTTCCTCTGGAAAGTCTCGCCCACACTATGGAGGTTGATACCAGCAATACCTCCTTGATTATTGATCTGGCCTCGAAAATGCTGCGCATAGATTTTAGAGCCACAGGGAGAAATCTAAAAGGTATCAATCTGCAGGGAATCTACACCGCCCTGCTGAGGGAGGATTTTCAAAAGACATTAAGGTCAAGATCTCAGGAGTTTTCTTGATCCAATTACTACTATACGAGGAGATTGTTGATGAAGACTGTTGTATCCAATGCTGTCTACGGATTACTAAAGCCTGCCAATGACGCCCATACCCTTGGCTTGCAATCGGCAGCGCAATTGCTGCAAGAATGCAATCAGGCAGTCTTTGTGGCCGAGCCGGAAATACAAAATGCTCTCAGCTATTATCGGGAGCCTGCAGCCAGAAAAATCATCATCGACTGGCTGCAGCAAAAGAAAATTACTCAACTGGGGCTAAGCTATCGTCTGGACCAGCACGATGCTGTCAATATGCTGGGCTATCTCTATGAAGAGATCAAAAAGCATAATCTCATGTCCTTCCAAGGCGGACTGATTGATAATATTTTCTTTAGCGGCCTGCCCGCCAGTTGTAAAGCAATTGCCTCTGAAATCAAGGCACCCCTGATCTGTTTCCAGGGTGGCGAGTCAGCCAGAGAATTTCTGACCTTGATGGAGGTTCCCCCGCAACTGATACCACCCTATATCCTTTCTGTCAGCAAATACGATGAATCAATTTTACAATTTGGCCAAGAGATCATCGACAAAGAGAAATATCTGGAGGAAAAGAGTCAAGTCGCCTTGAACTATCCCGAAGCCGGCAGCCGGCAGGACAGTTTATTAAAAAGGCTGGCGGCAGCAGAAAAATCTGCCTGGCATAATCAAGGTCTGCGTCCTTTGCTGAGAGCACATGTAGGCCCTTATTCATCAGGTCAGGACCGTCTCGAGGCGATCAGAGAGTGCGCTGACTGGGGGAAGCAATTGGCTGCTGCAGGTCTTTTGGACATATTGTCACTGGGCAGTTCGCAACTAAGCCAGTCGAACTTCGGCGAGAATTGGGCAGGCAAGCTCAATGGTGGCGGAGTGCCGATTAATTCCATCGCAGATCTGGAATATATCTATCAAGCAACCAGGCCGCTTTTACTTAGAACCTATGCCGGGACCAAAAATATTTCTGCTCTGGCGGAAATTTATGAAAACTCGATTAATATCTGCTGGCATGCACTCTCCCTCTGGTGGTTTAACAAACTGGACGGCCGCGGCCCCTACGACTTGTACACCAATTTAAGAGAGCATATCGCTGCTATCCGCTACATTGCCTCCACTGGTAAAGCATTCGAGGCCAATGTCTCCCACCATTTCTCCTTTAGAGGCGGAGATGATGTCAGTTATATCGTCACAGCTTATCTGGCGGCCAAATTGGCCAAAAAGCTGGGTATAAAGACCTTTGTTTTGCAAAATATGCTCAACACGCCCAGAAATATCTGGGGCGTCCAGGATCTGGCCAAATCCAGAGCCATGCTCAGACTGATCCGCAGCCTGGAGGGAAAAAACTTCAGAGTTCTTTTGCAGCCGCGGGCTGGCTTAGACTTTTTTAAGCCTGATCCCTATCAGGCAAAAATCCAGCTGGCAGCCATCAGCTGCCTGATGGACGATATCGAACCCTTCAATCAGGCAAGCCCGCCCCTAATTCATGTTGTCAGCTATTCCGAGGCTTCCCATCTAGCTACACCGGCTGTGATCAATGAGAGTCTTTCTATCAGCCTGGCTGCCTTGAAAGCATATCGCGAGGCCAGGCAAAAGCATCTCATTGACGATATGAGTAAAAATACAGAAGCCTTGAAACGAGAACAGGATTTATTCCATGATGCCAAATTAATGATTGACAGTCTGGAGCAAGCTTTCCCCGATCTCTACTCGGCTGAGGGACTATACAAGGCATTTACAGCAGGTTTCTTCCCTCTCCCCTATCTATGGGACGATTCGTCACAATACAGTAAAGCCAAAGCCGGACGCACAAGAATTGTCAGTGGAGCAGCTGTTATCGTAGACGAAAAAGAGCAGATTATGCCGATGAAGGAGCATCTGGCCAGGGCAGCAAAAAACATTTCCACGGCCGAATACTATTTGCAGCAGCATAATCTTGCTTAAGGCAAAATGATGCTAAAATAAGAGGCAATTAAAAGCTAATCTTTTGTAAAAGCTAATCTCTTGACTTATGTTTAGGCTGCAAATGGATAAAAAAAAGGAAAATCTGAAAATTGCCATCATCGGCGGGGGCCTTACAGGGCTTACCGCCGCCTTTAAATTATCTCAATTCAATTATGATGTTCATCTCTTTGAGTCGGACGATAGAGTTGGCGGCATGATAAAGGGAGTGGCCCTGGCTCAGTCCGGCCAATATATTGACGATATTTACCATCATTTATTCACCTCGGACAAATATTTGCTCTCCCTCTTAAAAGAGCTTGGACTTGACTTTGATCTCAGCTGGCAAAAGGCAAAAAATGCTTTGCTTTACCAGCAAAACCTTTACCCTTTCTCTACCCCTTTTGATCTCTTAAATTTTAAACCCATCCCCTTCAGGCAAAGGCTGAGAACAGGGCTAGCCGTACTCAAGGCTTCCAGGCTTAAAAACTGGCAAAAGCTAGAAAAAGAACTGGCCTCTGACTGGCTAAGCCAAAACTGCGGGCAAAAAAGCTGGAGTCTTCTCTGGCAGCCGCTTTTGGCCTCTAAATTCGGTCCAGATTTTGAGCAGATCTCTGCTGTCTGGATCTGGAATAAATTCAAGCTGAGAGGCAGTTCAAGAGATGGTGCAAATGAAAAACTTGGCTATCTTAAAGGTGGTTTTCAGCGTTTAGTTAATAAATTAGAAGAGACAATTAAAAACAGAGGAGTCAAAATCAACACAAATCGCCATGTCACAAGGATTTTTACCTCTAGCGGTGAAAATGAGAGGGCAAAATACAAAATAGAAGACCAGCAAGAAGTCTATCCGCTAGAATTTGATCATGTCATTGCCACAGTCGCAGCAGAAGAATTTTTAATCATGGCCGAGCAGCTGATAAATAACGATCAGTATAAGCGTAAGCTTGCCCAAGTCAAATACAAGGCAAATCTCTGTCTGGCTCTAGTCTATGAAAAAACTTTATCCCCTTGGTATTGGACCACTATCTGCGATGATTTGCCCTTTGTTGTCGCTGTTGAGCAGGACAATTTATACTCAGCAGGTCAAGGAGTGGGATCTTTAGTTTACTTCTCCCGCTATCTCGATCAAAGTGATCAACTGTGGCAAAAAACAGATGAGGAAATACTGGCTGTTTTCAAAAAGGCAGCGGCTGTTGCCTTTCCTTTGGCCAAGGATAATAAAGTAATCTCTTCTCGGCTGACCAAAACAAGATACTCCCAGCCGGTGATTGAAAGAAACTACAGCAAAATGATCCCGGAGATTAAAACCCCAGCCCCTGGCCTCTGGCTGGCCGGCATGGCCCAGATATATCCTGAGGATCGAGGGATGAACTATGCTGTCCGCCTGGCCGAGGAGACAGTATCTTTATTAAGAGGGAAGCAAGATGGCTGAGATCCAGCAGCTTAAAAAATACTTGCCTCTGGCCCTATTATTGCTTGTCATTCCCTTGGCCTTCATGCTGCTTAGTTCGGAGGCAGTTTATTTTTTCAGCTGGTGGCTGCTTTGGACAGTTACAGGCTTAATATTTTGGCCCCTGGCCAGCTTTTTCATCCCCGGCTCTGACGCTGGCTATGCCCTGGCTAAGATTTTAGGCCCTGTGCTCATTACACTGACGGTAAGCTTTCTTTCTTCCGCCTCCATCTTGCCCTTCCAGCGTCTTTTTTTGCTGATGCTCTTCGCTCTTGCAGCAGCACTGATCTGGGGACTGCCTCCCTTAAAAGACAAATTTGTCAAAGCAGTAAAAAAAGATCTCAACTGGAATTTGATTGCAGCAGAAGAGTTGATCTTTGCTTTATTACTATTGCTTTGGACCTTTGCCAGGGGCTTAAAGCCTGAACTTGACAGCCTGGAAAAGATGATGAACCTGGGCTTCATCAACAGCCTGTGGCGCAGTGATACTTTGCCGGCATTAGATATGTGGTTTGCAGGCGGCAAGATCAATTATTATTACGGTGGCCATATTTTAACCACTATTATGATCAAGCTCAGCAATCTGAAAACAGAAATTGCCTATAATCTGGCTCTGGCCTCAACCATGGCACTGACAGGCTGTCTTGGCTTTTCTTTGGGCTTTCAGCTGCTCACAGGCCAAAAGAAGAAGAAAAGCTATCTACCCTGGCTATCCGGCGGCCTTGTCTCTTTGCTTGTCTCTTTTGCGGGCAATGGCCATGCTTTTTTCTATGATAACAATTCCCCCGGCTACTCAATCTTAAAGCGTCTGGCAGCAATCTTCCCCGCTAAGGTGGGCAGTATCGCCAGCTTTTGGTTTTCTGATTCAACCCGCTATATCGGGCACAATCCGCCGGCCGACGATTTTACTATCCATGAATTCCCCTACTACTCTTTTCTTGTCGCTGACCTGCACGCTCACCTGCTAAATCTTGCCGCTGTTTTAGGCCTTTTAATCATTATTGCAGCTGCCTGGAAATCCGGCTGGTTTAGCGGCAGGGCAGACCTGTGGCATGCTAAAATTCAGCCCTTCAAAAAGATTGAATCCAGTGATAATAATATTAAAAGTTTTACTTTTTCCGAGTTAAGGCATTCTTTCTCTGATCCCTATCTTTTGATCATGGCTGCATTTCTCGCTTCTTTTATGATGACCAATTACTGGGATTTTGCCATATATTTTGCCTTGATCTCCTGGCTGGCCTGGAAGGTCAGTTATGCCAGCGCTCTGCCCCTTCTTACTCACCGAGGGCTGTTAGTTTTCCTTTTGCAATTTGCTCTTCTCCTGCTACCTTTTCTTTATCTAAAATCAGCTGTTTTAGCCCTGTTTTTATTTGCTCTGGCAGCGCTTGTAAACCATTATCTCCTCAATCTGGCCAGCGACCGTCTCAGCTTTGCTGCAGCAAAAGTATCGGCCTTATTTGCCCTGGCTCACCTGATAGCCCTGCCTTTCAATTTAAATTTTGAAGCGATTGCCAAAAATATTAAACTGACAGATCGGCACAGCTCGACTTTCCAGTTTCTGATTGTCTGGGGCATTATTTTATTGGCAGTTTTCAGCTGGTGGCTGTGTGAATCATATCTGACCAGAAGAAAGAAAAACTCTTGCCCTGATACTGATGAGCTAAAAAATCACGAGGCCCCACTAGAGGTAGATGCTAATTGCCTTACTCTGGCAAGCCAAAGGCAGGGACGCATCTTAAACAGTTCTTTGCTTCTGGCTGCTGTATTTTTATTAATTATTCCGGAACTGATCTATGTGCAAGACATCTACGGTCCGAGCTATCAGCGCTCCAACACCATGTTCAAATTTACTTACCAGGCTTTTGTCCTGCTGATGATTGTCTGGGCTGTGGCCATAACGAGACTGTTATTGTACAAACGTCCTCTTGCAGTAATCACAGCCATTTTGCTCATCTTCTTCACCCTCATACCCTTATGGTACCCCTGGGCGGCCACAGAACAGTGGCTGGGCAAATTTAGGCGGGAAAACTATCAGACGATTGACGGCAGCGTACCAATCCGTTCAAAGAACTCAGAGCAGATCCCGGGGGATGAAGCAGGCGAGCTTAAGTCTTATTTTGCCTTAATTGACTGGATTAATGAAAATATTGACGGTCAGCCTGTCATAGTTGAAGCCGTTTCAATCAGTTATTCAGATTTTAATCTCATCTCTTCTTTCACCGGCCTGCCCACCATTATTGGCTGGCCAACTCACGAATGGCTCTGGCGGCAGACGGTGGAAAACGAAGACGCCTGGGGTTCAGTTGTAGCCCCGCGCATCCAGGAAGTGGAAATGGTCTATCGAGGAGAGGACAGAGATCTGATTAAAGATATTCTGGCCAGATATGAGGTCAAATACATTGTTATCGGTGCTCTGGAGCGAGTTTGCTACAGTGGCTTCAATGACATACCTGTCGCCAATGAAATATTTTTAAGATCATTGGGAGAGCTGGTCTTTGACCAGAACGGTACCAGCCTGATCGAGATCAGATCCGAAAATTAATAAGCATTTGCTATATTATTAAAAAAGCCCCTGTGCTTTTGGCAGAGGGGCTCAATGCAAGATTATTAATAATCAATCAAGTCTTTTCGGTATCTTAATGATATGGCCTTTGCGCAAATTGGTTGTACTTTCCATATCATCCCAGCCATTGGCATCCATGATGGCATAGATGGCCTGATAGCGATCGGCATTGGGGAAATATTTCTTTGCCAGGCCCCAGAGTGTGTCGCCTGATGCCACCTTGTGGTCAACATATTCCATTTCAGGAGGATCTGTCTCCTGGGGTTCGGTCACTTCCGGTGTATCCGTAGGTTCTTCGGGAGGAATGTCAGGGCCCACATCAGCTGGCAGGGTAATGGTTGGCAAGGTATCATCATCCTGCGTTACTTGCTCAAGTGTGGGAGCTGCTGTCAGTTCAGTTTCTTTACTGTCCCCCCTGCTCAGAAGTTTTATCAGGGCAAAAATACAGACTAAGATCAAAATACCGAATACGGCATAGAAGATAATCCTCTTCGTGCGTTCCTTCTTAGCATAATCCTGACTGTAATCGCCATAAGGATCATAGGGATCATGGGAATAATCGTCATAATTGTCATGGCCTGAGTAACGCGAGGGTTTGCCCCTGTCTGTTTTGCCAAAGAGAGATGGTCTGGATGAAGAGGGCTCATGCTGGCCGTAGCCATAGTCATCCCCATATCTGTTGTCATCTTCCATGGGCCTGCCGTATTTTCTGGAAGAAGGAGCAGTTGAACCTAGATCGTCATATCGATTGCGTCCATCAGGAGCTTTTTGATACTGTATCTGTTCATCCCCGGAATAATCCTGATAATCATCAAAATCGTCGTTTGCTTTAGTATAGAGGTCATCAACCGAATTTGGATAATTGCCACCCGGGAGATTATCATAATCGTCTCTAGCCATCATTTCACCTTCCTTCAGAGGAATCTGATTAGTATCTTCGGACATTTGCTCTGCCGAACCTTTATCCATCTCATTAGCTTGCGGCCGTTTAAAGCCTGCTTCAGCAGGTTCAATATCGTCAGCAGCTGCTTTTGCTTCACCGCCGACCTTGTACATACGATCTTGTTCATCCAAAAGATTGGACATGGAAGAACTGTGAAAGCGTTGTGTTCTCGCCATATCTGTATCCACATTCGTCTGGGCTGGCTTTTGCACAGGTACGGCACCGGTGGCGAAACGTCCCAGATTCAACCTGCCGGTCTTCTCTTCTGCTGTGACGGATTCCACGAAACCGATGGCGATTTGCAGTGGCACTCCGGGACTTTTAGCAGACGCCTGCGTCATGATCATCCCGGCTGCATCACTTTGATCCTCAGCTTCATAAAGCAGTCTCAGCATCTCGCGCTGGCCCACCGCTTCCATCACAGGCAGATTGCATAAGATAATGCAATCATTGATATCAAGCTGGGCAATATTGGAGTAGCGGATGGTGCCCGCTGCGCCCGCTATATAGTCATCCAGAGAATCTATGGCATTGCCATTGTAGTCAATCGCTTCCATGGGGAATTCATCGCGGGTCAGGGGATAGATAACATCATTTCTGTACAGGTAGGCACAGCCCTCACCGATTGTCACTGCTGCCACTTCACCGCCCATAACGACAAGG
Organism: uncultured Mageeibacillus sp.; assembly: GCA_964624395.1. GTDB lineage: Bacteria > Bacillota > Clostridia > Saccharofermentanales > DTU023 > UBA1046. Next base: position 31,268 of record CAZUWY010000011.1, on the reverse strand, counting down.
CCGGAGAAGAAAGGCTGACGCTGTTCCTCCGCTTTGAGAGTGGATCTGCCTGTCACCTCAACAGCAAGCTCAGCGAGATTATTGATCTCCGTGTCGATATCCGAAGCACCGCTTTTTATCTGCTTGCCAACACTTTGCAAAGGTCCAACCCAGCTCTCATCCGCCGGATCAATTGCTGGGCGGGCAAAGACAGACAAAAGAAAGCTTTTGTCCTCACGATCAATCGTCAGATCAGCACCTCTAACTTCTCTTTTGCCAGGAATTCTGCCATCAATATAAAAACCGTCTGACAACCCTTCTGCAGGATAGTAACGTGCATTTACCGTTATTGCCAGACGAGTTTGAATTGCTCTTGACCCAATGGCCATAATCGCCTCCCTTTGATCTGTAAACAATCGACTAAAACAGGCTTTAGCGCCTGAGCGGACGAACCTAAAAACTTCTTTCCATAAAGTATAACATGAATAAGAAATTTGCTTCAATTAGATATAGGATTATTTATAAAGATAAATTAATTATTTATTGAGATTTTTTTGCAATAATATTTCAGCCACTGCCAGATCCGCGGCATTTGTAATTTTTATATTTCTGACATCACCTTCTGCCAGCCGCAAAGGATAGCCGATCTGGCCCAGAAGAGCTAGGTCGTCAACAGCGGTCAAATCCTTATTTTGCGGGGCTGCAAATGAAGCCAGGAAAAGATCAAGCCTGGCTCCCTGCGGTGTCTGCATGGCATAAAGCGTGTCTCTGTCAGGACTGTGGCAGATTTTTCCCTGACCGTCCACCTGGCGGATATTGTCTGTAACAGGGATAGCCGCCGCAACAGCACAGTGCTCTGCTCTTAAGATCTCTAGGCAGCGCAAAATGACTTCCGGCGGCACCAATGCCCTAGCACCGTCATGGATCAGGACAAGAGACGCGGCTGAAATATTTTGCCCGGCCAACCAGTCCAGTCCAGCTTTGGCTGATGCAGCGCGACTGCTGCCACCGGGGATTACGCTTAATAGCTTGGTATAGGTATGTGCAGGCAGCATTTTTTCAACTGCGGGGATTTCTTCAGCCGCTGCTACCAGCAGATAGGCTTTTATCTCGGCCAGGGATTCAAAAGCAAGGCAGCTGTGATTTAAGACGGTCGAATCACCCAGAGGCAAAAGCATCTTATTTACAGCTAAGCCCATCCTGCTCCCTTTGCCGGCAGCGAGGATAATGCCATAAACATCGTCATTTTTGCTATCTTGCATATCTCTCACATTTTAACTCAAGCCATAATCAAGGAAATAAAAGGTCAAATGCTTCATTGATGCTGTTGACATAATAGATTTCAAGGCCCGAGCCAACAGCTGAACTGTCAATTTGTTTTTTACTGACAGCAGGGAGGACGAAAGATTGCCAGCCAGTTCTTTTTGCTTCGGCAATTCTTCTTTCCAGCTGGCCTATGCCCCTCACCTCGCCGGTAAGCCCCACCTCTCCCAGTATGATGGCATCATAGCGGGGCTTTATATCCTTGATGCTAGATAATGCTGCAGATAAAACCGCCAGATCTGCCGCTGTCTCCTTTATGTGCAATCCGCCCGTGACATTGACATAGGCATCCAGAGAACTCAGATTGAGTTTTGTCTTTTTCTCCAAAACAGCCAGCAGCATAGAAAGTCTCATCCTGTCTATGCCTTGCGTCATGCGCAGTGGCGTGGCATAGGAGCTGGTATTCAAAAGAGCCTGGATCTCCAGCAGTAAAGGCCTTGTTCCCTCCAGAGCGGCTGTAACTGTAGAGCCGCTGACCCCCAGAGGGCGTCCGGTCAAAAGCATTTCCGAAGCTTTATCGAGGCTGATCAGGCCTTTTTCACTCATATCGAAAATACCCAGTTCATCAGTTGCCCCGAAGCGGTTTTTAACCGCCCTTAGCATTCTGTATTGGGAGATCTTCTCACCTTCAAAATAAAGCACAGTATCGACCATATGCTCAAGTAGCCTTGGCCCTGCAATACTGCCCTCTTTAGTGACATGGCCAATGATGATCACAGTGATAGACTCCTGCTTGGCAATGCGCAACAGGCCTGATGCCACCTCCCGAATCTGGGTGACACTGCCGGGGGCAGCTGCAATCTCCTCAACATAGCTTGTCTGAATAGAATCAATAATCAAATATTCTGGTCTGTGGCGGGCAACCGCTTCTATTATCTGGCCAAATTCCGTGACCGGCAGGCAGTTTATTTTCTTTCTGTCCACAGCAATTCGGTCAGCTCTCAGCCTGATCTGCGCCGGTGACTCCTCGCCACTGACATAAATCGAACTGCCGGCCGGCAAAGAGCCCATGATCTGCAAAACTAGAGTGGATTTTCCTATTCCGGGCTCGCCGCCCAGCAAAATCATTGAGCCTTTGACAAGGCCACCGCCCAAAACCCGGTCCAGTTCAGAGATATTCGTCTTTACTCTGATCTCAGTGCTGGAAACCACGTCCTCGAGAGAAATAAGTTCATCTCTTCTGGCTTCTGCTTCTGTGGCAGATGAAAGCCAGTTCCCCCGGGAAGGCTGATCCTTAACATCTTTTTTCCCGGTCACACGCTCTACTTCCACAAAGCTGTTCCAGGCGTTGCAGCCGGGGCATTTCCCCAGCCAGCCGCTGCTTTCCCAGCCGCATTGCTCACAAAAATAATCTGTCTTTTTTCTGGCCATTAAACCCTCACTCTCAATATTCTACACCATCCGCAGCTGTTTAGCTTCAGTTGGCCTTAAACAAAAAGTGCATTGATTTGTGCTTTAATTTTCCTGTTTAAAAGCTCAAAACCCGCTTTATCAGGACGGGTTTTGATCAAGCCAAGATATATTGGTGGACGATAAGAGACTCGAACTCTCGACCTCTGCGTTGCGAACGCAGCGCTCTCCCAGCTGAGCTAATCGCCCTTCTGGCAGAGATTTACCTCTCTGCGCCAAGCTATTTTACCATAATATTTTCTCTTTCACCTTACCAGTTCAATTGCTTTTGCCAGCTGTGTATCCTCTTCCAGCTCAAGCTGTGTGATCGGTTTATTTTCCAGACCGGAGGGCAGTTCAACGACAAAATCCGGCACAATGCCCTTATCTTGAATATTTTCCCCCTTGGGCAAAAAGTACTCAAAATTAGTAATCTGCACCGCAGAACCATCCTGCAGCTCCCAGGTTCTTGTGCCGACACCTTTGCCGAAAGATTGAACCCCGACAATCTTTGCTCGGCCCAAATCCTGCAGTGCACCGGCAAAAAGCTCACTGGCACTGGCAGAATATTCATTGAGAATGATAGATATGGGCATATCCTGAGGCAGCAAAACACCGTCCTTGGTCACCCATTTCTCTTCTACCGCTTCTCCACCCATCCGGGCTTTAATCACTGAAACCACATTGGCATCTAAAATAAGATCGAGCATTTTTATGCATTCATCAGCTAAGCCGCCGCCGTTGTTTCTCAAATCTATTACCAGACCGGTCATGCCCTGATCTAGAAGTATTTTCAAAGTTTGTTCAAAATTTTCAGCCAGATGGCCGGTAAATTCAGTCACATAGATATAGCCGATATTATCAGCAAGCATCTTGAACGATAGGTTGGCATTGGTGATCTGCTTTCTAGCCACCGAAAAGGTCAAAGTCTCATCCGTGGACGGTCTGTAGATTTCAATCTCTACCTTTGTTCCCTCCTTGCCTCTAACAGCGTTGGCAAGAGAGTCCACGCTTTTAAATTCCTTTGCTTCCTTGCCGTCTATAAGAGAGAAGACATCACCCGGCAAAAGTCCTGCCTCCATAGCAGGAGCTCCGTCTACCAGGCGGGTAATGATATAGCTGCCGTCCTCTAGCATCTGTACGACCGCACCTATACCGCTGTATTCGCCGCTCATACCCTCCTTGTCCAGCTGGCGCTCTTCGGGGGATAAATAAAAAGTGTAGCGGTTGCCCATGTTTTGAATCAGGCCTTCACTCATCATGTTGATAAGCTCGGCATCCGAGTATTCTATATAATAGTTGTCCTTTAACAGCTCCCAGATCTGCACCAGCTTTTCTAGGGCATCAGTATTTTCCTCTGTTCGATCAAAAATCAGGCCAAAAGACTCCGTTTGCACTGGCTCGCTCTTATTTGTATCAACCAAGGGAGCTTCGTCTTTGCCGGCGGAATCATCCTCTTTTGTCTCCAGAACTATACCCGGATTTGCTTCAGTTTGTTTTGCATCTATTGCTTTAGCTTCACGGCTGCTAAAAAATAAAAACGACCCGCCCAGGCTTAAGGTCATGGTTATGGTCGCTGTCAGCAAAACAGCCAGTAAGATCTTCCAAAAGCATTTTGAACTAGAAGATCCATCTGTTTTTGCCAGCTGGTCAGGTATATTTTGCTGTTGGTAATAGGGAGGGTACCCCCATTTAGGCCCGCTAGAATTATCGTGGCCGTTCTTGCTTTCATTGTCTTTATTCATGCTGAGATCTCCTGCATATTATTAACTGACATATTTCAGTGGGTTGACATAAGTTCCGTTAATGCGGATGTCAAAGTGGAGATGTGGGCCGGTTGAGCGCCCTGTCGAACCGATATAACCGATAAGCTGACCGGCAGCTACTTTTTGTCCTGCCTTGCAGGCGAATTTACTCAGATGCCTGTAATAAGTAATAACTCCCCCACCATGATCAATACCCACATAATTGCCGGAAATGGAATGATATGTGCAGATTAAAACAACACCTGGTTTGGCAGCTACTATCTTGGTGCCCGTAGGAGCGGCAATATCGATGCCGTAATGGAAGCTGCGCGCGCCAAAGATGGTTCTATAGCCATAGTACGAAGTTATTCTTTTACTGGAAGGAACAGGCCAGGTCCAGCCCTTGCTGCTGGTTGTGGTCGTTTTTTGCTCAGTAGTCTTTTTTGTTTCGGCTTTTTGCTTAGCCGCTTGAGCTGCTTTGCGCTTGGCTTCCTCTGCGGCTTTGCGTTTGGCCTCTTCTTCGGCCAGTTCCTTGGAGTATTTTTTTTGCAAAGAGCTTATGTCATCTTCAATGCTCTTCATTTCCGCTGCCCAGAGCAAAGATTCTTCTTCAGCTTCAGAAAGAGCTGCATTAGCTTTTTTGAGCTCCTGAGCAGAAATATCTCGATTGGCCTTTATTTCAGCCAGCAACTCGTCTGCCTCTGCCACCAGCCTTTGCATATCCTCGTAACTGGCCTCTGTCTGCATCTTCATCTCCTCAGCATGGGCTTCAGCCTCGAGGAGACGATCCAGTATCAGCTCATCAGTATCGCTGATAATGCGCATCAGCCGATTGGTGGAAAAATATGTCTGCAGATCCCCTGAAGACAGCAAAGCTTCAAAAATCGACTGCTGCGGCAGTTGGAACATCAGGACCAGTCTTTCACCGTAGGCCTCAATCTGTCTTTCATATTCTGCGACAGCAGCTTCATATTCCATACTGGTCTGCTCCATGATTAAAAGAGCATTGTTCTTTCTGGTCAAAGCCTCTTCATATGCTTCCTGCTGCTCTTTTGTCCTTTTTTCCAGCCAGGCGAGGTCTTTCGATTTTTCCTGAGTGGAGGATTTGAGCTGATCTAGTTCCTTTTGCGATGAGCCGAGCTGCTTTTTAATCTCTTTTGCTTTCTCGCGCGCCTCATTAAGCTGTTTAGAGGTTTTAGACGATCCAGCAGTCACCGATGAAGCGGGCAAAGAAATCAGGCTCAGGCAAAGAAGCAAAGCTATCAGAGTCAGCAATATTTTTGTCTTTGGTTTTGTTTTACTGATTATATCCATCAGGGTTTCCTCAGACTTTCACATGGCGTTTGAGTGCAAAAGAGCTTGCAACAACAGCCAGAAGGACACCTGTAACAATGTTCAATACTAGCATAATCGCCATAATATGTGAAGTAGACAGCAGTCTCAGCTGGGAGCTGAAATTATTGGCGCCATCAGATTGGCCAATGCTGCTTTGCAGATGGTAATAGACAAATCCGGAAATAAGGCTGCCGAAAAGAGCGCTCAGAAGGCCTGCCATCGCACCCTCAATCAGGAAAGGTATGCGCACATATCGATCCGTTGCCCCCACATATTTCATAATATTAATCTCTTCCGCTCGCGAGAGAGCAGCAACTCTTGTCATATTGGCAACCACAAAGGATGAGATGAGGGCCAGGACCAAAAATACTGTGATCCCGATAGTATTAATGCTTTTTTGAGCCTGCCCTAAAAGACTCATGAGTTCATGTTCGAGATGGACTGAAAACACACCTCTTTGTTTCATTATCATCAGTTTGAATTCTTCTGCCAGGGCGGGATCTTCCAGCCGGACATTGAAAGTGGCTGGGAAATTGTCAACATAGCTCTCCTCATTGAACAATTCTTCCTTGTCGATGCTCTGCTTGAAGGCCGCAAAATTTTCCGCGGCCGTATAGGATTCAAACTCGATGATCTGGGGATTGCTGTCAAGGCTAATGGTCAGGTCATCAATAGCCTCCTGGTCAATACCCGGTTCCATCATGATCTCAATCGGCGGCTGCTGGCCCAGTATTTTTGTCAGATGATTGGCGTTCATGGAAAAAGCAACAAAGATGCTGAGCAAAAAAAGCATAATTGTAAGTGTTGTCACAGAGGAAAACAACAGCAGTGGATGGCGCAGCAGATTTACAAAGCCCTGCCTGACAGCATAGCGAAGCTCAAATTTTTTCATAAATAATTCCGTTGATAATCTTAAAAATAATCCTTACTTTGACAGATTATGCCCGCAGAAAAAACAGTTTCGACCTTTTTTATTTCCTGCCGTGACATCTTTAATCGTTTCTCTGCCTTCTCCTGATCAATCTTCTTTCGTGTGATTCTTCTATAGTTTTCTGCATATCTTCAACTTCCGGAATCTTAGCAAAATCAGTTCTTTTGTGGCGCAAAAGCTCTTGCTCCAGATCATAATTGTAATCGCTGGCCGACCAGCTAAAATCAGCTGCGGGCAAGGATTTATCTTCTGGTCTGACACAGGACAAAGACGGGGAGTAACCGGAATGTCTGGCATCTCCGATCAGTTTTCCATTGTCAAATTCCAAAACTCTTTTTTTCATGCGATCGACAAGATTTTTATCATGGGTGCAGGCGATAATTGTTGTCCCGTCCTGATTGATGCAGTCAAGCAGAGCCATAATAGCCTCCCCATTATGCGGATCAAGATTGCCGGTTGGTTCGTCTGCCAAAATCAGTCTGGGACTGTTGACAATAGCTCTGGCGATGCCAAGCCGCTGCGCCTCGCCGCCTGACAGCTCGTCAGGATATCTTTTGATCTTATGGCGCAGGCCGACCTGAGAGAGAACTAAAGGAACACGTCTTTTGATCTTATCCGGGCTGGTGCCGATAATTTCCATAGCAAAAGCAACATTCTCGTATACAGTTTTTCCTTTAATCAGGCGAAAATCCTGAAATATCATGCCAACTTTTCTTCTCAAAAAGGGCACAAGCCGGCGGGGCATGGCAGATAGATCATAGTCATCAAGCATCACCTTGCCTGCATTTGCTCTCTCTTCGCAGGTTAAAAGCTTAAAGAGAGTGGATTTTCCTGCCCCGCTCTCGCCCACAACGAAAACAAATTCACCCGGTTCAACGGTAAAACTCACTCGATCCAGCGCTGACACCCCACCCTTGTAAACTTTGACGGCGTCCACTAATTCAATAATATTGTTTTTTTCCATGATATCAGCTGTTACCACCAGTGATCAGGCTCATTATGCTTCAAGCTGTCTTTTCTCACCAGATATCTTCTCACCATAGATGCCAGTTTAAACAAGACAGCATCATCAAAATTGCGCAGATCCAAACCGGTTATCTTTTGCACTTTGTCCAATCTGTAAACCAGAGTATTGCGATGAACGAAGAGCTGGCGTGAAGTCTCACTGCCGTTTAAATTGTAATCAAAAAACTTATGTATCGTCGTCAAAGTTTCACGATCCAGAGCCTCATAGGCCCCCGGTTTGAAAACTTCTTGCAAAAACATCTGGCACAAAGATGGCGGCAGCTGATAGATAAGACGGCCAAGGCCCAGTCTGTCGTAGCGCATAACACCTGACGTGGGTTCAAAAATATTGCCCACAGTCAGAGCAAGCGATGCTTCCCGGTAAGATTTAGCAATATCTTTGAGATTATCTGTAATCAGGCCAATACCTATCCGGATGCTGATCTCCATTTCCACAAATTGATAAAGTATCTCTCTGGCTGTCTCTTCATAGCTGGAGATATCTTCACTTTTTGAAGCGTCGAGCAGCAAAGCAATGGTATTTTCATCCAAAGTCAGAACATAATCCGATTTACAGGCAGAAAATTTCTTGTGCAAGGCAGTGGTCAGCGTCATTCTGTCCACTGATTGGTTTTTGACCACCAGCACTAGTCTGCGCTTGGCATAAGCAAGATCATATTCTCTGGCTTTGAGAGGGATATCTCCAGGCAGCTCATTTTCCAGTAGCACATTTTTTAAGAAAGTCTCCACAATCTGAGAATCGTTGATCTCACGCAAAGTTGAATCCAGGCAGCAGCTGATGAGCTGCAGGTAATTGACAGAAACAGTGTCCGTGCCCTCAACAAATACCACATAGGGGCAGTAGCCGTTGACTCTCAGACTTTTGTAGGATTTATCCTCAATCTTCATCACAGTATCGTCAGCATTAAGGACAGCAGCGGTATTTGCATTATCCATACCCAGCATCTCCTCATCAGTGCAGGCGATTATCCGGCCATTATCATCTATCACACCGGCAGTGCGATCGAGGAATTTTGCAAAATCAGCCATAGTTTTTTTAATAATATTCATAAAATAAATCTCAGCTTGCTCCGCCTGATCCTTTCTTTTATAGATAGCGACAAAAATGTAGCGTCTACGTATTATACAGCATATCTGCGGTTTTTTTGCAAAACTTTATTAATACAGCACAGACATCGATCTGCTGCCTGCTTCTTCAAGCTGATAGAATCTAGAAAAAGCAATCTAGAACAAACCAGAGATCTTGCCGTCCAAAGATACATCTATGCTTTCGGCTGAAGGGCGCTTTGGCAGGCCGGGCATAGTCATGACTTCTCCGGTTAGAGCAACAATAAATCCTGCCCCGGCGGATATCTTCAGATTTCTGACCGTGATGGCAAAATCTCTCGGTGCACCGAGCAAGGATGGATCATCAGAAAAAGAATACTGTGTCTTGGCCATACAGATCGGCAGGCGATCAAAGCCCAGTTCATTAAGCTGCAGCATCTGTTTCCTGGCGTTGGGTGTGAGTTCAACCCGATCGGCGCGATAAATCTTGCGCGCTATGGCATTGAGTTTGTTTTCAATCGTGTCATCCAATTCGTAGGCAAAGGTAAAATTAGCTTCCTCTTCCACTAAGCGGATAATTTCCTGGGCAAGCTCAAGGCCTCCCGCACCGCCTTTGGCCCAGACATCACACAGAGCGACCGCAATATCCGCTTGCTGGCATTTATTTTTGATCAGTTCAATTTCCTTTTCGGTGTCAGCGTGGAAACGGTTAAGGGCAACCACCACCGGCAAGCCAAAAACATTTTGGATATTGTCTGCATGCTGCAGTAAGTTAATGCTGCCCTCTTCTAAGGCGGTGAGATTTTCTGCCGCCAGATCTTCTTTTTTGACGCCGCCGTGCATTTTAAGAGCCCTGATGGTTGCCACCAAAACTACCGCATCAGGTTTGAGATTTGCCGTCCGGCATTTTATATCCAAAAATTTCTCTGCGCCTAAATCTGCGCCAAAACCTGCTTCTGTCACCACATAATCGGCATAATCCAGTGCAAATTTGGTGGCGACCACAGAATTACAGCCATGTGCAATATTGGCAAAAGGTCCGCCGTGAACAACAGCTGGAGTTCCCTCTAAAGTCTGGACCAGATTAGGATTCAAAGCATCCTTGAGCAGGGCGGTCATCGCTCCCTCTGCTTTCAAATCTGCCGCTGTCACCGGCTGATTGTCAAAGGTGTAGGCTACAACGATGTCTGCCAGTCTCTTTTTCAGATCAGCCAAGGAATCTGCCAGGCATAAAATTGCCATAACTTCAGAAGCCACGGTAATGTCGAAGCCATCCTCGCGCGGAACACCGTTAGTTACACCGTTTAAGCCGCCAACAATGAAGCGGAGCTGGCGATCATTCATATCCACTACACGCTTCCAGATCACTTTGCGCCCATCAATCTTGAGACTATTTCCCTGTTGTATATGATTGTCCAGCAGAGCCGCCAGCAGATTGTTGGCCGCACTGATGGCATGCATATCTCCGGTGAAATGAAGATTGATATCTTCCATGGGCACCACCTGAGCATATCCTCCTCCGGCCGCTCCGCCCTTGATCCCGAAAACAGGCCCCATAGAAGGTTCACGGGTCGCACAGATGCTCTTTTTGCCTAAACGTGTCAGAGCATCAGCCAGACCGATAGTCACGGTGGTCTTGCCCTCGCCTGCCGGCGTGGGAGTTATGGCTGTGGTGAGAATCAAGCGGCCCTTATTATTGTCTTTTTTGGGTTCGAGCTGGTAAAGATCAATTTTTGCTTTATATTTGCCATAGCTGATCAGGCTTTCATCACTAAGACCTAATTTTTCTGCTATCTCAGAAACTGGACGAATATCTGCTTCCTGGGCGATTTGAATATCGGTTTTAAAAGACATGCGTAATACTCCCCTCATAAAAAGATTAAATGTTTAGCTAATATTATACAGTAGATTATCGGGAGATTTAACTTATTCAGAATCCATGTCGAGAAGACCTTCAGTCAGCGCTTCAATATGGGTCAGCCAGATTACCCGGCCATTTACTTTGATCAAGCCATCTTTTTCCATACTGATCAGTTCGCGGGAAAAAGATGGCCTCGGCATAGCCAGAAGTCTGGATACCACCTCTTTGGAAACAGGCAGCTCCACAGCATGAGTTGAAACAACCTGGGCCGCTGACTCCAGAGTATCCCCTTCTTTTTCCAGCTGATCATGCAACAGATTAAGCAGATAGGCGGAAATTTTCTGGCGCAGGCTCTTTTGCGAAAGAAGATTGATTCTCTTTTCCTGGGAGCGAATGCGGTCAGACAGTACCTGCAGATAATTGTGCAGCAACTTAGGGCTGCGGGAAATCATATTGAGAAGATTTTCCCGTGAGACAAAAATTATCTTAGAACTTATCACTGCTTCAAGAGTTGTATCAAAAGTTTTTATTGTGCCAAAAATAAGCTGTTCGCCAAAAACATCTCCCGGCCCCAAGAGGTCGAGCGTAGTGAATTCACCGGAACTGGCATATTTTTGCATTGCTATCTGGCCTTCAACAATTACATAAACGCCGTTGCAAGGATCGCCGTCATTGACTATTACCTCGCCTTTAGATATCGTGCGCACATTTGAACTCTCGCAATAATCGTGATAGAGCTCATGAGTCAGCCCTCTGAACAATAATGTATTGGCTAATATTTCACAGATTTTTTTCATTTGTTTCCTCTTGATTACGCTAGTCCTTAAATAATAACAAATGTTACGATAATTGCAAATACTTTTTTTTATTGCCCCCTTGCCCTTAAAAAGGGCAAAGGCTATAATGCTGACACGCGGACATGGTGGAATTGGCAGACACGCTGGATTTAGGTTCCAGTGCGAAAGCATGCAGGTTCGACTCCTGTTGTCCGCACCATTTGCAATGACACGAAACGTAAAGAGCAAAAGCCTGTTTTTACAGGCTTTTACTCTTTTCAGACAGCTTTAAACTTATTTGATTTCTCAATTAAGTTACAGTGGACCCAATTAAACAGCTGTATCTTTCATTAGCTAAAGACAAATCAGTCTCACTTTTAGCAGGATTAAAATGGCTTTTGAGGTAAAAACCGTAAAAAAACATAAAAGTTATAACTTCCCGATTTTTATACCGGCCGTTGTCAAACAAAGATATTATTAATAAAATCAAAAAATAGAAAATTTACCAACTTGCCGCTAGCTTTATCTTTTCTCTCGAAAAAAGCCAGAGAATGAGGAAGTAAAAATACATGTATGTATATCTAGAAACCCACTCAAACAGTCCTCAGTATAACCTCGCTTTTGAAGAATACTGTCTGAAAAATCTCTGCCATTATCCCCAGATCATGCTTTTGTGGCAAAACAAAAACGCCGTGATTATTGGCCGCTATCAAAATGCTTTAAGCGAGATCAACAGTTTGGAGGCTGAGCGCCTAGGAATTGATCTGGTGCGCCGTACCACCGGCGGTGGAGCGGTTTACCATGATCTGGGCAATCTCAATTACTCCTTCATCAGCAAGGCAGATTCTCTGGCCGCAATCGATCTTGAAGTGGCAGCAGCTCCTTTATTGCAGGCTTTGAACAAAATGGGCATCGAAGCCAAAGTAGAGGGCAGAAACGATATTGTCCTGGCCGGCAGTAAAATATCCGGCACCGCACAAAGACTTTACAAAAATCGCCTGCTCCATCACGGCACTTTGCTTTATGACACTGACCTTAGAGTTTTAGAGAAAGTTCTGACCGTCGACCCGACAAAACTTAAGGCAAAAGGAGTCAAGTCAGTGCGCAGCCGGGTCGGCAATATTAAAGACATTTTAACAAGGGATCAAAGTACATTTGAATTCTGGCAGGATCTTTTGCTGGCCCTGCCGGCGATGGAAAAGATTGAAATGACAAGCAGGCAGCTGGCCGAAATTTCTGATCTGGCCCAAAGCAAATATGCCAGCTGGGAGTGGAATCACGGAAATAATCCCACTTTCACTTTCAGCAACAGCAAGCGTTTTCCTGCTGGCAAAATTGAAATCGGTTTGCAGATTGAAAAGGGCATAATTAAAGCCTCCAGAATCAGTGGAGACTTTTTAGGCCTAATCCCGATTGCAGGACTTGAAAAAGCCCTGCTGGGATTAAAATATGATCGCGCTTTGCTGGCTGCAGCCCTTTTAAAGCAGCCTTTGCATCTGCACCTGGGAAATATCTCTCAAGAAGAGTTCTTGTCTTGTATCTTCCCTGAATGAATCAATCAATTTTGAATTAATCAATCAATTTTCAGGGCTTGATCTTTTCTGGCTAAAAACTCCAGCTGGCAGTCTTCAAGCAACGCGGGGTTGTGCATAAGTCTATTGGCTGTTAAAGCCAGAGCTTCTGCTCCATCTCTTAAAGCTTTGAACCCGGCTGAAGAAACAGTTGCAGCTGCCATCTCCTTGCTATGCCCGGCCACATCTGCTGCACAAATCTTGATATAGGCGTGGATTGTCGGGCAAACATAGGATACCGCCCCCACATCTGTTGAACCGGCAGGCGTTAGATTAACTGCTTCAATATTCTCCAGGCCCAATTGCAAAAATTCCTCCTGCAGCAGCAAGGCCAGTTTTTCATTGACCAAAGTCTCGCCATAAGGGCATTCAAATATAGAATGCTCCAGTTTACAGCCGCTGGAAAGAGCTGCAGCCTCTGCCCTTCTTATGGCCTCTTTGCTCATAGCCAGCGCTGTTGCCATTTTCGGAGCGCGGAAATAATACTCAAGCGCTGCATAGGCTGGAATAACATTAGCGGCCTTGCCCCCTTCTTTGATAATGCCGTGAATATAACAGTTTTCTTTTAGATATTGTCTTTGAAAATTGATACTAGTAAAGGCCAGTACGGCTGCATCGAGCGCGGATGCGCCCTCATGGGCATGGCAGGCATGAGCATTCTTGCCGAAGAACTCAAATTTGATCGGATTTAAGGCCAAAGAAGCCCCACCCAATCCATTTTTATTGCTGGGATGAATCATCAGGGCGGCGCTGACATCCGCAAAAACACCCGCATCTGCCATCTTGATTTTGCCGCCAAAATTCTCCTCTGCCGGAGTACCCACCACCAACACCTGCCCGCCTACTTGATCTATTGTCTTTTGCAAGGCTTTAGCAGCCAAAAGGCTGATGGCACCAAAAAGATTATGTCCACAGCCGTGACCTATGTCAGGTAGAGCGTCATATTCAGCTGGAAAGGCAATGACAGGTCCTGAACCCTCTTTGCCGTAACTGGCTGAAAATCCGGTTGGCATGACTAGATTTCGTTTCAGCTCAAAAGCATTGTCTTCCAGCCAGGAAGAAAGAAGATCATGAGCAAAATACTCCTCACCGCCAATTTCTGGCCGCAGGTAAAGTGCTTTTACAATTTCTTCCAGCTCTTTTGCATATTTATTCACTTCCTCTGTGATTTGCAGGCGGTTTTGCTCTTCAGTTGTCGAGTATTTTTTCATAACAATTCCCTTTATTCTTAATTAATCTAATCTATCTGCAGGTCGCGCAGTTCTTTGGCTTCTTGGACCCAGGAATCAAGCAGGCCTGATTCTCTGGCCTCCTCAATCACCTCATTGCAAAGCTCGATCAAAGCTTGATATTCCTCTCCCAGAGGAAAACCGATAACGCTGGTTGAATACATCTGCTCCGGGTCAAGATCAAAACCTGACTTAGGCAAGATGACAAAGTCTGTGAAGGTTTTAAGCAAGGGCTCCACCGATTCCTGAGCCACTACCACAGCATCGATATCTCCTGCATCGAGAGCCAGCGCAAGTGCGTCCATTGTGGCCAGCTGCTTGATATTGCTTTCCTTGGTCAGTTTCAAAGCCATTTCATACTGAATAGAAGCTCGCTGTGCTCCAAGTCTTAGCTCGGCTGATTTAAAAGCTTGTAGATCCTTGTACTTGCCGGCAACCTGATGATTGGTCAAAATCCCCTGGTAGCCAGAAGATGTTGAGCGCTGATAGCCGCTTGAAAACTGCATGACCTCTTTTCTCGCCTCAGTGGCGGCAAAACCGGAAATGCCAAGATCCACCTGACCGGCCTGAATATTTGCTAGCACGCCGTCAAAGTCTGTCGCTTTGATCTCCAGCTTGACGCCGATCTTATCTGCAATCGCCTGACCAAGAGATATGTCACTGCCGACAATTTGCTTTTTATTATTTTGATCGAGAATATAAAATTCATTGGGAGGAAAATCCGGAGATGTCCCCAGCACCAGCTTTCCTCGCTGCTTGATTTCAGCCAGCTTATCCGCTGAGGGCTTTTCTGAGCAGGCAGTTAGAAGGATTAGTACCGCCAGACAGAAAATAATTATTTTACTTATTTTTTTACCATACTTTGATTTCATCTTGATTTTTCCTTTCAAATTTTTAACTACATTAGCTTGCTTAAAAACTGTTTTGCCCGTTCAGACTTTGTTTTAGTGAAAAATTCCTCTGGCGGAGAATCTTCCATGATCAGACCTTCATCTAAAAAGATGATCCGATCCGCCAGCTCTCTGGCAAAGCCCATCTCATGAGTCGCCAGCACAGTGGTAAGGCCGCTTTTTATTAGATCGGCTATGACAGTCAAAACCTCTTTGATCATTTCAGGATCAAGGGCTGAAGTGGGTTCATCAAAAAGAATAATTTCAGGTTCCATCGCCAATGCTCTGGCAATAGCAACCCTTTGTTTTTGACCACCGGACAGTTTATCCGGATATGAATTGATTTTATCTTTGAGCCCAACTTGTTCCAGGAGCCTGATTGCTCTTTTTTCTGCTTCATCTTTACTAAGCTGCAAAGCCAGACAGGGGGCAATACTGATATTTTCTAAGACAGAAAGATGGGGGAAGAGATGAAAATGCTGAAAGACCATGCCAATCTTACGGCGCAGCTGATTTAGATTTGCCTCACTTTGCTTTCGAGCATTAATCTCGATATCGCGAAAATATACCGCGCCTGCATCTGGAATCTCTAAAGAATTGAGGCAGCGTAAAAGAGTCGACTTTCCCGATCCGGAAGGTCCTATGATGGCAACTGCCTCTCCAGCTTCAATCTCAAGATTTATATTTTTTAATACCTGGAGATTGCCAAGTCTTTTCGACAAATTAACTGTTTTTAAGATCGACATTTAGTTTCCTCTCTAGCTGACGCTGCAAAAAAGTAAGAACAGATGTTAAAAACAAATAGATTAGAGCAACGATTATGAGGGGCTCGAAAACCGCAAAAGTTGCCGCTTTGACAATATTGCTGCTGTACATGACATCAAATATGCCCACGGTGGAGACTATTGAACTCTCTTTGATCATTTGGATAAACTCATTGCCAAGACCCGGCAGGACCACGCGGACAGCCTGTGGAATGATGATATACCTCATGGTCTGCCTGCTGGACAGCCCTAAAGATCTGGCAGCTTCCGTCTGCCCCTTATCGATCGCCTCCAGGCCGCCGCGCAGTATTTCAGCAACATAGGCACTGGAATTTATTCCCAGCGCAACCAGGGCTGTGCTAAATTCGCGGCTGCCAAACAAATCTCCCGCCAGGGGCAGGGCGGGTATAACAATGCCGACCTTAGGCAGGCCGTAAAGCCAGATATATAATTGCAAAAGCAAGGGTGTTCCGCGGATAAAAAGCGTATAAAACTTGGCAAAAAGGGAGATAGGGCAGATAGAAGATCTGCGCATGCTGATAATCACTAGGCCGATGATAGAACCCATAATAACTGTGATTAAAGATAAAACAACAGTCACACCGACTCCCTCAAGAAATGTCGGTATCCATTTAACCATCCGGCTAAAGTCAATTATAATTGCTGCCAATGCTGGATAACTCATAAATATTTTTCTTTTCCTTTTCCAACAAACATGGTTTAGATCCTTCCCTCTCTCCAATAGCCAATGATTTTTATCATTTTGTTGATTAATTTTAATTCATATTATTGAATAATTATATCCATGAAAAGAATCTTGTCAAGCTTTGGATTGCCAATAATCATTTTGGCCAGGAAGGGGATTGAAAAGAAAAAATAAAAAACCCTGCCTCAGAAAAGGCAGGGCCAAATCAGAAAATCTGCAAGAATTTAATTAGCGTTCACTTCTTCAAGGGCTGTTTCAATATGCTCTCTCATCTGTTCAATCGTCATACTGCCCAGGACGACATTTCCTACAATCCTGCCCTTGCTATCGGCAAAAAAGGTGGTGGGCACTGCCTGAACACCAGCCATGATTGACCTGCCGATAGTTTCACTCACAACAATATTGGCGTACTCTATGCTGGCATCCTTGACCATTTTCTTTGCTATTTCCAGCAAAGCCTGATCGCGGTCATCTTCGCTGATATCGCTGATAATGCCAAGAAAGCCAACGCTCTTATCCTTGTATTCAACTGAAACTCTTGCCAGATCAGGCATCTCATGGATGCAGGGACCGCAATAGGTAGCCCAGACATTGACCAGGGTAACTTTATTGTCCGCCAGATATTTATGGGTGATTTTTTCTCCCTCGAGATCGGTCGATTCAAACAGCCAGTAAACCTCATCTGCTTCAGCAGCAGTGGTATTTGTCTCATCCTCTGCCTCTGTCTTTTCTATGCTTGCGGCCGGCTCGGTCTCTTCTTTTTTAGCTTCGGTTTCTTCGCCGTTTTCAGCTGTTTCCTCAGCTTCAGCTTGAGTTGCTGCTTGTTCCTTTTCTTTTGAGCAGGCAAGCGTAAAAACTGACACGGAGATAATCATGGCAGCGATCAGGAGAAAAACAATTCTTTTTAGATTGGAAGATTTCATAAATACAGCCCTACTTTCAAGATTTCAACTCTGGAGTGGATCTCAAGAGAAAAATATATTTTGCCTTCAGTCAATAGCTTAAAGCTCTAAACAGCCACAAGACTGAAAACAGCCAAAACACTGACTTTGCTATTTTGAACGATTGAGAATGAAATGGCAAAGAAGAGAGTAAAATTTGTCTTATGTTACTATTTCGCCGCAACTACTCAGCACAGATCTTAACTCTTTTTTTATATTATTCATCGAGCTTCAGGACACTCATGAAAGCCTCCTGGGGCACCTCGACCGAGCCAACATTGCGCATCCGCTTCTTGCCTTCCTTTTGTTTTTCCAAAAGTTTTTTCTTGCGGCTGATATCTCCGCCATAGCATTTGGCGGTCACATCCTTGCGATAAGCACGGACAGTCTCCCGGGCAATTATTTTACCAGCGATGGCAGCCTGAATCGGAATCTCAAACTGATGCCTGGGAATATTCTCTCTCAGTTTTTCAGTCATATGCCTGCCCCGGGCATATGCCTGATCGTGATGCACGATAAAGGTCAGGGCGTCCACCGGTTCATTGTTGATCAAAATATCGAGTTTGACCAGATTGGCCGCCACATAGCCCTTCAGTTCATAATCTAATGAAGCATAGCCGCGCGATCGGGATTTCAGGGCATCAAAGAAATCGTAGATAATCTCATTTAAAGGCATCTCGTAAATCAAATTGGCCCTGTGCTTGTCCAGATATTCCGTTGTTATATAGATTCCGCGTCTCTCCTGGCAAAGGCTCATGATATTGCCGATATATTCTACCGGCGTCATAATTGAAGCTCTAACCACAGGTTCTTCAATCGCTTCAATTCTCTCTTGCTCAGGCATATTGGTGGGATTATCCAGTTTTTCTACTGTGCCGTCTTTCAGTCTGATCAGATACTCGACCGAAGGAGCCGTCGAAATAAGATCAAGATTAAACTCTCTTTCCAGCCGCTCCTGAATAATCTCATAATGGAGCAGGCCTAAAAAGCCGCAGCGAAAGCCAAAGCCAAGAGCGATTGAAGTCTCTGCCTCAAAGGAGAGGGCAGCGTCATTTAGCTGCACTTTCTCCAGAGCATCTCTCAGCGCTGCATAATCGGCACCGTCGACTGGGTACATGCCGCAGTAAACCATCTGCTGCACAGGCTTATAGCCCGGCAAAGGCTCTTTGGCCGGCCTGTCTTTCAGGGTAACTGTGTCTCCTACTGCGGTATCTCTGACATTTTTGATACTGGCAACAATATAACCGACATCGCCGCAGATAAGTTCTTGAGCGGGCAGATAGGAGCCGGGATGGAAATAACCGAGCTCGGCGATAGTAAATCTCTTCTTGGTATTCATCATCAGGATTTCATCGCCGTTTTTGACTTTACCCTGCTGCACATTGACATGAACGATGACCCCTTTGTAGATATCGTACTGGGAGTCAAAAATTAAAGCTTGCAAAGGTGCATCCTCATCGCCTCTGGGTGGCGGCAGTTTTTCTACAATCTGCTTGAGCACCTCGCCAATGCCGATGTCCTCCTTGGCAGAAATCAGGGGTATGTCTGAAGCATCAAGCCCGATTACCTCCTCAATCTCCGCTTTGATCTCATCCGGTCTGGAGGCTGCAAGATCGATCTTATTTATGACTGGCAAGATTTCCAGATCAGCATCAATGGCCAGATAGGCATTGGCCAGGGTCTGGGCCTCAATGCCCTGCGCGGCATCAACAACTAAAATGGCGCCGTCGCAGGCGGCCAGGGATCTGGAAACCTCATAGTTAAAATCGACATGTCCCGGCGTATCAATCAGATTGAGAATATAGGTTTCCCCGTCAGCTGCCTTGTAGTTCATGCGCACAGCCTGTGCCTTGATTGTAATACCGCGTTCTCGCTCCAGATCCATATTGTCCAGCACCTGACTTTGCATTTCGCGCTCAGTAAGAACGCCTGTATGCTCAATCAGGCGGTCAGAAAGTGTAGATTTGCCGTGATCAATATGTGCAATAATGCAAAAATTTCTTACATTTTGCCTATCTCTTTCCATCTGAATACTCCTTGTTGAATACTCCTTGACTTTGTCTTGTCACAAAGATACTGATTTAGGGAACACCAAAGCGGTCGAAAGGATAAAAGCGCAGCAATACCTCGCCCGTTATATCCGCTTTCTTCACCGGCCCGAAATACCGGCTATCCTGACTGTGTGAGCGATTATCTCCCAGCAGGTAATATTCATCTTCAGCTAAAACAATGCTATTAAACCTCTCACTGACAACTATGGTTTTGATCTCCGGGGCAAGATAGTCTTCCTGCAGCAGATCGTCATTGATATAGACATGTCCAGCCCTGATTTCAATTTTTTCACCGGGCAGACCGATCACTCTTTTCACCAGACTGCTGTTCTTTTCATTATTGCCAATATACGATTTGCAGGTAACAATATCGCCGCGCGAAATCCCCCCGAAAAAGCGACTGATCTTCTCCACCAGCAGCTCATCTTGATTATAGAGATTTGGCACCATTGATTCGCCATAGACAGTATTGCGCTGCAGGACAAATTGTGAAATCAAAAGACCAATAATCAGCCAGAGCAAAATATAGCGAAGCCAGGAAAAAAGGCTTTTTCTTTGCTCCAGTCTTTTCCTAGTGGCATCATCCAAGTCTTTTTTTGCAAGCTGTTCGTCTTCTGTTAGAACACTCATTTCTGCGCTTTTATTTATCTCTTTGCTCTCATCGCCCCACTGCAATTCAAAACCCCTCGCTTCATTTAGCTAAGATCTATAGTTTAATCATGATATATCACTTAGTATAGGCCGAGCGTTATTAAAGTCATAATTTAGCTAAATCTCAGCTCTTCCTC
Source organism: uncultured Mageeibacillus sp. (assembly GCA_964624395.1). Lineage (GTDB taxonomy): Bacteria > Bacillota > Clostridia > Saccharofermentanales > DTU023 > UBA1046. Next base: position 10,916 of record CAZUWY010000011.1, on the reverse strand, counting down.
TTTTCATAAATCTTGTTTCTGGCAGGAAAGCTTTAACTCCTCTAACTGCTCTTGATCTACCACACCGGGTGCCCCGCTCATCAGATCGGAGGAATTTTGAACTTTGGGGAAAGCTAAAACTTCTCTGATACTGCTCTCACCCGCCAGCAGCATCAGCATGCGGTCAAGCCCATAGGCAATGCCGCCATGGGGAGGCACACCGTATTGGAAGGCCTCCAGCAAGAAGCCAAATCTTTCTGCCACCAGCTCTGATCCCAGCCCTAAAAGTTCAAAGATCTCCTTTTGCAGCTCCTGATCATGGATACGGATGCTGCCCCCTCCAAGCTCCACACCGTTTAGCACAATATCATATGCTTTGGCTCTAACTTTTTCAGGAGCTTTTTGTAACAGATGCAAATCTTCGTCCATCGGTGCCGTGAAGGGATGATGCATCGAGTTTAGCTTATTGCTTTCAGGTTCAGCTTCAAAGAGCGGAAATTCCGTGATCCAGAGAGCTTTCCATTGATCGCCAGGGATCAGATCAAGCCTGCGGGCTACCTCCAGCCGCAATTCTCCTAAAGCTGTAAGGGCAATGTCTTTAGAATTATCGGCAATTATCAAGATGAGATCACCGCCAGACGCCTGGCAGCGTCCGGCAATCTCGTGCACCAGATCGGGGGTGACAAATTTATGGATCGAACCACGCGGATTGTCTTCTACAGTCAGCCAGGCCAGTCCTTTGGCCTTATAGGTCTTGACATAGTCATTTAAGCTGTCAATCTCCTTGCGCGATAAAGAGGAGCCGTCCGGCAGGCAAAGGGCGCGTACAGTCCCATTACTCTCTAAAATATTGTGAAATACGGTAAATCCGCTCTTGGCCGCCAGATCAGAGATATCGAATAACTCAAGGCCAAAGCGCAGATCCGGTTTGTCGGAGCCAAATCTTTCCATCGCCTCCCGCCAAGTCAGCCTTGGCAGCGGCAGCTCCAGCTCAAATCCTTTTATTTCCTTCAGCAGGCGAGCCATGAATCTTTCATTTAAGCCCAGCACTTCCTCCTGATTGACAAAGGACATCTCCAAGTCAATCTGGGTGAATTCAGGCTGGCGATCTGCTCTTAAATCTTCATCACGAAAGCAGCGGGCAATCTGCAGATAACGGTCGAATCCCGCTAACATCAGCAATTGCTTGTAGATCTGAGGCGACTGGGGCAAAGCAAAAAAGCGGCCGGGAAAGACGCGAGACGGCACCAGATAATCCCTTGCCCCCTCCGGTGTACTTTTAATCAGCATGGGAGTTTCTATCTCTAAAAAGCCTTCCTGACTGAAAAAATCTCTCACCAGCATGCTCACCTGATGGCGCAGGAGCAAATTCTTTTGCATCACAGGTCTGCGCAGGTCAAGATAGCGGTATTTGAGGCGCAGAGCCTCATTGGCGCCCGCATCATCCTCGATATAGAAGGGAGTTGTTTTGGCAGTGGCTAAAATTCGAATCTCTTCCACCCAAAGCTCTAATTGACCGGTTTTCATCTCCGGGTTTATGGCTGATCTTTTTCTTAAAATACCACTGGCAGCCAGAACAAATTCGCTTCTGATCGAGCCGGCTTTTTTTCTCATCCCCTCCGGGCTGTCATCATCTAATACCAGTTGAATCTCACCGCTTCTATCTCTGAGATTAATAAAGATCAGGCCGCCCAGATCTCTTTGCTTCTGGCACCAGCCCATCAAGATCAGTCTCTCACCGATCATAGCATCCGTAACTTCTGCACAGCGGCAGCTGCGCAGCCATCCCTGCATATTGTCCAACATCAATTGCACCTCTATATTCCTGCTGGCAGGCAGCAGAGCCAAATCAATATTTTGTCGTATCATTATACAGCAACGATTTAAAGCCTGCCCGACAATAACTAGAAGAATAATACAAGAAAGATGAGGCCCTGCAAAGCTTGGATTATGATATAATCCAGTAGCCAGTTCTGATTGCGGAGCACGTTATGCGACTTTTAACAATTATTAATCCTGCAGCCGGCAGAGAGGTCTTCCAAAAGGAGATCCGCAGCCTGCTGGCAAATCTCAAGCAAAGCGGCCCCTATAGTGCGATTGATCTAATTGAGACAAAGGGCAGCGGCCATGCCGCCATTATCGCAGCAGAAAAGAGTAAGGATTATGACATCTGCCTGGCTGTTGGTGGAGATGGAACCGTTCATGAAGTTGTCAATGGGCTGATGAAGACGGAACATAAAATCCCTTTAGCCATTGTGGCGGCAGGGACAGTCAATGACTTCGCCTTTGCCATGGATCTGCCCAGAGACAAGGAAGGGATCCGAAGAATGCTTCTGAACCCTGAAACACGCATGATCGATCTGGGTCACTGCGGGGGGGATTATTTTTTTAATGTCTGCGCCGGCGGCATGCTGGCAGATGTGGCTTATCGCACCACCAGAACCAGCAAGACCATGTTCGGTCGCCTGGCCTATATCTTAAATGCAGCCATCGACCTGCCTGTGCGCTTGTTTAAGCCCCTGCATCTTTCGATTGAAACCGACGGTGAGTTATTCTCCGGGCCGGCCTATCTATTCATGATCGCCAATACCAGAAGCGTGGGGGGCTTTCGCAGCATCGCGCCAGACTCAAGTCCTGAGGACGGACTGCTCGATCTGATCGCCATCAGAGCAGAAGGCCCTTTTGCAGCCGGATCTATGGCCTCTTTGCTCTTGAGAACAATGAACAAAAGCCATGTCGAACATAGAAACTTCTATTACCGGCAGGCAAAGAAAATTGCCATCAAAGAAGTAGACAATAAAGATACTCTTTTAGATATGGACGGAGAACAAAAAGGTGCTTTGCCGGCAGAAATCGAGGTTATTCCTGCAGTATTGCCCATAATAGTGCCCAGGGATTTATGATTCTTCCTCCATCTCCTCCAGCAATTGAAGGTATTTGCTGGAATTGTCCTCAATAGCTTCTAGAAGCTGAGCATACTGCTGATATATTTCAGCCTCGGTGTTGTGAGCAAAAGATGCTTCCAGTTCTTTGGCTGCCTGCTCCTGATCAGTGATAATTTTTTCTAGTTGGCCAATTTTTTGCTGATCCAAGGCCTTTTTTCTTCTTTTATCAGCTGCCAGAATCTTTTTACCCCTATTAGGGGCGGCTGTTTTATTCTCCTGCGCTTTACCAGGGGCATTTTCGGCAGCTGCAGCAGAAGCTTTGACCATGCCGCGCCAGCTCTGATAGGACGAATATTCTCCGATTGAACTGCCAACAAAACCCCAGATTCTCTCGCCTATCTTATCGATGAAATAGCGGTCATGGCTTACAGCCACGATGGCGCCGTCAAAGTCAAGCAGAGCCGCTTCCAAAATCTCGCGGGAGTTAATATCCAGATGATTGGTTGGTTCATCCAGAAATAGAATTGTCGGCGCTTTAAGCAGTATTTTGCATAAATGAATTCTCGCTCTTTCCCCGCCGCTCAAAACTGCCAGCTTTTTATGTACATCATTGTCTCTAAAGCCATATCCCGCCAGAAGATTTCTGCTTCTTTCCTCTGTCAGACCTGGGTCAGCCATTTTTATTTCACTGAGCAGATCGTTATTTTCATCGGCAAACGAAAAAATCTGCCCCATATAGGCAGGCCTGATCCTGGGGTTGACTGTCAACTGGCCTTTGCTGGGTAAAAGTTCCCCTGTCAATATTTTGAGCAAAGATGTTTTGCCGCAGCCATTGGGGCCTGTGATCAAAATGCGATCTTTTGTGCTGATTTTGCCTGAAAAATCTGCAAATAGATCTTTGCTGGCAAAAGAAAGACTAATGTTTTTTGCCTCTAGAAAAAGGCGGGCTTTTCCTCTTGGTTCTGCAGCAGAAGAAAAGGAAAAATTTATTTTTTTCTCCGCTGGCAGCTTTTCTCTTTCCAATTCATCCAGCTGTTTATTTATGCGGGCCAGCTTTTTTTGCCGGCTGTGGTACTGGCCAATATTGCGCTGGGAGAGCATGGTCTGAACGACTCCTTCTTCTTTGACCGCTTCCCTTTGCAGTTTTTTAACTTCTCTCTCGCGGGCATAGAGTCTCATGCCTTGAGTTTTTTTGAAATCTGAGTAATTGCCTGCTGCCAGAAAAATCCGCCCGCCCGCAAGCTGGGCTGTATGAGTGGCAATATTGTCCATGAAGCTGCGATCATGAGAGATGGCTATCACGGTGCCGGCAAATGATTTTATCCAGTTTTCCAGCCATTCGATCCCGTCAATATCCAGATGATTTGTCGGTTCATCCAGTAAAAGCAGATCAGGATTTTGCACAATTATATGTGCCAGAGCAGCGCGCATACGTTCTCCCCCGGACAGACAATAAAGAGGTCTTTGGCTGGCCTCTTGAGGAAAACCGAGCTCAGACAAGACCGCTAGCAGCTGGGACTGAAAACTAAAGCCACCCATGGCTTCAAATCTGCGCAGGTAAAGATCATATTCTCCAGCTAAATGAGAGAACTGATCAGGCTCTTTGGCCATCTCAGCTTCCAGCTTTTCCAGCTCAGCTTTAATGCTGTCATATTCAGGATTGCTGAGGCAGTCTGCCTTCAGATCAGTCTGCAGAGGTAGCTGCTGCGGTAGATAGGCAGTGACAATGCCGCTGGCAATAGCTACATTTCCGTTTTCTTTATCCTCAGTCTCCTGGCCGGCAATAATTTTGAGCAAAGTACTCTTTCCTGCGCCGTTTTCTCCGGTCAAAACCAAGCGGTCACCCAGATTAAGACTGAGAGATATCTTGTCTAAAACTGTCTTGCCATAATAACTCTTACTGATATTTTTGATCGTCAAAATGCTCATCTTGTCTATTTTAGCAGGAGTTGAGGATTTCTAAGAGGTATTTTCTCTGCCGGTAAAAACTCCCTCTGCTAAATCAGCAGCAGCATGGCTAACTGCTGTCTTTCACAGTTGCTTTGCTGTTTGACCTGCTGAGGCAATCTGGTAGACTGTCCATATATTAAATGCGTATCTGTTAAAGAAAGAGCTTCTTTAATCAGTAGGGAGATTATTTCCAATGACAAAAATGCTAATAATTAATCCCGGTTCCACATCGACAAAACTTGCGCTTTATCAGGCAGGACAACTGACCAGCAGACACAATATCGACCATGGCAGTGAGATGGTTGAATACAAAACAGCTGCCAGCCAGCTGCCGCTGAGAGAAAAAATCATCTTGTCCCTGCTCGCAGAAGAAAAGGCTGATCTTGCTGGTCTTGATGCCATTGTCGGTCGTGGGGGTCTTTTGCATCCTTTGGCAGGTGGAGTGTATAGAGTAAATGAGGATATGGTCAAAGATTTAGAGGAGGCCAGATACGGCTGGCATTCTTGTAATCTGGGCGCCCTGCTGGCTTTAAAGATAGCAAATAGATACCAGCTGGAAGCCTTTATCGCCGATCCGGTCATCGTCGATGAACTCTCGCCTTTAGCCCGTATCAGCGGCTGGCCGGAGATTGAACGCCGATCGATTTTTCATGCTCTCAATCAGAAGGCGGCCGGTAGAACCTACGCTGAGGAAGTAGGCCGAAATTACGAGGATTTAAATCTGATCATTGCCCATATGGGCGGTGGCATCTCTGTGGGGGTTCATCAAAAAGGTTCAGTGATTGATGTTAACAATGCCCTGGAGGGAGAAGGCCCGTTTACACCAGAACGTACCGGGGGACTGCCTCTGGCTGCTGTCTTTGAACTATGCGCTGCCAATAGCGGCAGCGAAAACATCTTGAGGGACTCTTATGTCGGCAAAGGCGGTCTTTATGCCTATCTGGCCACCAATGATGCCCGTGAGATTGAAAGAAGAATTGAAGCTGGCGATCAGACGGCGGCCCTGATCTACGAGGCTATGGTCTACCAGGTTGCCAAGGAAATAGGCAGTGCCGCCGCTGTTCTCAAAGGCCAAGTGGATGCTGTGCTTTTGACCGGGGGGCTGTCTTTTTCAAAAACAATCACGGCCTGGCTGAAAGAACGGGTAGCTTTCATAGCTCCCATCCGCGTATATCCCGGAGAAGACGAGTTAATGGCCTTGGCCAAAGCTGTCGAAGAAGCTTTGGCTGGCACAGTTCCTATCCGTGAATATAAGAGGATTTAATCTTTTCTCCAGCCTTTGAGTTTTGTTTCGCTGGATTTGAGCTGGATTTAAATTTGTATCGATAAAAAAGAAAGTTGCAGGATAGATTTATTGAAATTACCGGATAAACAGATAGTTATTATTTCAGGACATTATGGCACGGGCAAAACTGAATTCGCAGTAAATCTGGCGATGATTATGGCTAAAAGCGGCCTAGCTGTCGCCCTGGCAGACCTCGACATCATCAATCCATATTTTCGTTCCCTTGAAAGAAGAGATGAGCTGGAAAAAGAGGGCGTTAAAGTTCATACTACCTCCAAGGATGGCAGAATAGATATTCCTGCTCTGCCGCCGGAGATCCTGTCGATTTTTGCCAAAAAAGATCAGCAAAGCATTATTGATCTCGGTGGTGACCCTGTCGGAGCAAGGGTCTTGGGTTATTATCGACCGCAGTTGGAGGAGATAGCCTTTGATTTCTGGTTTGTTATTAATCAAAATCGGCCCGAATCATCGAGTTACGAAAATATCGTCCACTATATCAAAGAAACAGAAATTGCCAGCGGCCAAAAAATCACCGGCCTAGTCAACAATTCGCATCTTGGCCGCGAAACTACAACAGATGATATCCTTAGAGGAGATCTTTTTGCTAGAAAAATAGCTGAGAAATTATCTTTGCCTCTCATTTATACTACAGCAGAGCGCAGATTTGAAAATGAAGTGGCAGAGTTTTTGCAAGACCGCTATTTCCCGCTCGACATTTATATGATCAAACCGTGGGAATTGAGCGAGACAAAAGGAGGACATTTTGAATGGCTGGATATGTGACATTTAGGCAGGATGCATGCAAAGGTTGCGGTGTCTGCGTTTCTGTCTGCCCGAAAAGGATTATCTTTCTCGATAAAAGCCGTACCAACAACAAAGGATATAATCCGGCAACAATTGATGAGATGGATAAATGCATTGCTTGTGCAAACTGCGCCCGCATGTGCCCTGATTCTATCATCACTGTGGAACGCTTCTAGGAGGAATGAGCATGAAAAAAGAATTATGGAAGGGCAACGAGGCAATAGCAGAAGCTGCCATCCGGGCAGGATGCCGCTGTTATTTCGGTTATCCGATCACGCCGCAAAGTGAAATCCCTGAATATATGTCTTTGCATATGCCCAAGGCCGGAGGAGTCTTCTTACAGTCAGAATCCGAGGTTGCCGCTATCAATATGGTCTATGGAGCCTCCGGCGCCGGCGCCAGAGTGATGACATCGTCTTCTTCTCCGGGTGTAAGCCTGAAGCAAGAAGGCATCTCCTATATGTGCGGCGCTGAACTTCCGGGTGTAATTGTCAATGTCATGCGCGGCGGCCCTGGTCTTGGCACCATCCAGCCCGCCCAGGGCGATTATTTTCAGGCTACGCGCGGTGGCGGGCACGGCGACTATCGCCTTATTGTGCTGGCTCCGGCCAGTATTCAAGAGGTGGTCGATCTGATGCAGGAGGCTTTCGAGCTGTCCGACAAATACAGAATGCCTGTGATGATGCTGCTTGACGGCATGATCGGCCAGATGATGGAACCGGTGGCCTGGAAGAAAGATCCTGTCAGGCCCGAGGATTTACCTGAAAAAAGCTGGGCAACCACTGGTACCAAAGGCCAACGGCCACCCAATATTATCAATTCGCTTTTTATCGATCCGGAAGAATGCAATCAGCTCAACAAGCGTTTAGAGGAAAAATATCAAAGAGTAACTGCAAGCGAACAGCGCTACGAGACAACAGATATTGACGACGCTGATGTTCTCTTTGTGGCCTTTGGAACACCAGCCCGTCTGGCCAGAGCTGCGGCCAGGCTGCTGGGCGAAGAGGGAATCAAAGCAGGTGTCTTCAGACCGATCACTGTCTGGCCTTTCCCCTATGAGGCTTTACACGAGGCGGCGGCTGGAAAGACTGTCAAGGCCGTGATTACCGTCGAGATGAACACCGGTCAGATGATTGACGATGTAAAGATAGCTGTAAACGGCATTAAACCCGTCTCGTTTGTCGGTCAGGCAGGTGGCATCGTACCCAGCCCGCATGAAGTTGTGGCTGCTGCCAGAAAGGCTCTGGGGAGGTAGAAGAAATGGCCATTATTTATCAAAAATCACAGGGATTGACTGATGTTGAATTTCATTACTGCCCGGGCTGTACGCACGGGATTATCCACAAACTTGTCGCAGAGGTACTAGAAGAGCTGGACCTTCTGGGCAGAGCAATCGGGATTGCACCTGTTGGCTGCTCTGTCTTCGCCTACAATTATTTCAACTGCGATATGCAGGAAGCCGCTCATGGGCGCGCACCCGCTCTGGCCACCGGTATCAAGCGTGTGCTGCCGGACAGCATTGTCTTCACCTACCAGGGGGATGGAGATTTAGCTGCAATCGGCACTGCAGAGATTGTACATGCAGCGATGCGGGGTGAAAATATCACCACAATCTTTGTCAACAATGCCATTTACGGTATGACCGGGGGACAGATGGCTCCGACCACCCTGGTGGGGCAAAAAGCTTCAACAGCTCCTTTAGGCAGAGAAAAAGGCCATTACGGCTCCCCGATCAGGATGGCGGAAATGCTGGCCACCATTGAGGGAGCAGCCTATATTGAGAGGGTTTCTTCAGCCACGCCAGGACATGTGATCAAAGCAAAAAAAGCCATCAAGAAAGCCTTTGAACTGCAAAGAGAAGGCAGAGGCTTCACTATGATTGAAGTTCTATCCACCTGCCCTACCAATTGGGGTCTGACACCAGTGGAAGCTTTGGGCTGGGTGAGAGAAAACATGATGCCGGTATTTCCCCTGGGTGTCTACCGTGATGTGACAAAAGAGGAGGGCTGAGATGTCTTACAATGAAATTTTAATTGCTGGCTTTGGCGGACAGGGAGTTATGTCCATGGGCACCACCATGGCGGAGGCCGCTATGGCGGAGAATCTAAATGTCAGCTGGCTTCCCTCCTATGGACCTGAGATGAGAGGCGGCACTGCCAACTGTTCTGTAGTAATCTCTGCTTCTGAAATCATTTCTCCAATTGTCCTTGAGCCCAGTGAGCTTATAGTGATGAATCTGCCCTCGCTGGATAAATTCGAACCCGCGGTCAAAACCGGGGGACTGATCCTGGTCAATCAATCAATAATTGAAAGAAAAGTGAGCAGAACAGATGTCAGAGTGATCTATATCCCCTCACAAGAGATCGCACTAGAGCTTGGTAATATCCGGGTGGCCAATATGGTGATGCTCGGGGCCTTCATTGAAGCTACTAAACTACTTAAATTTGCCACTGTTGAAAATATGCTCCGCAGTGTGTTTACCGGCAAAAAAGCTCATCTGGTGGAAATAAACAAAGAAGCTCTGCAGCGCGGGGCCAGATGCGTTCAGGAACAAAGCTGACTTTGGGCGAGAAAGGAATAATTATGGATATCTCAGTTAGTAAGCGCACTGATTTAAAAGCTAAGCCGCTGGACGAAAGCAAATTGGGTTTTGGCTCATTGTTTAGCGATCATATGTTCATGATTGAATATGAAGAAGGAAGAGGCTGGTTTGATGCCCGCATCATACCTTACCAGAATTTATCCCTAGACCCTGCAGCTCCCGTGCTTCATTACGGTCAGGAAATCTTTGAGGGGGCCAAAGCCTATGCCCTAAAGAACGGCGAAATAGGCTTATTTCGCTTTCATGACAATGCCCGGCGTCTAAACAAAAGCGCCATCCGCACCTCTATGCCCGAGCTGGACATTGATCTCCAGTATGAAGCACTCTGCCGCCTGATAGATATTGACAGGGACTGGGTGCCAAAAAGTGATGGTACTTCCCTTTACCTGCGCCCGACGATGATTGCCGACGGCGCCAGTCTGGGTGCCCACACGGCCTCACGTTTCATTTATTTCATCATCTGCTCCCCTTCCGGCTCCTATTATCCTGAGGGCATTAAGCCGGTTAGAATCAGGATTGAAACACGCTATGTCAGGGCTGTCAAAGGAGGTATGGGCAGCGCCAAGACCGGGGGCAACTACGCTGCCAGCTTCAAGGCGACCAAAGAAGCTATGGATGCAGGCTATAATCAGGTTTTATGGCTGGACGGACAAGAGCAGAAATATGTCGAGGAAGTCGGAGCCATGAATATGGTCTTTGTCCTGGACGGCAAGATTGTCACTGCTGAATTAGGCGATACTATACTGCCAGGCATCACCAGAGACTCGATCCTCGTTTTGGCCAAAGAGATGGGATATGAAGTTGAAGAAAGAAAGATCTCCGTCACAGAACTCTTTCAGGCCCATGCAGAGGGAAAACTGACAGAGGCTTTCGGGACCGGCACAGCTGCCGTAATCTCTCCTGTGGGAGAACTGGCCTGGGAAGATAAGTCAATTATTCTCAACCATAATCAGATTGGCCCGCTGGCTAAAAAATTCTACGATCTTTTGACAGGCATCCAAAAACAAGAGATTAAAGATCAGCATGGCTGGACCTCAGTAGTACCCAGATATAATTATTGACGCTTTAGATTAAGTTTAGATTTGATTTAGATTTAATTATTAAGATAATACTCCCGGCAATAAATTTATTGCCGGGAATATTTTAATTCCTTGTCTTAATTGCTTTTTTTCCATCTGGCCTGCAGTCTTTTCCTCTGTCCACAGCCGGGTTGACTACAGTTGATTTCTTTGAATCTTGCCGTTGGTTGTCTTGGGCAAGCTGTCTCTAAAAACCACCACTCTAGGATATTTATAGGGGGCGGTAACACTTTTTACATACATTTGAATTTCACACTTAAGGTCATCTGATGCGACATAATTACGCCCCAATACAACTGTAGCCTTTACTACGGTTCCCCGAATTGGATCAG
>CAZUWY010000010.1:0-40482 GCA_964624395.1 uncultured Mageeibacillus sp. | reverse complement strand
CAAAGCTGAAACCTAGTGTTTACACTGAAATAGTGGGTGAAGATTATTTTTGCGACCGCTGCAACAATGACAACTGCTGCATCACAGAGCTACGCTATTGGCTCCTTTACTGTGTCCCTCTTGACTAAAAAATATAATATGCAAATAAATGTTATTATGCAAAAGCGACCCAATTTTTAAAGGAGAAAATCTGCCTGATGCTTTTTAGCTGGGAATGTCAAGAAAAGGAAGATCAAAAAACAATCCGCCAGGTTCTGATCGGGGCAGGTTTTTCCAGCAGAATCTTAAAAAGGATCCGCCGCCAGGGCAGCATAAGCATAAACAATCTGCCCCAGCGCCTGATCGACCGGGTTAAAGCCGGTGATTTAATTGTTGTCAAAATTGACGAACCCCAGGACAATCAAATGATCAAGCACGATCCCGAAATCGATCTGATCTATCTCGATGACTGGTATCTGGCTGTAAACAAAAGGGCCGGCCAGGTGGTGCACCCGACCATGGGCCATGGCAGTGAAACCGTCATTGCCAAACTCTCTGACAAAGCCTTACATCCTGTGGTTAGACTGGACAAGGAAACTTCAGGTGTCTTTCTCATCGCCCGCTTCCCGCTCGCCCATTATTTTGCCAGCTCAAACCCCATGAAAAAAATCTATCTGGCTGTTGTCCACGGCCGTTTTGAAAACGAGCAAGGCTTCTTAAAGGGCCCCATTAAAAGAAGCAGTGAAGATTTCATCCGCCGCGTCGTAGACCCTGACGGCAAAGCAGCTCTTACCGCCTATCAGGAAATCTCTTTTTCTCCCGACAACTCCTCTTCCCTCGTTGCTTTCAGGCTGATGACAGGAAGGACCCATCAGATCAGGCTACATGCTCTCTGGCATGGCCATCCCCTCTTGGGTGACGGTCTTTATGGACTTGAGGCCTTGAAAGATTATGAGCAGGTAAAAGATTTTGTCAGAGCCGATCTTTGGCCCGAAGCAAGAAAGCTGCTGCAAGATCCAGAGCGGCTGGAAAAAGACCAGCTGATCGCCAGGCAGGCCTTGCACGCCGCCTATCTTTCTTTTAGGCATGTAAAATCCAGAGCTGAAGAGGAAATTTTTGCCCCTCTGCCGCAGGATATGGCAATACTCTGCCAGAAGCTGGCAATCTCTCTTAGGGGCAAAGATCTTATCCCCAAATCTTTGCTTGAATTAAAAATTGATGACAGATAAAAAAGCGGCTAAAAAGGTTTAGACTAGGCCAGATAAAGCAGCTTTCTGATCTGATCTCTGAGCTCCTTATTATTCTTGTCCTCGATCTTCAGAGCAGGATGCAGTCTGGCCGGCGGCCGGGCGGAGAGAACATGGATGGTATCTGCCAGATTGATAGCCTCTTCAATATCGTGGGTGATCAAAAGTATAGTAAGATTGAGTTTTTCTTTAATAGCTTTCAACCAGTGATGAAGATTTTCTCTGGTGATGGCATCAATTCCGCTGAAGGGCTCATCTAAAAGGAGAATATTGCCGGCATAAAGATAGGTGCGTAAAAGGGCTGCTCGCTGCCTTTCTCCGCCAGACAGCTGGGCAGGCCAGCGTTCCTCCAGCCCCTCAAGACCAAAAGTGGCTAAATGACCGGCGGCGGTTTTTCTGGCCTCCCTGTGATTTATACCCTGCAAAATCAGGGGCAGGGAGATATTGTCAATTATCTTCTTCCAGGGCAGTAAAAGATCCTTTTGCATCATATAGCCTATCTTTTCAGTCACTATAACCTCGCCCTCATCAGGGCTGTCCAAGCCGGCTAAAAGGTTAAACAAAGTAGTTTTGCCGCTGCCGGACAGGCCTAAAACAGCAGCAAACTCTCCCTCGAAAAGCTTTATATCCAGCTGCCTGAAGGTCCAGATATCCGGGTCAAAACTGCGGCCGAGATTGATGCCACTCAAAACAATCTTTTTTTCTTCAGGGTAAGAATTCATTGCTATAGGCCTCGTTGGCGTCAATATCTTGCTCCAAGATATTGTACTCTTTCATCCAGGCGCTAAAATCTAGCCAGATCTCATCTTGCATCTCGCCCCAGCGCAAAGCGTCATCAATATATTTTTCATTTATCCAGTGCTGGCTCGCCTCTAAAATCGCTCGATCCAGCTCAGGGGCCACCTGCAAAATAGCCTCAACCGCCAAGTTGGGTTCAGCAATCGCTAGGAGATAGCCATCTTGGGCCGCCCGCAAGAATCTTTTGATCAAATCAGGATTTTCCAACATCAATTCCTCACTGGTAAAAAGAAGCGGAGAGTAAAAGTCTAAACGAGGATCAATTGACTGGAGCAAGATAAAATCGATCGGATAAGCTGAAATTTCACAGTTTATCCCATCCCAACCCCAGTAAATCCAGCCAAAATCCGCCTCCATCTCCATGCTGGCAATAAAATTTGTCGCTGACTGGTTGATGATCTTTACTTGCTCAAAATTTGCCCCTTCTTTCTCCATCAATGTCTTGATGAAGGCCAGCTCCAGTTCAGTCCCCCAACCGCTGTATGTCTTATGGGCAAAATCTTTAGGGGATGTAATTTTTCTGTCCCGGGGGGAGGCAAAACCCGAGCTGTTATGCTGTAAGATAGCGGCCACAGCTACCACCGGAATCTTAGCAAAGGATGATCTAGCCTGCAAAATCTGCTCCTGGCTGGCTATGCCAAAAGAAGCGGTGCCACTGGCAACCATCTCGATAAAGTTCATATCGGATTCCTGAAATTCAACCGTCAAACCTTCCCGGGCAAAAAAGCCCTGCTCTTCTGCCAAAAAAAGGCCAGAATGATTGGTATTGGCCGTCCAGTCTAAAGCCAGAACAATTTTTTCAAGCTGGTCTTGATCCTGACCCTTTTGCTCGCCATCCTGCTTGCTGCAGGAAACTAAGGCTATAAGCATGGTTAAAACCAGTAAATAAAGCACTGCTTTAGACCTTTTATTCTTAACTGCTGCAAGCATATTTATCTTTGTCATCTTTTCCTCTCACTTTACTTAGATTTTTTATAATTTCTTTTGTTTTATTTTTAATCTTTGCTGCAGCTTTAACTCTTGCTGCTCTTTTATGTCTATCTATTGTTTTATTTTTGCTGGCGTTTTTTGCTATTTTTATCAGTTAAGCTCTTTTTTTCTGATCCAGTCATCCTCTAAAGATTTAACCCTGACCCAGGGAAGGGACAGCCGCTCCACTAAAACCACCAGATAATACAAAGTCAGACTCAAAAGGACAATAATAATGATCGCAGCGAACATATTGTCAAAGCTATAGGATCTTTTGCTCCTGAGCATATAGATACCCAGTCCGTTCCCTCCGCCTGACCATTCGGCCAGCACAGCCGCCATCACGGCATAGGTGGCGGAAATCTTGATGCCGGAGAAAAAATGCAAAAGGCTGGAGGGAAGCTTTACATGCCAAAGTATCTGTCCCTCTCCTGCTCCCATTGTTTTCATCAGCCTGATCTGATCTTGATCCACTGCCGTAAAACCTTGCAGGAGATTGATAGCAACGGGAAAGAAGCAAACGAGCAAAACCACCGCCAGCCGGGGCAAAAAGCCATAGCCGAAAATTAATACTATTACGGGCGTAATCACCATGGTGGGGATGGTCTGAGAAATAACCAGCAGCGGGTAAAAGGCCCTGTATAAAAAAGGCAGCCGATCCATGGCCAAAGCCAGCAATGCTCCTGTAATTATACTTAAAAACAGCCCCAGCAAGGAGATGAACATCGTCTCCTTGAGATGACTCCAAAGCAGTTTATAATTGCTGAGCAGGGCTTTTAAGACAGCAACCGGGGGAGGTATGACAAAATCCCTGATAATGCCGGCGGCAGACAATAGCTGGATCAGCGCCGCCAGCAAAATAAGGATTAATAAGGGTGGCATTATTTTTCTTAAATACCTTTTCATTTCCACTCCATCCTAAGAAGCTCTCGGGCAAGAGCTAAAACACCAGCTGGCATTTTAGCTAATTTGTATTTATCTGGCCGCAAGGAGAACAAAAAACCTCCGGCTAAGCGGAGGTTTCAACAGAGATCTTATCTTCTCCCTCCGCCGGTATTATCCGGATCAGGTTCTAGGGTCGACCTTGAGTCCTCTCAGCCAGATTGGCTCCCCTGAATTAATTTTATTTTATTGTATCGGGCAAGTTTTTACAAACAAAAAAAGATTTTGTACCATCTGCTGGCAAAACTTCAACGCCGGCGGCAGATGAAAATCTATAGCCGGCTCAGTAATCCATTCTTTGCTCAACAGCGGCAAGGATTTCATTTAAAAGATCATTTTTTCCCCGCCCGATAGCTTTGATCTCCTGCAGGGCTTTGCTTTTAATCTTCTCATCGTCTATACCGGGCAGATTGATCCGCACATTTAAGGCGGCCCCTTCTACAGCTGCAGCTGCCAGGTGCAAAGCCACTCCAGCATCTGACAGACTGTTTTTGTTACCAAAGAGGGCGATCGATTTCAAACGGCAAATAACTTCAAGGCTTTTCTTTGCCACCCTCAAGGGAATTTCCATGGCCAAGATAGAGGCATCTTGCAGGGCTTTTTCTCTGGCTCTTATATCTTCTTTGCTCTCTTTGGGCAGAGCCAGAGCTGTCATGAAGGAATTAAAGGCTTTTGTATCTTCATCAACCAGTATCTCCAGTTCAAAGGCCAGATCTGTCAGCTGGCTGAAATCCAGAGCCATTTCCTCCTTTAAATCATCAGCAAACTTTTGCCAGACTTTCTTGCCCTCTGTCAACTGGTAAACCATTTTCCCCAGCTGGGAAGCCATGGCTGCCGCCAGAGCAGACATGCTGCCGCCACCCGGAGCGGGGGCTTTGCTGCCGGTCAAAGCCAGCAGATCTTTGACATCCATATCCACCAGGCTACTCATAACAAATTCTCTCTTTTTCAGCTACCAGCTGACCTTCTTTATATACCTTCTCTATATGATTGACCCCAAAGCGATAGATCAACTCAGCCGGAGATTTTACATCTGTGATTAAAATATCTGCCTTTTTGCCAGCCGTGATAGAACCCACTATATCTTCCCTGTTAACAGCCGCAGCTGCATTTATGGTAACAGCCAGAATTATATCCTCCGGTGCAAGGCCCATGCCAAAACAGGCATGTGCCATAGAAACCTGAATATTTTCTGTGGGGCTGCTGCCCGGATTATAGTCCGTGGCCAGTGCTATCCTCACACCCGCTGCCTTCATTTTCTTGGCCGGCGCATAGGATTTCGCCATTAAAAAGAAAGTGGTCGCCGGTAAAAGGATGGCAATGGTGCCAGCTTCAGCCATCTTTTCAATGCCCTCATCTGAGATCGCCATCAGATGCTCTGCCGAGATAGCACCCATCTCAGCGGCCAGCTCTGCCCCGCCCAAAGGCACGATCTCATCGGCATGGATTTTGAGCAAAAAGCCCATCTCTTTTGCCTTTTGCAGGTAATAACGGGAGATTTCCAGATCAAAGATGCCCTGCTCGCAAAAAATATCGCAAAATTCAGCCAGTCCCCGCTCCCTGATCTCAGGCATGACCTCAGTAAGCATAAATTCGACATAATCATTAACAGCTGAAAATTCAGCTGGCAAAGCATGAGCTCCCATATAGCTGCTGACAAGATCAGCAGGATGATCCTGATTGAGCTGGCCTGCCACCTCCAGGCAGCGAATTTCCGTCTCCTTGTCAAGCCCGTAGCCGCTCTTTGCCTCAACCGTGGTGACGCCAAAGGCAAGCATTCTATCTAGGCTCTTTTTGGCTTTGGCGTAGAGTTCTGCGGCAGACATGCCTCTGGTAGCCCTCATAGTGCTCCTGATGCCACCGATCTCATGGATCTCCATATAGGATTTGCCGGCCAGCTTCATAGCCAGCTCCTGCTCCCTGGAGCCTCCGTGCACCAGATGGGTATGAGGATCAATATAACCAGGCAAGACAAGATTGTCTCCGGCATCCTCCAATTTTAGGCCACTATTTAATAACTCCTGAGGAACAGGACCCTCTTCGACCTGGGCAATCTTTTTATCTTTGATCAGGATATAGCCGTCTATTAGCTCAGGAAATCTTTTATCGGCTGTAAATATTGCCCGCGAACGAATAAGCATATCTTCTTTCTTCATCTTTTTCCTCTCAGTCCAAAAGCCTTGATTCTATCACCTGATCCAAGCTGAAATCCTCCAGCTGCAGATAATAGGCGGCAGCATCTATCAGGGCCTCCAGAGGTGAAAGCCCAATAATCTCGCTGCCCACCACATTGACCCCGTATCGTCTGGCCTCAATTCTGACCAGCTCCATGATCTGGTAAAGAGAGCTCTTGGTATAATCCGTCATGTTCATCGAGACCTGAACAATACTTTTTTCTTTGAGATCAACACCCATGGCCTTTATATAGCGCAGCCCTCCGCCGCCATGCCTGACTCGTTTGGCAATATTATTGGCAATCGTAAGATCTGTCGTGTCCAGATTAATATTGTAGGCAATCAAGGGCATCCTCGCTCCAATCGCAGTCACACCGGCGGTTTCATGCGGGCTGGCGGGACCGTAGTCCGGCTGCCACTCAGCCTGACTCAATTTTTCTTTCATCCCTTCAAAGCCACCCTTGCGGATTTGGGCCAGATTTTCCCTCTCCGGACTGCTGGCAGACTTTTCGTATAAAAAGACAGGCAGCTGGTATTTTGAGGCCACAATTTCCGCTACCTCCCGGCTAAGTTTTACGCATTGCTCCATATCTGTATTTCTAATCGGCACAAAGGGGCAGACATCTGTAGCACCCATACGGGGGTGAGCACCCTCATGCTCTCTCAGATCAATCTCAGCAATTGCATTCTTGATAACTAAGGGCACAGTCCGTTTCAAGCCCTCATAACTGCCGATTACGGTGACAACCGCACGATTGTGATCAATATCCTGGCTATAATCTAAAAGTCTCACCTCCTCATCCTCATTAAAAGGAGCGATGATTCTCTTTAATTTTTCCGGATCTCTACCCTCACTGAAATTGGGAATGCATTCAATAATTTCATTTAACATGGTCTAATCCTCCCTCTTACTCTTACTCTTACTCTTACTCTTACTCTTACTCTAAACTCTTACTCTAAACTCTTGCTCTAACGCTTAATCTTATTCTTTATCTTGCTCTTACTCTTTATCTTGCTCTAATTCTTGCTCTTGTGTTTATTTTCTATCTGCTTAATTTTTCTTATCTTGGTGAAGAAGTTTTATCCCTTATCTCTTATCTTTTTCATTTGCAGGTAAAACTCTTCCCCCTTAAGCATATCCTCTAAAGCTGCCATATCGTAAGATAGGGCCCTGTCCTCATTTAAGCTGGGCACTATTGCTCTAATTTTCTCGTATAAGGGGGCAGTCAGTCTGCCTAGTTTCCTCTTATTCTGTGTATCCAGGGCCTGAGCTGCCGTCATCATTTCGATTGCCAGCACCCGGCGCAGATTATCTTTAATGGTGCAGGCTTTACGGGCGGCAAAGGCTCCCATGCTCACATGATCCTCTTTATTGGCGGAAGATGGGATGGAGTCGACACTGGCAGGATGGGCCAGCACTTTATTTTCTGACACAATGGCGGCTGCCACATATTGAGGAATCATCAGTCCGGAATTTACGCCACTCTCCTTGATCAAAAAGGCCGGCAAGCCATAATTTAGCTGGGGATTGATCAGGCGTTCGATCCGCCTTTCTGAAATATTAGCCAGTTCCGCCAAAGCGATGCCCAGATAGTCCAAAGACAAAGCCAGAGGTTCGCCGTGAAAATTACCCCCGGAGATCACATCGGCGTTTTCGGCAAAGACAAGAGGATTGTCTGTGACCGAATTAATTTCAATCGCCAAAATATCCTCCACATGTACAAGGGCATCTCCTACTGCACCGTGTACCTGAGGTATACAGCGCAAAGTATAAGGGTCCTGGACATCGTCAGGTCTTGTGTTTATATATTCGCTGCCCTCGACTGCAGCCAGCATAAAGGAAGCTGTCTTTATCTGCCCTTGATGAGCTCTGAGCTTGTGGATCCTCGGATCATAGGCGGCGGTGATGCCGCGCAGAGCTTCAAAACTCAAAGAGGCGGCCAGATTTGCCGCAAAAAGCAGATCATTGGCATCGTAAATGGTCAGGCTGCCTAGAGCCGCCATAATCTGCGTGCCGTTTATAAGAGCAAGGCCGTCTTTGCCGGCCAGGGTCACTGCTTCGAGACCGGCTGCTCTGAGAGCATCTTTACCTTCTAAAAGCTCTTTTTCAAAATAGGCTTTGCCCTCCCCGATCAAAACCAGGGCCATATGGGCTAGATTGGCCAGATCTCCGCTGGCCCCCAAAGATCCCTGCTCCGGTATATAAGGGGTGACTTTTTTGTTTAGGAGCTCTTGCAAGAGATTAGTCACCTCTGGCTGGACTCCGGAAAAGCCTTTGGCCAAAGTATTGAGGCGCAAAAGCATAATCGCTCTGACAATATCTGCGGCCAAGGGCTGACCCAGTGCACAGGCATGAGATAAAATCAGATTTCTTTGCAAGGCCTCATTTTGATCCTGATCTATATAGACAGTACTAAGTTCGCCAAAGCCAGTGGAAATACCGTAGACTGCCTGGCCTGATCTGGCAATTTCTTGCACCAGCCGGGAGGATTTTTCAATCTTTTCCCTGGCCTCGGCCGCCAGCTGAACAGGGCGCAGCTTGCGCGCCACTTCCATGACATTTTCTATGGTCAGATTATCGCCGTTTAAGATCAGTACATCCATATAGTTAAAATTCCTTTCCTACTTAAAAGGTCTGATCAGATCAAACAAGAGATAGGGCGATAGCCATCATCTGGGCAAAACCCTGTTCTCTTTCTTTTGCTGAGGTCAGAGCGCCGGTGGCAAGATTGTCTGAAACAGTAAGAATAGTAAGAGCTTTGACTGCTGCCTGAGCTGCATTGCAGTAAAGCGCATAGCATTCCATCTCAACCGCCAGTACCTGCATGGCAGCCCACTGGCGCCAGCTGTCAGGATCAAGATCGTAAAAGACATCCGAACTGAGAATATTTCCCACCTGCACATCAATTTTCTCTTGCTGGCAGTAGCTATAGGCCCGCTGGAGCAGATCCCAGTCGGCCAGGGCGGAAAATGTTCCTGGCAGCTTATAGATGCTGGCGTAATTTGAATCTGTACAGGCACCCTGGGCTAAAATAATGTCATAAAGCTTCAATTCCGGCTGGTAGGCGCCGCAAGATCCCACCCGGATCAATTTTTTCACCCCGTAATGATGAATCAATTCGTGAGTGTAGATGGCATGCGAGGGCATGCCCATGCCAGTGCCCATCACCGATACTCTTTTACCCTCATATTCACCGGTAAAGCCCAGCATATTTCTGACCTGATTAAAGCATTTTATCTTGCTTAAAAAGGTCTCAGCTATATATTTAGCCCGCAGCGGATCGCCCGGGAGTAAAATTGTTTCAGCTATTTCGCCATTTTTTGCTTCTATATGGGGAGTACTCATATTCTCATTTCTCCTTCCTCTTTAATCAGCTGCTCGGCCAGTTTTCTGCTGGCGGGATCATCCGGTTGGCCGGAGAGCAGCCTTGCTATTTCATCTATTCTCTCTTCTTCTTCTAAAAGTAACAGCTTGGTGCTGGTGCGCCCCTCTGCCACCTCTTTGCGGATCAGATAATGCCTGTCGGCCCTGGCGGCAATCTGGGCACTGTGGGTCACGCATAAAACCTGGCAGGCTTTGGCAATCTCCTTGAGTTTGATGCCAACACTGCCGGTGGTTTTGCCGGAAATACCTGAGTCAATTTCATCAAAGATCAGGACCGGAATATTGTCTACCGCCGCCAGCACTGTCTTGATGGCAAGCAATACGCGCGAAGCCTCCCCACTGGAGGCAATCTGCGCTAAAGGTTTCAAAGGCTCACCCGGATTGGGCGAGATCAAAAAGAAAACATCATCTCTGCCTTTTGCTGGCCAGCTTTTTTCAGCCAGCCCTGCTTTTTTTTCGATCATGCTTTGGAAGCGGACACTTGGCATATCCAGGTCAAAAAGCTCTTTTTTAATCTTGGCATCAAGCTTTTGGGCTACTTTTACTCTTTCAGCATGAATCCGGGCAGAGAGCTCAAGCAGTTTTGCTTCTAATTCCTTTGCTTCTTTTACTTTGCCAGCAAAGCGCTGCTCGCTCTGCTGCAAATGATCAATCTCTTCTTTTGCTCTGGCGGCAAAGGAGAGGATCTCTTTTTCATCACTGCCGTATTTGCGCTTGAGTTCGTTGATCAGATCCAGTCTTTCTTTGACCAGGGCCAGTTCATCCGGGTCAATATCCAGTCTACGGCTAAAGGCTTCAACTTCAGTTTTTATCTCATCCAGATTTGCTGCCAATTGCAAAAGATTATTTCTTGAAGTAGAAATTTTCTGACTGTATTGAGAGGAAAAATCTAAAATTTCAATTGCTTTTTGCAAAAGGCTTCCCACTGCTTTATCGTCATCCTGGCCGATTATCTGGTAGACAGCCTCCAGATCTTGCCTGATTTTATCACCGGCTGAAAGAATTTTACTCCTTTGCCTTAGATCTTCCTCCTCGTTTTCCCGGATATCTGCAGCCAAAATCTCCTCAAGCTGGTAATTTAAGATCTCAAGTCTCCTGTTTCTTTCCTCGGGATCACTGCCCAGGCTTAAAATCTCCCTTTGGCAGACCTGCCAGCTCTTGCGCAGCTCCTCATAGGAAGAAAGCAGCTCTTGCAGGCTCTCACGTCCAAAGGCATCAAGCAGATCGAGATGCTTTTTTTCTTGAAAGATCAGCTGATTATCCATTTGACCGTGGATTGAAACTAGAAGCTCGCCCTGCTCCTTTAAGCTTGACAATTTGACCAGATGACCGTCGATGCGGCATTCCGATCTGCCTTCAGAAAAAATAGTCCGTTCGAGGAAAATCTCCTCATGATCCTCTATCAGATCGTCTTTGGGATCATCTTTTAGATCATTTTCGAAATCATCTATTTTAGCAGCTGGGGAGGATAGCTCAAAGACTGCCTCTAAAAAGGCTTTCTGGCTGCCGGTTCGCACCAGATCCTTCGAGGCTCTGTTACCGATCAGAGCACCGATAGCATCAATGAGGATAGATTTACCGGCCCCGGTTTCACCGGAGATTACAGTCAGGCCAGATCCCGGATACAAAGAGGCATGTTCAATCAGGGCAAAGTCACGTATCTCTACCCGTTTCAGCATCATCAGTAACCTTTGTAGATATCTTGACCCATTCTGGGATCAGCCTGGGAGAGGGCAATGAGTTTTTCCCTCATTTTCAGAGCTTTGTCGGGGGAGGAAGTGGCAATAAACACCGTATCGTCACCTGCTAATGAGCCCAAAAGATCAGAAAGATGCATGGAATCCAAAGCAGAAGCTGCGGCCTGCGCCATTCCCGGCAATGTCTTGACAATGACAAAATTGACAGCCACCTCAATCATGATTACTGCTTCAGTGAACACTTTCATCAGCCGGCCCGAAGCGACTTCTCCGCTTCTTTCCATCGGCACGTATTTTTGCCTGCCTTCTCCGGTTGACACTTTGATGATCCCCAGCTCCTTTATATCTCTAGATATGGTTGCCTGGGTGACCTCCATCCCTGTCCCCTGCAGCACGGATACCAGTTCTTCTTGTGTTTCAATTGAATTCTCGCGGATAATCTGCAAGATGCGTGACTGTCTCTGGCTCTTGGAAGGTTTCATTGACTAATCCCCCTTTGTTGTATTTTCTTGGCCAATGTTTCATAGAAATTGTCGTCTTCAAATTGTATATAATGCAAGGATTTACTGGAACGGCAGACGTCTACATAACCGCCCAGTTCCATTGCTATCCAGCAGCGACCGTCAATGGAGACTGTGGCCGGCGTTGCCCCCGCCACAAGTTCCATGCGGACAATACTCTCCTTGTCCGCTATATAGGAGCGATTATGCAGGGAATGAGGGCAGATAGGAGTTATAACCATCATGTCCAGCTCGGGATGAACTATCGGTCCGCCGCAAGAAAGCGTATAGGCCGTAGACCCGGTCGGAGTTGCTACAATCAGGCCATCTCCGGGCACTGTCTCCACCATTGCCCCGTTGATGAAGAGCTTTATCCTTAAGATGCTGGAGGTAATGCCGCGGGTCAAGATGACATCATTTAGAGCCTCGCCCGAGGCATAAAGATTATTATCCAGATCATAGCAGTCAGCGTGAAACATTGCCCTTTTTTGGATCTGATATTGCCCTCTAAATAGATTTGCAACTCTCTTTTCGATCTCTTGCGGCAGGATTTCTTGCAAAAAACCGATTGAACCCAGATTGACACCCACTCGGGGCACATTTTCCAGGCCCGGTAAAGCAAGAGAACTCAAAAATGTACCGTCCCCGCCCAGACTGATGACAAAATCGGCCTCTTTAAGATCTCTTCTTTGGAGATTTTTATAGTTAAAGTCTTCAGCCAAATGAGGAGATAGATAACTCTCACCGCCATGGGCTTCAATCGCGTCTATCAGGCGGCGCGTATGCCGATATTCTAAATCTCGCTTGGCATTTGGATAAAGAGCAAAACGCATAAATACTCCTCTTATTTATTCATCAGCATTGTTTTTGCTTTTTCAGCAATACCCGCTGCATCAAGCCCAGATCTCTCAAGTAAAATTGAGCGGTCAGCCTGAGCGGCAAGAGGATGTATAATCCCTATATGATCAGCGTTTACCGTTATTGACTTACTCTTTAAATCAGCCAGTATGCTCTCTGCCCAGGCCGATTTATAAATACCGTCTTCGATCAGCAGCATACCCTTATAACTGTTTGCTATACACATAATAGCATGAATATTCCGAGAACTGGCAGCAATTAGTGAATAAACTCCAAGCTTTATACCATCCGCCAGCAAAAGATCTGCTGCCTGCAAAGCGGGCTTAAGCATGGCACCCAGGGCAAAGATGGCAATATCTTCGCCTTTTCTAAACTCTCTGATGGCATAGGGATCAAAATCCTCCGCCAAAGTAAAGTCAAAGGAGCTCACACTTGGTGCAATTTCTTTGGGATAGCGGATGAGAACGGGATTATCTTTAGTCAGGGAAAATTTAAGCAATGAGCTTAGATCTTCAGAAAAAGCGGGAGCAAAAATTTCCAGATTGGGGAAAGCAAGGCAGATAGATAGATCATAAATTCCCTGATGAGTCTCTCCGTCGCTGCTGACGGCACCGGAGCGATCCAAAGCGATCGTCACCGGCAGATTTTGCAGGCAGATATCGTGGAGCAGCTGATCAATCCCTCTTTGCAAAAAAGTACTGTAAAGCGCTACAAAAGGCCTCATGCCCTCTTTGGCCAGGCCTGCCGCCAATGTGAGTGCATGCTGTTCTGCTATGCCTACATCAAAAAACCTCTCTGGAAAATGCTCTTCAAAGGAAAGAAGCCCGGTGCCAGACGTCATAGCGGCAGAGATGGCACAGATTTTCTCATTTTCACGGGCGAGCTTTAAGATTTCAGCGCCAAAAACTTCGGACCAGCTAGATCTTTTTACATCAGTACCATTTCCGTTCAGGCCAAGGTCGATGACAAAGGGAGCGACGCCGTGGTAATCGGCAGGGTTTTCCTCGGCAAAGGCATAACCTTTGCCTTTTTGCGTAATAGCATGGATCAGCACCGGCCCCTTGATCTTTCGGGCTGAGGCCAGATATTTTTCCAGCTGGGAAATATTGTGTCCGTCCACCGGCCCATAGTATTTGAAACCCAGCTGCTCAAAGAGAGAGCTTCTGCTTTTGCGCTTGTGGATGATGCTCCGGCCAAAACTCTTAAAGCCCTCAATCAGTCTGACGATGGCCCCCCCAATCAGGGGGATGCGGTTCAATCTGTCCAGCCAGCGGCTTTTAAGCGAAAGATAACTGGGGGTGAGCCTCAAATGCTCCAGATGCTTGGCCAGGCCGCCCACTACCTGGTCTATGGACATCTGATTGTCGTTTAAGATTACGGTAATGTCATCTTTTTGCTGGCAGATATCGTTGATAGCCTCGTATGCCATACCGCCCGAGAGTGCTCCATCGCCAACGACCACGATAATCTTGCCCTGCTTGCCGCTAAGCTTTCTTGCTCTTGCCATCCCGGCTGCAGCGGAAAGTGAGGTGCTGCTATGACCGGTGTTAAAGCTGTCATAGATACTCTCTTCTGTTTTGGGGAAACCGGAAAGACCCTGATCTTTCCTTAGACTCTTAAACTGCTCTGCCCTGCCGGTTAAAATCTTCCAGCTGTAGGATTGATGGCCGACATCAAAAATGATGGCGTCTGTGGGAAAATCGCAGCTGGAAAGCAGGGCAATAGTAAGCTCAACCACGCCAAGATTAGAAGAAAGATGTCCTCCGTTTCTGGCGGTGTATTTAATAATGTACTGGCGCAGTTTCTGGGCCAGCTCTTCCTTTTTTGCCTGAGTCAGGCTTTTAATCTCCTCAGCCTGCGGCCAATTGTTTAGCTCATATTTATCCATTTTATTTTAAGCGGCGAGGCAGATAACGGTTTAGGCTGTCAAAGAAATCCATTTTCTTGCCCCTTTCCTTTAGCTTCTCGATTGTTAATTCAGCCTCTTTTGTTTTAGCAAAGATCATCTCCCTTGTTGCCTCCAGCCCGTAAACTGTTGCAAAGGTGCTCTTTTGATCGCGCAGATCTTTGCCGATCGACTTGCCCAAAACCTCTTCTGCCGAAGTGAAGTCCAATAGATCGTCGGTCATCTGAAAGATGAGGCCTAAAGCAAAGCCGAGTTCTTGCCAGAGCTCAATCTCTCTTTGACCTGCAGCTCCCAGATAGGCGCCGGCAAGCAAAGCGACCGCTAAAAGCTCACCGGTTTTCTTTTTTTGCAGCAAGATAAGCTCATCTTTTTCGATCTGCTCGCACATATAGTGCAAATCCAGGCATTGGCCGGCGATCATCCCCGTGCGGCCAGCTGCTTTGGCCAGAGCAAGGGCGGCTTTTACCTGCCCCTCATTATTTTTTTCATCGCCAAAGATGCTCTCCAGCATGATTTCAAAAGCGGTATTCAAGAGCAGATCCCCTGCCAGTATGGCAATGGCTTCGCCAAATTTCTTGTGGCAGGAGGGCTGT
Organism: uncultured Mageeibacillus sp.; assembly: GCA_964624395.1. Lineage (GTDB taxonomy): Bacteria > Bacillota > Clostridia > Saccharofermentanales > DTU023 > UBA1046. The sequence continues at coordinate 25,434 of CAZUWY010000010.1, read as the reverse complement.
CCACGCCTTAAATCGTCATCATCCATGGCCGGCAGATCGTCATGAATCAGTGAATAGCTGTGGATCATCTCGATAGCCACAGCAAACGGCTTATAGGTCTTTTCGGCCACACCGTAAAGCTTGGCTGTCTTTACCAGCATAATTGGCCGTATCCTCTTGCCGCTTCCTAAAAGGCTGTAGCGGGCCGCCTCGGTTGCCGCACCGCCCTCTGTCAGAGGATAGGGCGGCAAGAATTCCTCCAGCCACAATTCAATCTTTTCTTGCCCGGAGCTAAGGTAGTTTTCGAAGTCTTTATTCATCAGAAAAATCAATTTCCAGCTCATGGGGTTCATCTTCGCTATTGAGCTGAAATTTCTTGATCTCTTCTTCCATCGAGTTCAGCTTGAGCTCACAAAACTTGGCCAGCTCCATGCCCTCTTGAAAGAGCTGCAAAGACTCATCCAAAGCTGCATCACCTTGCTCAAGAAGATTAGTAATCTCCTCCAGGCGCTTAATTGCCTCTTCGTAGCTAAGATTTATTTCTGTATCTGCTGCTTTTTTATCCATAATCTCTTCCCTTTTTTCTCTTTTAACTATTTTGCTCTTCCTGGTCTAAAAAATCTTAGATTTTGAGCTGAAATCTTTAGTTAAAGCATACCCTCAGGCAAATTTTTACTTCCTTACTCCAGCTCTTCTTTGTCAACTTTTGCTGCCTTTAATTTTCTTTCAAAGCAAAGTCTTCCAGCCCAATTATTTGAGACTCAGCTCTGCCGTCTGCAAGATGGATCTTGACCTTCATGCCCTCTTCAAGCTGGCGGATAGAACTGATCAGCCTATCTGTTTCAAGACTGCTGATTCTAGCATAGCCTCTTTTTATCACGGCGTTGGGATCAAGTGCTTTAAGCTGGATCTTTTGTTTTTCAAAATCAAGTCTCAGCCTAGCATATCTATTTTGACTGCTTTGCTCTATCCGTCTGCAAATTGTCTCCAATTGACGGCAATTTTCTTCCCTGTAGGTAAAAATTGCTTGCAAGAATCTGGCACGAATCAGCTCAAAGCGGTGGGGCAAGTTTGCCTGTAAAAGATTAAAGCTGCTTTTGAGACGCAAATTAAGGCTATCTAGCTGCTGGGCTTTGGCGTACAAAAGGCTTTCCGGCTGCCTTAAAATCTTTTTATCCAAGAGATTGGCTAATTTATTTTGCGCCAGCTTCAGCTTTAATTCGGCAGTTCTACTGATCTTTTCTTTCAGATATCTGATCTGGCCAAAAAGATCTTCCTTGGCCGGTAAAACCAATTCAGCCGCTGCTGAAGGGGTAGGTGCTCTCATATCGGCAACAAAATCTGAAATGCTGTAATCTGTCTCATGACCGACAGCAGAAATGACCGGTATCTTAGAGGCAAAAATGGCTCTGGCCACCTCTTCGCTGTTAAAAGAGATCAGATCTTCCATTGAACCACCGCCGCGGCAGAGGATTAAAACATCTGTTTTAGGAAAGCGATTGGCACTCTTAAAGGCCGCCACTATTTCAGCGCTAGAATTTGGCCCTTGAACAGCCACCGGATAGATCAAAAGCTTAAAACCCGGATGCCTCCTTCTTAGGATATGGATAATATCTCTTATTACCGCTCCCTCGCTGGAAGTGATAACACCTATTTTTCGGGGCAGATAGGGCAAAGGCTTTTTTTTCTCCGCCGAAAATAGTCCCTCGCCGGTCAGACGCTCTTTCAGCTCCAAAAATTGCAGATACAAAACTCCTTCTCCAGCCTGCTCCATCTTGTGCACAACAATCTGGAAGCGGCCACCCGCCTCATAAATTGAGGCCTGACCGCTGATTACGACATGCTGGCCGTCTGTTGGCTTGAATTTAAGTGCAGACATCCCTCCCCTGAAAAAGACGCAGTCTATCTTGGCCTTGCTGTCTTTGAGGCTAAAATAATAATGACCGGAGGAATAGATCTTGCCTCCGGATATCTCGCCTTCAACCTTAAGTGATCCCAGCAAAGGGTCCTGCGCCATCAGGCGGGAGGCGTATTGATTAACCTGACTGACTGTTAATATCTTCATCTGCAATTTCTTCTTCAACAGGTCCTATATCTGTTTCTGCATTTGTATCTGTAACTGTATCTGCATCTGTGTCTGCATCTGTGTCTGTATCTGTATCGATATCTACTTCTACTTCTATTTCAATCTCATCTTGATTGAGCTCTTGCTTTTGCCTGGAGTAATCCTCTTCGCGCTCCAGATTGCCCAAAACAGCATTAATATAGGAGCGGGATTTTTCATCGCTGTACTTGCCTGCCAGAATCACGGCCTCTGAGATAGAGACAGAGCTTGGTACATCAGTAAAATGCATCATCTCGTATAGGGCCATGCGCATTATGGTCAAATCGACTTTGGGTATTCTGGGCAAAGCCCAGCCCACCAAGCGGGGCTCAATGATTTGATCGAGCTCAGCTCTGGAGCGCAAAACTCCAGTGACAATCTTGTCAAAATAATCTGTATCGCCCCCGGACAGGCGCCATTCTTTGAGGAAAACATCTCTTTGTTCAGCATAATCTTCAGTCTGAATTTCCAGACTGTAAAGAAACATAAAAGCTCTTTCCCGGGCAAGTTTACGACTCAAGCTAAAATAATCTCCCCAAAATAATCAGCGAAATCTCCCCGGAGGGAATAATTTGTCAAAAAAGGACCTGATCGCCTCGGGCTGGCTGAAATACTTTGCCCCGATATAGTAGCCTGCAGCCCCGAGAAAAATGATGAATAACATGCGAAAGAAACCAAAGGTCACCCAGAGAAGGCCGATGGCCAGACCTGCCAGGCCGCCGTAAAAACCGGGACCGCGACCTGGTACTCCCTCACGCAGAATTTGCCAGAAATGCTTTGCTGCCATGAGCTATACCTCAGCGCTCAACCCGAGCCGTGATAGCCTCGACGCGGTTCACTTTCACCTGCACATTCGACACTTCGATACCGGTGTATTTCTCGATATCCTTTTTTACTCTCTCCTGCAGCCTGGACATCATCAAAGGCAGCTCCACATCCGAATAGGCCATTACATTCATGGTGACTGCAATCTTGCCTCCCTTAAAAGGAGAAACCCAGGCTTTAGCAGATTTCACCCCTGACTGTGAGGCCTTGGCAGCGTTGAGGGCAATGCTTTCAATCGCATCCACCCCAATATCGATGATGCCGATCTCGTTTGCTCTGACTCTTTGCCTTCTCATCCTGCCGGTGAGGATGGTCACCACCATAATGGCAAAGGAGACCAGCAGCATCACCAGGGCAACAATGATGCCGACAGTTTTATAGGGTTGCTTCTGGGCCAGATCAATCAGGCTTTCTATCATGCCTTTAAGGATGATATCATTGGCCAGCATCAGTAGGATCAGCAAAAAGATGACTGATAGAATAAAAGAGAAGGCAATAATAATATAGCGGCTAACTCTGTTCATTTTCCAATTGTTCCTCTAAGTTGAAAATTTCCTCTTCGACATCGGAAACTCCCATGACATGGACATTTACAGCTTCAACATTAAGTCCTGTATAAAGTTCCACATCCGCTTTGACCTGCTCTTGGATCGACCAGGCCACATCAGGCATTATATAACCAAATTTTATTACCGGGTAGACAGTAATGGCGACAGAGTCAGATTGGTCATTGCGAAAAGAAACCCGCACGCCTTTTCCTTCGTGGCGCAGGCCGATAGCCTCCTTGAGCGTCACTATCGTCCCTGTATCAAGACTGTTTACTCCCTCAGTGGCCAAAGATGCCTCAGCGGCATACTGAGCCACAAAGCCTTGAGACATCGTGCGCTCACCCTTGATTGAAAAGCGACTTGATTCTTCCGCCATATCCTCAGGCGCGTTCCATATACTCGCCGGTTCTAGTGTCTATGCGCACAATATCTCCCTTGTTGACAAAAAGAGGGACCTTGATTGTTGCGCCTGTCTCCACTGTGGCATTTTTATTGGCAGTGGTGGCTGTATCTCCCCTGACTGCGGGCTCGCATTCCGTAACTTCCAGCTCGACAAAAGTGGGGGCTTCCACCTCAATAATCTCTTGACCCCAGAAAACAACTCTGCAGACCATTCCTTCTTTGAGGAAAGTTAGCACATCCCCCAGAATATCTTTGGCAATAGGCATCTGGTCGTAGTTTTCCGTATCCATGAAATAGTGAAGATCGCCATCGGCATAAAGATAGCTCATATCGCGGCGGGCCAGCTGGGCCTGTTCAAATTTCTCGGAAGGGTTAAAAGTCTTTTGCACAACACTGCCTGTTTTCAAGTTTTTATAAGTCGTGCGTACAAAGGCAGATCCCTTGCCCGGCTTGACATGCTGAAAATCCACCACCTGGTATATCTGGCCGTCCATGACAAAGACCACCCCGTTGCGAAAATCGCCTGCACTAATCATAAATTACCTCCCAAAAGAGAATACTAATCTTTATTCATCTATATCGTATATTCTATGCCATATCCCTCAAGTCCGCAAACAAATCGGGCGGCAAAGCTGGTGTTAAGGGGACATTAAAATCTTGGCCCGCTCACGCCAGCTGGGCAGAAAATGATCCATAATTGCATAAAATCTTTTATTATGTCCTCTCTCCAGCAAATGAGCCAGCTCATGGACCAGAATAAACTCCAGGCATTCCTGGGGATAATGGATGAGATTTAAGCTGAGCCAGATGCGCTTCTCTTTTATATTACAGCTGCCCCATTTAGACCTCATCTTTTTGATTCTAATCTCCCTGCTTTTAAGCTGCATTCTCTCTTGCCAAAAATCGCTGAATACCAGAGCCTGATCCAGCAAAATCTTCTTGCACCAGCCCAGATAATGTTTTTCTCTCTTTGCTAGCTCAGAGCCAGGGGGCAGAGTGTAAATAATCTCTTTTTCAGAAATCTCCAGCAGATAGCGGCCGCCCTTTTCAATAACTCTCAGTGTGAAAGGCTGGCCCCAAAGATAATGAATTTCCCCGTCCTTGTATTCTTTGGCCAAGTTTTGCTCTTTACTTGCTTGTTTTTTTCTTTGTGCCAAGATCCAAGCTTGGTTCTTTTCAATAAATTGCCAGATTTTTTTCTCACTCAGATGCAAAGGTGCGCTGACTTTAATTTTGCCCGTGGGAGCTTTTACCCGCAGGTAAAGATTCTTAATCTTTTTGCGGGTAATTTCAATCTCCATATTATTAACTATCTTTGTATATTTTTTCTCTGCGGGCATGAAAATAGGGGCAGATCTGTCAATGACTATGAAGAATTGTCATTTTTTGATCTGTTTTATCCTTCCAAACAAAAAATATTAGCGCTGGCTGAAATCTATGCTGCAAATATTTAATTATTCAAATACTCAAATACTCAAATTTTCAAGACTAAAAAGCATCTTTGCTAAAATACTAAATATTCACAGAAAGCTTGCTCAAGCTAAAGGTCTCTTTTTGCCAGACGCTAGCATTGTACAATTATTAAAGCAATTACACTAATAAAAACATAGTAATTTAATTGCCGCGGATAAAAAAGAGCTCGAAAAAATCTTAAGCGATTGCGCATTTACATTTAGCTCTAAAGATAGCATCTGCCGGCAGTTTTAGCCAGCAGATCAGCTGAGGGCAAAAGATAAAGCTTAGTCTTTACGTTTAGAGATGTTATCAGCTAGCTCTTTCGCTTTCCAGCTTGTAAACATGATCAGCTATATTTAAGGCAGATTTTCTATGAGATACCAGGATCATCGTCTTATCCTTGGCCTCCTCCTCTAAAGATTTAAGAATAATGCCCTCATTTAAGCTATCCAGATTACTGGTGGGTTCATCTAGTAAAATCAGGGGAGCATCGTGAATAAACACTCTGGCAATTCCTATTCTTTGCTTTTCCCCGCTGGAAAGACTATCCCCCAATTCACCAGCCATGGTGTCGTAGCCTCTGGGCAAGGTCATAATGAAATCGTGGATGGATGCTTTTTTAGCGGCGGCAATAATTTCCTCCAAGCTGGCATCAGCTTTGGCAATTTTAATATTATTGGCAATTGTGTCATTAAATAAATAGGTTTCTTGCGTGACATAGCTTTCCATCTGGCGCAAATTGCTGGTGTTTATCTCCCTGATACTTGTACCTGAAAGACTCAGCCTGCCCCTATCTATATCCCAAAATCTCATCAGTAGTTTAAGCAGGGTAGATTTTCCTGAGCCGCTTTTACCATAAATACCAATAATCGAATTCTTCTTAATAGCAAGAGAATAATCTTGAAGGATTTTTTCCTCCCCATAGGAAAAATCCACATTTTCATATTGGACATCGCCAAAAGATATCCTCTCGCCTGCTGTTACTTCAGCGACTAAAGGCTCTTCTGCCAAGAGATCCAAAACCCTGTTGCCACTGGCCAGTGTATGTCTTAAATCATTAGAAAGACTACTCAGCGCTACCACCGGGCCAAAGGAGCTCATCATGGCAATAGTAGATACTAAGACGCCGGCAAAAGATATTTGCCCGTTATTATGCAAATAGAGGCCCAGAAAGAGCATCGCTGCCGAGAAAAATAAAATTGTCGAGTCAGTGATGGTTTTAGTCATGCCCTCAAAACTTTTTAACGCCTTGTGTTTTTCAGCCAGCTCTGCAGATTTTCGATTCAATTCATCCAGCCTGGCCTGCCCCTTGCCATATTGAATAATCTCTTTTAGGCCCCTCAGGCTGTCCAAGACAAAGCTATTGAGATTGCCAAAGATATTCCTGTATTCAAGGCCTACCGAGCTGCCGATTCGAGAAGCCCCAAGGGGTATTAATACACCCACAAAAAGATAGGCAAGGCTGGCCAGCAATGCCAAAAGCAGGCTGTAGCTGGCAATAAAGGCCACCATTATGGCTGAGGTCAAAAATCCGATCGCGATCGGAGAGATGGTGTGGGCATAAAATACTTCTAAGAGCTCGATATCGCTTGTAATGATTGAAATCAGATTGCCTTTATCCTTGCCTTCCAATTTTGCCGGCGCTAGTTTTCTCAGCGCTGTAAAAACCTTATTTCTGATCAGAGCCAGGAGCTTAAAAGCGATATAGTGATTGCTCAATTGTTCTGCATATCTTAAAACTCCTCTGGAGAGGCCAAATAAAAGAACAAAAATAAAGACAGTGCCGAGCGCAATACCTTCTGCAGTTCCCAAAACCTGCAAAATAGCAAAGCCGCCAAAGACAGTAATGAATATGGCCGCCAAATGGCCCAGTACACCTGTAGCAATTGCCAGAATCATTATATGGGTTAAAGGCTTAACCAGGCCAATCAGTTGCCCCATGACTTTTATTCCGCTCCTAGGCATACACTAACTCCTCTTTGACTTTGGCATAGTTTTCTAAATTGCTTTGCTCTGTGTAAATCTTCCGGTATTGCCCGGCTTCTTCGATTAATTCCAGATGACTTCCCTCTTGAACCAGTCGGCCCTTCTCTAGGACATATATCCTGTCTGCATTTACGACATTACCCATTTTATGAGAAATCAAGATGATTGTCTTTGTGGCGGCTAATTCTTCAATTATGCCCATGATCAAAGCTTCACTTTCAGCATCGATATTTGAAGTTGCCTCGTCAAAGATATAAATGGGCGTGTCATGCAAAAGAGCTCTAGCCAGAGCCAGCCTCTGTCGCTGTCCACCGGAAAGATTAGAACCCTTTTCAACTATCTTGGTGGCCAGCCCCTTTTCTTCATAGACAAAGTCATAGAGATTGACTTTTTTTAAGACCTGATCCATCTCCTCTTTACTGGCCGCGGCATTCCCCAGCAGCAGATTGTCTTGGATTGTGCCCTTAAAAATATAGCTGTTGTGGTTGACCATAGTAATATTGGCCATAACGCTGTCTTCAGCTAAATTGCCAATTTCCTTGCTGCCTATTTGAATGCTGCCCTGGTAATTTTTATAAATACCCATTATTAAAGCCGCAATCGTGCTTTTACCGCTGCCGGACTCACCCACGAAAGAGACAAATTCCCCGCGGGCGATGCGAAAATTAATATCTTTCAGGATCAGCCTGCTTTCTTCATAAGAAAAGTTCAAATCAGAAAAGGAGATATCTTCTGCTGCAATAGTTTCACTGCCCGCCTCTCTCTCATTCAAGTCCAGAATGCGGAAGAGTTTTTCACTGGCTGCGATGCCGTTCATGGCAATATGAAAGAAAGATCCCAAAATTCTTAAGGGGATGAAAAACTCAGCCGAGAGCATAATGATGGCAAACACTCCGGCAAAGCCAATACTGCCATTAAAATATTCATTTACAGCTACGATAACGCCAATAGCGGCACCGCCAAATGCGATCAAATCCATCACAGTGATTGAATTGAGCTGCATGGTCAAAACCTTCATGGTTATTTTTCTAAATTTTTCTGCCTCTTCATCCATCTCGGCAGATTTTTTACTGTCACTTTCAAATATTTTCAAGGTAGTTAAGCCTTGAATATTCTCCAGAAAGCTGTCCGCCAAAGATGTGTAGCTGCCCCAATACCTGCCGAGCAATCTTTTGGCGATCTTTTGAAAGGCAATTATCGATAGGGGGATCAGAGGCACGCACAGCAAAAGGATCAGGGCAGATTTCAGACTGACAAAAGATAAAACTATAAAAAGGCTGATTGGTGCCAGCAAACTATAAATCAACTGCGGCAGATAAGCGCCAAAGAAGATCTCCAGCTGCTCTATTCCTTCAACAGCAAGCTGGACTGCTTCTGATGTCGCAACTTTTTCATTATAGGATATGCCCAGGCGAAGAAGTTTCTTAAATAGATCTGCTCTTAAAAGCTGCTTTACTTTGGCAGAAGATAGATAAGAGGTCCTAGCCGACAAAAAATTGGCCACAGCTCTTATGCTGATGACAGCCAAAATAACTAAAGCTGTTCTAATAATCATTTCATTTGCAAGACTTCCTTGCAGTAAATTATCTAGAAATCTGGCAATAGTAAAGATCGAAGCAATATTGGCAAAAAGAGAGACCGTATTAAAAACTACAGTCAAAAATATATATTTTTTAGCATCTTTAATTCTGTTAGTTAAGCGCCTTACTACCATCGAAGCTTTCCTCTTGCCATCTTCGTCTTTTTTCTCTCCGGTCTTCAAGCAGATGACGTATTGTCAAAATTGGATGATAAAGTAGCATTCTTGGTCCACTGTATCTCATCACCTGCCTGATTTTGTCTCTCATCTCCTGCCTGTAGCATTGAACTTTGCAATTACTGCAAAATGATTTGGTCTCCATAAAGGGGCAGTGCTTGATTCTAGAATATGAGTACTCCATCAATTCCCTGCAGCTCTGGCAAAGACCAGTACTAGAGTGATTTTTATCCTTACAGTAAAGCTGGATCATTTTGGTCACCAGATCAATTTCCTTGTTTCTTTTATCTTCTCCAAGGATAGTCTTTTTTCCCTCAAAGATTTTCATTTTTTGCAAGGCAGACACCTCTCTTTTTATCACTGTCGCTAGTTTTAATTTTGAAGATAAAATAATAGTATTTGTAGACTATTAAGAGCAGGATAAAAACTCTAAAGAATAGGATTTCTATCAGAAACATAGAGAGGAGCAGCACTGATGAGGCAAAGCTTAAAAGAGCGATTTTGTTTTTCAATCTCATCGCTCTGCACTCGATAAATTCATGCAAATAGTTTTGATACAATTTTGTGCCCCTAAACCATTTTTCAAATCTGGCCGAGCCCTTGGAAAAGAAAAATGACGCCAGCAGCAAAAAAGGAGTTGTCGGCAGTACCGGCAAAAAAACTCCCAGCCCGCCTATACCGGTAAATACCAGGCCGAGAAATATATATAAAAGTCTTACTGGGTACCCCATAATCATCTCCTCTTTTTTAGAGCTATTCTTCTTATCTCTGCTTAGCTTGACTGAGAAGCTCTAAACTAAGTCTTACAATTAATTAGCATTTGCTAACTATTATCTGACTTTTTTAGGCAATTTCTTGCCTATTCAAATAACCATCTATTATGTTCATGCTTTTTATCGTAAGTTAGCATACACTAACTATTTATCCCAGTCAACCATCTCTGACAAAAGAAACTTGCGAGACAAAGTGAAAGATTTAGGCCTTTTTAGCAGATAATATTTGTTTAATCTTTGATCAGTTTTGCTCTGTCTTTGCTTAAGCATTGGCCTATAATTAATTAATTTTTGCTCAAAATTTGATTGAATTTCTAGTCGAATAGTTATTTGCTAGTTGCTTGAAGTTTATACGAATTTTTATAAAACCAGGGATAAAAATAACACAAGAAGAACTTAGATAAGTAAATCTTTACCAATTACATAATTAAAAGATAAATAATCTTTTGCTCTCTTTATATCTCTTAGAATTACTGGCTGATTTAATTGTCTGAGTGCTGATCGGATCTGGCTAAGGAGATATCTTCAAGCTGATCAAAGCGAGATTTATCGACAATAATCTTTTCCAGTAATCTCTTCAGCATTACAGTTACCAGCTCTATCCTGAAGCGGGGTTTGACCAGCAGGACTTTTGTCTTTGCTCTTTTTCCAGCCAGAAGATCTGTAAATATCTGATCCCCGACAATTACGATTTGTTCTTTCCCATAGCCGTATTTGGCCATCACCTTTTCGATGATCGTGATTTTGGGTTTCTTAGCCCTGCCCTCAAAATCGATACCGGTTGAACTGGCAAATTTTTCACCGCGATTATCGCGGGCATTGGAAAAAAGGATGGGTAAAAGCTCTGCCTCTTTAATTTTTTCAATCACATAGGCGGAGTAATCGTCACCGGAATCAGAGCCATGCGCCACCAAAGTGTTGTCCATGTCTAGAAGGACAATCCTGATGCCTTTTTGGTATAAGAGGCGCCAGTCAACTGTTTTTAGATCAACAAGATACCAGTCCGGTATTAAATATGAGCGTGGATTTTTTAATAACATAATGATTATTTTAGCACGGCTGAAGCGCTTTGTATGCAAAATGTCTTCACCTGTATTTTAAGTATGAACTGCAACTTAAACTGAAACGCAATTCTGTACTTTGTGTGTGGTTCCATCAGGCCGCGGCCTGATGGAAAGTTTTTGCACTGTGTCCTCCCAGAATTTTTCTGGGGTAACTATTGATGAATTCTTGCAATTGCTTTACTTCTCTTTCCCTGATCTTTTTTATCTCCGTGCCCTTGGGGATAAAATAGCGTATGAATCCATTCAGATTCTCATTGCTCCCTCGCTCCCAGGAAGAATAGGCGTGAGCATAATATATCTCTGTACGTTTATCTGCAGTGAACAAAGATTGCTCCAGCTTTTTCCAGTTAAGAAATTCTGAGCCATTGTCGACTGTGATGCTCTTGAACTTCTCTTTGAAGGCAGCTTCACCAAGCTTTCGTTCCAGACCGTTTATGCGGCGCTGTACTGCTGACTGTGTTTGTCTACCTAATTTGAAAATAATACTCTCTCTGCTATGTCTATCTACAAGGGTTAAAAGGCAGCTCTTATCTTTCTTCGATGACTCTATGCAGTCCATCTCCCAATGACCTGCCTCACTTCTTTCGTCACTTGCTTTAGGACGCTGATCTATCCTCTTGCATTCTGGAGCCCTAAGACGCTTCTCGATACGCCTGTGACGAGCTTTAGGCTTAGAGCCTTTGCGAGGTAGATCTTTTAGGCTTACATTTTGAAATAATTCTCTTTCAACATAATTGTAGATCGTTCTGCTACTTATACGAGTTGTACTTGGCCAGCCTTTTGCTTCAAAATGCATTACTATCGCATCGGGTGAGTAACGGAGAGGTTCAAGCCCTATTAGCTCTGTGCCTAGAAGCATTGATTCTATCTTGCCTGCTAGCAGATGATCATTTCCTATCTTCAGATCAGGACCCTTGCTTGACCAACTGGACTCTACTGTTAACTGAGCTAAATAGGCTGAGTAACATTCATATTCTTCCAGATGGCTATTTAGCTGTATTGTTTTACCACGACGTAATTCGCGACTTAAGGTGGCTTCGCTCCAGCCCAGTTCCTTCGCCAGCTGCTTTTGCGTCTTTCTTTCTCTTTTGCTGCTTCTTAAATTTCGATCGTAGATATATTCCAGTACTTTTCTGTCTTCATAGCTTATGTGCTGGCCCGGTTTTCTTTTGGTGGTACAATGTAAGTGGCTCAAGGTGATTCTCCTTTGTTTTGTATTTCCACTAATCATTGTACAGGATTGCCAAGAGCCTTTTTAATTTCAGTTTATTCTACAACTCGCCCACCTGTATTTTAAGGTCTTTTATTGCTTAAAATGCTGGCGGAGTCAAAAAAGCGCATCAAATTTTGCCTTTGCGGCCGCCTGAGCTCATCACCACCTACATAAACTTTATCGGTATGAACATAATTTTTACCGGAAACCATATATACTCTGTCGCCATAACCGGAGAGAATCCTGAAGCCAGCCTTGGTCAAAAGAGATAATCTGACAGAATCGGACTGGGCATGATCACCATTGGGATAATGAAAAACACGCACCGGCCCGAGGATGGGCTCAACTTGATTTTGCCATAATTTAATGTCAGCTGAGATTTCATCAATGCTGGAGTTCATAATATTGGGGCCTGCCCAGCCGCTGCTGGCCAAAGTGTAGCCGACTTCTTTCAGTTCCTTTGCTAAGGCGGAGATCTTTGCCTGATTTGCTTTTAATTCTTCCTCCGTCAACTGCAAGCTTTCAAGGCCCAGTATTTCTCTTTCCTCATTATAATAGGACAGGGATGATCTGGAATAAGGATAGCCAAATATCCCTCTGTAAGCGGTCAAAGACAAAGTGGCTTTGGCGCCGTTATAAGAGAAGTCCGGATGCTGGCGGCAAAAATCATTTAATATGCCAAGTTCTGACAAAGACTCCTCTATTTTCAGCTCACCACTTACGGGGTCTACCAGAACGCCGGCAATCTTGCCCTCCTCAGTAAAGTCCAGATAATCTGCTGTACCGCTTTCTGCCCTGAGAGGGGAATAAGAGAAACTTTCAATCACTAAAATCAGAGGCTTCTTCCCTTCAGGCACGAGAAAAGAGATGTATTTCCCCTCGCTATTAATGAAGCTGTCCCCCGGCACCAGAACAAAATCATTATCACGCAGCTGCTCCAGCATGCTCAAAAATTCATCCGCTGTAATCATCAAAGCATCCGCCTGAGCTGAGTATTTGTCACCGTCAAAGGCTCTGGCAGTATCTATAATCACCGGCCTAATTGCAATATGTTCAACCGGCTTGTTCCAGCTTATCTGCTTGGTTGGGATTAAATCTCTGGTATGACTGAACCAGTTGAGGAACTCCTGATCATCGGGGAAAAGTGGAATTACCTCAGAGAGAGCATCATAGGCTGAATTATAGCGGCCGTATTCCAGATACTTTTCAATTTTGGCATGGTAGTCATCATAGACCGGTCTTTCAATGGCCAGCTTTCTGTTTTCAATAAAGCTGACCAGGGGCGGAGGCACATCCTCGCCTTGCATCAGATTATCCCAGATCTTGTGGGCTCTAATCCATTCACTCTCCTCAATATAGGCTTCTGCCTTTAAGAGCTGCTCTTTTGCCTCTTCCAAAGTGGAGATGGAGCTGGCATAAGGTTTTATAATCAAGCTCAGCCTTTCGCTTTGCTGTAAAATATTGAGCTGCTCAACAAATTTTTCACTAGAGATCTTGCCCTGCAGGTAAAGATTGCACTGCCCTTCCAGAAAATCCGTCACCAACTCCGCACTGACAGTACCGGTGACTGAGAGGATATTTTCCTCCTCACCCGATAAAGGCTGCCCCTTTTTTACCTTGGCAATGATACTTTCGACCCTCTCCTTGATCGAGTTTTCAATGCTTAGCATTAAGGCCTGATTGTCTTCTCTGGCAGCTTTGGGACTGGAACTGTCAAAGGCAATCTCTCTGGCTGCCATATACTGCTGCATGAGATCTTCATAATTATTTTCCGCCAAGGCTTTAAGATAATCCTCGGACAGATCCTTGGCCGGCTTTCTCAGTATGAAAAATAAAGCCAGGGCAAGCAGCAAAAGCAAAACTGGCAAGATGAATTTGAGCTTACTTTTTTTGCTTTTACCGAAATCTCCGAACGGTCCCCCGGGAGGCATCCATTCCTTGCTCATGGTAAATTCTCCAGACTGATCTGCTTGGGCAGATTATCTTCGCGGAGATAACGGCCTGAACCCGGCAGTTTTTTTACCCGGTGGTAGTCGGGATCTGCCAGTTTTGCTAAATCATCTGCTCGCAAAAAGCGCACCAGAGTCTTGCCCTTTTTCCCGCTGGACATGATCAGACTGCCCTGAGCTGTTCTGGTGTTTTTCTTGCTGACCTGCGAAGCATTAAAGAGCAAAAGCTTGCCCTGGTCGTTGATGATGCCGAATTCAGGATCCTTATCCGGCTCAATATAGGCAGCTGCCAGAATCGGCGCATGATCGGAATAGGCGCTGACGATCTTCTTGCGCCTGGTCTTGGTGGCATAAGAAGAACTGTCAATTAGTACTGCCCTGCGGTCATTAAAGACAAAGAGGAATTCTCCCTCGTATTTTTCCCCGGGCGCATAGATCAAAAGAACCTTCTCTCCCTCATCGAGCTCAAGCAGATTAGGGGTATAATCCCCGATAAAAGAGGGCTTGTGGTCCTCTATTTCGTGGAGATGCATTTTGTAAACCTGGGCTTTATCGGTCAAAAAGATTATCTCTGATTTATTGCTGCTGTCTATTTCCTGAACAATACTGTCCCCTTCTTTGAGGCGCAGGTCAAAGTTACCGCGCAGGGAAGTTAAGGCCAGTTTCTTGAAATAACCTTCCTCGGTCAAAAAGAGCCGCACATTATAATCTTCGATCAGATCCTCTTCTTCCAAAACAGCAATCTTTTCCGGTGCCACAAGATTGGTAAGCCTTTCCCGGCCATATGTCTTGGCTATCTGCTGTAATTGCCTGGAGATTTTGCCGTTGATCTTTTTCGTGCTGGCAACCAGACTTCTCAGCTCATATATTTCTTCTTCCAAGGCCGCAATTTCATCAATCCGGCGCAAAATATACTCATGATTCAGATGCCTCAGCTTAATTTCCGCCACATATTCGGCCTGGCTTTGATCGAGCGAAAAGCTTGCCATCAGATTTTCAATCACTTCACTTTCCTTTTTGGTCAGGCGAATAACAGCAATGGCTTTATCTATATCCAAAAGAATGGTCTCCAGTGCCCTCAGAAGGTGGAGTTTTTCCTCTTTTTTTTGCCGTTCAAAATCTGCTTCTCTTCTGACGCAATTTTGCCGCCAGGAAATCCAGCTATCAAGTATTTCAGCCACTCCCATTGTTTTGGGTCTACCTTCAATCAGGAGATTGAAATTACAAGAAAAGCTGCTCTCCAGAGAAGTGCGGTCAAACAGCTTCAAGATCAGCATCTGCGGGTCGGCATTTTTCCTATAACTGACCGTGATCTTAAGTCCGTTCAGGTCAGTTTCATCCCGGACATCTACCACCTCGCGCAGCAGGCCCCTGCGTGATTGAGCAGCGATATCGTCAATTATTGCTTCGACAGTGGTATTGTAGGGAATCTCGTAAAACTCAAGCAGATTTTCCTTTTTATCGATCCGGTATTTGCCTCTCAGCTTAAATGAACCTCGGCCCGTCTGGTAGATTTTTCTCATCTGCTCCTGATCGTAGATCAGTTCACCGGCAGTGGAAAAATCCGGTGCCGGCAGAGTAGACAAAAGATCATGCTGGCGATTGTTAATATAGGCAGCAGTGGTAAGACAGACCTCCTGGAGATTAAAAGAGCAGATATTGCTTGCCATGCCAACGGCGATCCCCTGATTGGCATTGACTAAAATGGTGGGAAAAGCCACCGGCAAGAGCAGTGGCTCTTTTAAGCTGCCGGAATAATTGTCCACAAAATCTACGGCATTTTTTTCCAGGCCGTCAAAGATGAGGCTGGCGCTGGCATCTAGCCTTACTTCCGTATAGCGTGCCGCCGCATATTGCATATCGCGCGAATAGACACGGCCGAAATTGCCCTTGGAATCAATCCAGGGATGAATCAGACTGCCGTTTCCTCTGGTCAGGCGCACCATGGTCTCATAGATGGTCTGATCGCCATGCGGATTTAAAGCCATCGTCTGCCCGACCACATCAGCAGATTTTGCTCTGGGAGAGTTTAAGAGCTTCATGCGGTACATGGTATAGAGCAGTTTTCTGTGAGCCGGCTTAAAACCGTCTATCTCCGGGATGGCTCTGGAAACAATCACGCTCATCGCGTAGGGCATGTAATTGTCTAGGAGGGTATCGGTTATCGGTTGCTTGATATGATCAATATCGCTAGAGCTCATCTCTCCTCCATCAGGCTAAATCGAGCATGTCCATATAATAATCCCCATGCTCTTCAATATACTGTTTTCTGCCGGCCAGATTATCGCCCAGCAAAAGATCAAAAATGGCAGCAGCCTCTTCATCAGCAACCGGTACTATCTCGATTAATTTTCTGGTTTCAGGATTCATGGTTGTATGCCACATCATATCCGGTTCATTTTCTCCCAAACCTTTTGATCTTTGAATATGCACGCTGCCGCCGTTAAGTCCCTGCAAAATATCGTTCTTTTCACGGTCGGTATAGGCAAAGATTGTCTGCTCCACCTTTTTTAATGTATGGGTAATCTCAAAGAGCGGCGATTCGGCGATATAGATCTTGCCCTCCCTGATCAAAGTCGGCATCAAGCGGTAGAACATAGTCAGAATCAGGGTACGGATCTGAAAACCGTCGACATCGGCATCCGTACAGATAATAACTTTATCCCAGCGCAGGCTGTCAAGGTCAAAACTGGCTATTTTACTGCTGTGCTTGGATTTAATCTCCACACCGCAGCCTAAAACCTTGATCAGATCTGTGATGATATCACTGTTGAAGATTGTTTTGTAATCAGCTTTGAGGCAATTTAAGATTTTCCCTCGGATAGGAATTACCGCCTGGTACTCTGCATCTCTGGCCATTTTAACTGATCCCAGGGCTGAATTGCCCTCAACAATATATAGCTCTCTTTTGCTTATGTCCTTGGTTCTGCAGTCGACAAAGTTTCTCACCCGATTCTGAAAATCAATGCTGCCCATCAGTTTTTTCTTGACATCCAGCCTTGTCTTTTCAGCATTCTCGCGACTGCGCTTGTTAATCAGGATCTGATCCAAGATTTTCAAGGCTTCTGCCTTATGCTCGATGAACCAGATTTCCATCTGCTCCCTGATAATATCTGTCATGAATTCTTGAATAAATTTATTGCTGATCGATCTTTTTGTCTGATTCTCGTAACTGGTCATGGTCGAAAAGGAACTGGAGACCCAGATCAGGCTGTCAGCAATGTCAGAAAAACTGATCTTGCTTTCATTAGCCTTGTATTTGCCCTCACTTTTTAACAGCCGATCAACCTCGGCCACTAAAGCGGAGCGCAGAGCTCTTTCTGGTGAGCCGCCGTATTCCAGCCAGCTGGAGTTATGGTAAAATTCTTGCTTGTCAACAAAGTTATTAAAAGAAAAGGCAAATTGAGCCAAAACCTTATACTTGGGCTTATCTTCTCGGTCCTTGCCCATGCCCTCGGCTTCAAAAAAGAATGGTTCAGACAAGCCCTTGTCCTCATCCACCTCCTTGACATAGCCTAAAATACCTTCCGGATAATAAAACTCGGTAGTCTTTTCTGCCAGCAGATCTTGAAAAATAAATCTAATGCCGGCATTTACAATCGCCTGTCGTTTTAAGATGGCATGAAAACTTTCCGCAGGGATCTCAATCGCGGTAAAAACCTCTCTGTCAGGTTTCCAATGCTGGCTGGTGCCGGTACGCCTGCTCCTTGTTTCCGTTTTGGACAGCCCCCCGATATTTACCCCTTTTTCAAAATGAAGCTCGTATTTATAGCCGTCCCGCACCGAGACAACATCAAAAAATTCAGAGGCATACTGGGTGGCGCAGGCGCCAAGACCGTTTAGGCCCAAGCTGTATTCATAATGGAAACCCTCATTGGTCCTGTATTTTCCACCCGCATAAAGTTCACAATAGACAAGCTCCCAGTTAAAACGCTTTTCTCTGGGATTATAGTCCACCGGGATGCCCCTGCCCTCATCTTCAATCTTGATACTGTGGTCTTTATATCTGCTAACAGTGATCTTGTCGCCAAAACCTTCTCTGGCTTCGTCAATTGAATTTGAGAGAATTTCAAAAAAGGACTGCTCCGTACCTTTTAGATCATCTGAGCCAAAGATTACAGATGGTCTTTTGCGTACCCGATCAGCACCTTTGAGTGAACTGATACTTTCATTGTCATAATTTTTCGCGGCAAACATTAATCCCTCCGGTAAATTTGCTTGTAAATGTTCGAAGTAATAATGAAATATTTTTCTCTCATCAATTAGTAGCCATAAAGCCCTTAGATCCCAGTCTTTCCCCCGTTAATTATACACTAATGGCAATTGCAGTAAGTTACGCTCAGATTGCAAAGAGTAGAAATCAGCTGCCATTTTGCTCCTTGAGAAATCTTTTTTCAACCTTTTTCAGTTTAGGAATCCTGAAAATACGGAAACAATTGAAAATGACCAGCAAAGTCACCCCGACATCAGCAAAAACAGCAAGCCACATCGGCATATAGCCTACAGCCGCCAGGAGTAAAAAGATGAACTTAACTGTTAAGGCAAAGACGATGTTCTGGCGGGCAATATTTTTTGTTTTTCTGGCTATGATCAGACCTTTAAGTAAAGTGGTCAAATCATCATGCATTAAGACAACATCAGCAGCTTCGATCGCGGCATCACTGCCAATTCCACCCATGGCTATGCCGACATCAGAGGCCATCAGGACCGGTGCATCATTTAGCCCGTCACCGACAAAGCCGCTGCTGCCTCTTATTTTTTGCTCTTTTTGCTGCTCAATCCAGCTGACTTTATCTTGGGGCAGCATAGAGGCATGCACCTCTTCAATTCCCACTTCCTTGGCTACTTCACGGGCAAAGATTTCATTGTCTCCGGTCAAAAGAGCCAGTCTGGAAATACCTTCCTTTTTCAGCGCAGCTATAGCTGAGGCTGCTTCATCTTTGATCTCATCGCGAATGACAAGATGCCCCAGATAGCGGATATTTTCTTTGGGCAAAGCTGCATTTTTTTCGTCAAAGGCAGAAGTTTCTCTATGCCCCGGAATTATTGCCACATGGCTCATCGTCCAGGCCTGCCCTTCACAGCCGTCCGCAATTGCCTTTTCATATAGGCCCAGTTTTTTCATCAATGCGGCATTGCCGAGATAAACTGTAGCTGGGTACTCTATGGCAAAAGAAAGATTGCTGCTTTTTTCTATGACACCGCGAACACCGTGTCCCGGCAAAGCTACTATCTCTGACAGCCCTTCACTGCTCAGATTGATGCCCCGACTTTTGCCATAGCTGACAATACTTTCGGCGATCGGATGAGTGAAAGATTGCTCCATGGCTGCTGCCAGCTCGAGAAATTTCATTTCCTCCACATCATCTTCAGCATGGCTGAAAATGACGGAGAACTGCCCCTTGGTCAGAGTGCCGGTTTTATCGAAGGCCAGGCTTTTTAAATTGGCCAGATTCTCGAGATCATTTCCACCCCTGACCAGCACACCATGCCTTGAGGCCATGCCCAGGCCGGAGACAAAGGTCAGGGGAACGGAAATTACAAATGCACAGGGGCAGGACACCACTAGAAATATCAGTCCCCTGAAGACCCAGCTGGAAAAGCTTTGCCCGCTAAATAAAAGGGGCGGCAGCAAAGCCAGCAGCACTGCCAGACCAACGACAATCGGAGTATAGACAGTGGCAAAGCGGGTAATCAGGGATTCTGAGCGGGCCTTGCGCCCGGAGGCTTCCTCCACCATTGCCATCACACGGCTGGCGGTGGAATCCTGGTAGCTGGTTTCGGCTTCAAGACGAAGAAGTCCATCGCCGTTGATACTGCCGCTTTTGACCCGGCTTCCTTCACTTACAGGCAAAGGCAGGGCTTCTCCTGTGATAGCAGCAGTATTGAGATTGCTGCTGCCGCTGATGATGACACCGTCAGTGGGAATCAGTTCCCCTGGTTTAACCATTAAATGATCTCCCGGCTTGATCTGCCTGGGATCTATCTGAAGCAGGTCTTCGCCTTTGATTAGATTGGCATAGGGTGCAGATATATCGAGCAGCCTGGAGATAGAGCGGCGGGATCTGCCCACAGAATAATGCTCAAGGATTTCTCCAATCTGGTACAAAATCATTACCAGGGCTGCCTCCGGATATTCTTTTAAGATCACTGCCCCGCTTGTGGCCACAGCCATAAGAAATTCTTCCGCCATCAAAAAGCCTGAAAATAGTTTTCTAACAGCATTGATAATCACCTCATGGCCGGCTAAAAGCCAGGAGATTACCAGCAGTACTGCCGCAATATCTCCCTTGCTAAATATATGCTGGGCCAGCATGCCCGCGGCAAAAAAAGCAAGTGCTAAAGATAGATAGATGACTTTTTTAAGGATGCTTTCTTCTTCTTCCTGATCATCATCTTCTTCGCAGCAGGCACAGCTCGAACCTCTGAGGCAAGAAATTCCCTCTTCAGCCTCAGCTGGAGCTTTTTCCTCCTCAATTGGATCAAGCTCCTCCTCGATGCTGCAATCTTCGGGGTTGACCCGGATAATTTTAGCTTCTACTTCTTTCTTTGCCATTAATATTCCTCAATCTGCTTTAATTTCAGTTTCAGTTTCAGTTTCTTTCCTTGATATGTATCTTGCCTATATCGTAAATGTCCATCACATGATCATCGGACAAACTATAATAGATAAACTTGCCGGCCCGCCTCGACTTAACCAGGTTGCTTTGCCGCAAAAGTCTCAGCTGATGCGATATGGCAGAATCTGACATGTTCAGGATCCTGGCTAGATCGCCGACACAAAGCTCATTGATGCGCAAAGCAGATACCAGCTTGACCCGGGTGCTGTCCCCTAGGACAAAGAAAAAATCCGCCAGCTTAGATATTTCGATCTCGGCCGGCATATTTAGCCTGACTTGATCTAGTTCACAGCCGCAATCAACTGCCTTTTTTTCTGCCATCATTTCACCTCTATGCAATTATACTATCATTTGATCATTTGTTCAATTGTTCATTTAATTATGATTAGTAACATTTTTCTAGAATTTTGTTTATTCAATTACTATAAGTATTGACTTTTGCCCATAAGAGGAATATCCTTGCTAACAATATTGCTAATTATTTACTCGCAGAACTAATTATTTATGAATGGAAAAGAGATGAAATGGCTAGGAAAATGAAAAAAAGCACAGCGACGAAAGAAAGCTCCACCCTCCTTCTTTCTGCCCTGTTAAGAGGCGAAAGATATCAAAATGAGCCTAAGACAGCTGCTTTGCCTGAAAAGAGCTCAGAGAGATCTCTGGAGTTTCTCTATCTTTCCGAACCCGATATGATTGAAGCCGGTGTTTTAGATATCAGGAGCTGCACAACCGCTATGGAGGAAATGTTCTTGCTTTTGGGGCAAGGGGATTATCTGATGGGCGGACCAAAAACTAATAGTCACGGCATGATGCTCTGGTATCCGGAGGATTCAGACTTCGAAAAAATGCCTAAGGCTGGCCCGGACCGCAGGTATATGGTCATGCCCTCCTATCTGGGCGGCGATTTTCACATGACGGGCCAGAAATGGTATGGCTCAAATATTGCCAATGCCGCCAAGGGACTGCCGCGCTCAATTTTGATGTTTGCCTTAAACGATGCCGACAGCGGGGCGCCGCTAGCCATCATGTCAGCCAATCTTTTGAGTGCTGTGCGCACTGGTGCTGTACCCGGAGTTGCTGCCAAGTATCTGGCTGCTGAAAATGCTTCCACCATCGCCATCATTGGCTGTGGCGTAATTAACCATGCCTGTACCCTGGCCATTGCCGATAATCTAACATCTGTTTCCAAGATCTATCTCCACGATCTCAGCCAGGAGAGAATGGAAAGTTTTGCCGCTGAACTTGCGGAACTGATCGACGCTGAATTTGTCTTTTGCCAGACTTTGGAAGAGGCCTTGGCGGATGCCGATGTTATCTCTATAGCTACAGCCGGTAAAAGTAAGATAAAGATTGACCAGCAGATGTTAAAGCCAGGAGCTCTGCTGACAGTTACAGCTACAGCTTTCCTGCCAGACGAGATGTATTTTGACAATCGAGTTGTTGTCGATCTCTTTGCCATGCATCAGGATTATCTCGATCAGAGCAAGGCCCGTGAAAATGGCATAGAGAGCATTAAAGAATGGGTCGGTACCTACGATATGCTCAAACTCTATGATGAGGGCAGGCTGGCCAAAGATAAGATTATTGATCTGGGCGATGTGGTCGCAGGTAATGTTAAGCCCAGAGAAAACAACGATGAAATTATCATCTTTTTGGCCGGAGGTCTGCCGGTCGAAGATCTGGCCTGGGGAACAAGGATTTATCAAAATGCCCTAGCCAAAGGCATCGGCAAAGAGCTAAAAATCTGGGATAGTCCCCACTGGGTATAAGGTAAAAAGCTTTGCTTAGAACTTAAAGAGAAAGCTGCTTGACTCACCCATAGCTACAATCTATAATTTGAATTGCTAAATATCCCCTAGGGGATTGTTGACAATTTAGAGTGCAAATTATAGTGAAAGCTATATGGGAAACAGGTGAAAATCCTGTGCGGTGCCGCCGCTGTAAGCGATTTTTCAAGCTTCAGACCATATCCGGTAAAAGAATTGGATGGCTGTTGCTGGCAAAGATCTTTCAAATCGCAAGCCAGAAGACCGATTTGCAATTCAAGGTAAAGGATGCAACGAGCGATTGCTCCCCCTTAATATGACGATGATTGCCGAAACGGCTGCAATTTTCGAATTTGCAGTCGTTTCTTTTGCTCTACGATTATTGGATCGGGGAACAATCGGAGGAAATGATGACAACTGGACGAACAAAATTAAGACTAATCTTGATCTCTATCTGCCTGCTTCTGGCTCCGATGCTTTTTACTGCCTGCCAGGCGAAAAAAGCTGAAAAGCCTGAAGGAAGTCAGGCTTTGAAGGTAAATGACAGCAGCCAACCGGCCACCGAAGAAAACATATCTCTTGCTGGCAGCGCTGCTGTGGCGGAAGAAATTTTTAATAAAACAGCTGCTGAGGATCTCGAAGAGATTTTAGAAGAATACTGCCCGCCGCTTGAGCCCAACAAAGATTTGCTGGCCGAAGAGAGCGAGGTAGATCTTGCAGCTGAAGGTAAAGGACGTTTTATTGTTGCTGCCTCAACGGCTCTTGAAGATGCTGGAGAAAACCCTTATCTTATCTGGCTGAAGATAGACTTTGAAGCCGATCAAGAGCTTGATGCCTGGGCACTGACTGAAAAACTTCTGACTGAAAATGGTTTTGCCTATGCTGAAGAAAAAGAAGGCGGCCATTTGCTAAAGATAATTCCTGCACAAAATCAAAAGGGTCAGATAGAGCTGGAAACTGCAGCAAACAACGGAGCTAATTCAGCCTGGCTCTGGTCCTATAACGATATCTCTGACCTGCCTGCAAAAGACTATGTCCCCAAAGCGGGCGATATCATCCGCTGGTATTTCACCAATGACAAACTGAGCCCTTATAACGGGCATCCGGAACAATATCTCTCCGCAGAGGGAAATTTCGTCGAGCTAAATCCCACGGCTAAAAGACCCTTTGATCTTTCATCCTCCTGGCCCGCTTTTGCCGGCTCAATGGATCATACTGCCGCCCGCTACCTTGATCTCGATTTGGCTAAGATGGCAGCTGAAGAATTATTTATCTTCAAAGGGGAAGCTAATGGGGCTGGTGTTTTCTCTGATCCTGTCCAGGTTGGAGAGTGGATCTATCTTGCCTTTGACGACATGCTCTATCAGCTAAATCTAGATGGCACAGTCGCCAATCAGGCGCTCTTGCAATATCCGATCGACAAAACCTCTCGCCTGGCCTATGCTGACGGCCTGATTTTAGTGCCGATCAAATACGGCAAAATTCAGGCTCTGACTGCAGATGAACTGAGCACAGTTTGGCTGGCTGATGCACCCGCTCAAATAATTTTGCCCGATGAAAATAGCGCTACCATGATCCCCCACCCGCTGCAATCTTTGACCAGTCTTAAAGTAGTTGAAGATAATATCTTTCAAGGGCTCAGTACCAGCGGTGAGGATGAACGCTCAAAAGGTGGTGTGTACCGCGCCCTGGACATTGAAGACGGCAGTACAATCTGGGAGTATCGCTCAGATAAGGCTGGTTTTTATTGGAGCGGCGGGGCCTTTTTACGGGAATACCTTGTTGTCGGCAATGATCTCGGTGAAATCTTTTGCTTTGACTTTTACTCAGGCGAATTGGTAGACAAGATGTCTTTGCCGGGCAATGGAGGAACACCGGCTGCGATCAGGAGCACGATGGTCTCAAGCGAGAGCCGTGCCTTCTTTGTCTCAGAGCAAGATGGCAGTGTAAATCGCTTGCAGATTAACTGCGGCGGGGTTTTTGCCGCTTTAGACAGACTTCCTTTCACCGCGGGCACAAGTACTGCCTCCCCTACACTTTTTGAAGGAAAAGTCTATCTGGCCGGCGAAAACACACTGGCAATAGTTGATCTGGAGAGCTTTAAGCTGGAAGAAAGTTTTGCTGTTGACGGCATGATCAGATCCACTCCCCTGGTCATTAAGGACAAAAACGAAAAGATCTATATTTTCTTCACCCTAGAAAAAGAACCGGGTACCATCTATGCCCTTTCAGTTGCAGACGGTGCCATCAGGACAGTTTATACACCTCCTGCAGGTCTGCAGAGCTCTTTTCCTTCATCAGTATCCATCTCAGATGACGGCACGCTTTACTTCAGCAATGATACAGGCAGTTTCTTTGCTGTAAAACTTATTGAAATGAAGGAGAATTAAAAAATGCCTAGCTGGGCAATTATATTTGTTGATAAAGATGAGCTTAACATATTGTCTTTTGACCTTATGTCTTGTACTCCTCTTTAGCTTTTCCTTTTAAAGCGGCTGCAACTCTCAAAACAACAGAAAATATTGCAGATGAGAGTTGCAGCCGCTGCCATTTTTCTTTCAGCAATGCAACATAACTTGATATATCTGCCAGCAGATACAAAAACTCTTCGAAATAAATTGATCATAATTTGCTAAAGAGATCTATCCTAGGCACAACAAAGCCCCGCAGCATCTGCCACGGGGCGTTTGGCGAGCGTAGCAGGATTCGAACCTGCGACCCACAGCTTAGAAGGCTGTTGCTCTATCCTGCTGAGCTATACGCCCATGAGGAATTCCGGCTAATGGAGCGGGTGAAGAGAATCGAACTCTCACGGTCAGCTTGGAAGGCTGATGTTCTGCCACTAAACTACACCCGCAGCTGGGCCGGAATTCCGCTTAGCTATATTACAATAGCAAAGAATATTTGTAAAGATGAGCCCTCAATCGAGCCATTTGCGTTGCTAGTATTTTTCGCTAGAAATGGCGCTATGAAAGGTATCAAACTGTCATCGCA
>CAZUWY010000009.1:0-40874 GCA_964624395.1 uncultured Mageeibacillus sp. | reverse complement strand
CAATAGTACTTTTATTGTCAGCTTAGACTTTTGTTGTTAAACTTGATTAATCGAAGATCTAATGGGAACTGCTAAAAACCTAAGGGGGTTTCTTAATGTTTAGCAAGAGAACCGGACGTTTAATCTATTTTCTTGGTCTGCTGACTGCTATTTTTGCCCTGCTGACAAAACTGTCTACTGTCCAGGGGAAAACAGCCATATCCCTTCTGGCAGTGGGTAATGGCCATGACAGTAAAATATATTTCATGACAATTATCCCGGCTTTTATCCTTTTGCTTATCAACAGCATCAACCAGTTCCTGCCATCTCCATTAATCAGGATCATCACTTTAGTAACTGATGCTGTGCTCATTATCTGGTCAATCACACTCTATTTTGTACTGGAGGCGGGAGCTTCGCTCAAGACCCTGCCCTCATTGCACTTAATCCTATCGGCTTTAATCTTTTTTACCATCGCATTAAAAGTGAACCCAGCCCTGGATGAAGATTAAAATTTTAAGCTTTTGCTACTGTCCTTTGAAGAGGTGGACTTTATGACTGACAATTTAAATGCTGAAGTAGATCTTGAAACTGAAGATAGTTTTAGAAAAGAAGACCTTAAGGAAGATGATCTTAAACAAGAAGATCTTAGAGAAGAAGATCTTGAAATAGCAGCAGACCTTGAGGAAGAGATGATAGGTATGGAGACTTTCGGCGGTGTCATTTCTGAAAAAGCAGAAAAAACCGTTGCCAGCATTCAGCAAAGAGATCAGAAATTTCGGATTTATAATGCCCTGGCAGCAACCTTTTATGCCTATGTCTGGATCCTCTATTTTAGGGTGGTGGATCTGTTTAATATGAATACTGTGACCTGGCTTGCCTTTTCAGTCATGTTTATCTACCTTCTTGCCTGCCTGGGCTTTGCCGTCAACTCCAGAAAAAGCGGCAGATCTTTTTCCGGTTACCTGATTTACCCCTATTTTTTAGTAATTTTCAAACCTCTGATCGTTTATCTGGCAAAATTCCTGCCTTTGTTTGGCGCTAATATCCAAAGGGAAGGTCTAGCCTCTGCCTTTACTCTTGCTCTCAAAGGCAGCAGGGGGATATTTTCCAATATGGGCTTATTCTTTTATGGCAATATTGCCATCGCCACTTTGTTTGCTCTGCTGGCTCTGATCGAACTCTTTCAGATCAGAAAACTCTTCTTTTCTCTGCGCCGTGAACATTATCGCATGACCAGGGTGATCGAGGACAAAAAGCTGCTTCTTTATCTAAGAGTCCTGGGTATTTTGCACTTGCTCTACCTGGCGCTGATGATCTTTTACTATTACTATCTGGTGGTGACCAGCAGAGGCTATAATCTCTGGATAGCCGGCCTGATGACGATTGTTTTTGCTTTCATCTTCATCAATATGCTGCTCAATGTCACTATTTTGCTTAAATACGACAGCTATAATGCCCGCACAGGTCCCTTCCTTTTTGTCTATGGCTTTGTCATTGCTTTAATGTTCTTTACCAAAATCAAGGGTCTGCCGATAGCTGCAGCAGCAGCTTTAGGTGCTGGGACAGCAGTTACGGCATTGGGGACCGTCTATTATATATTCCTCTCCTTTGGTGTTTTAATCTCGCTTTTAGCGGCATATTTAACCAAGGCCTAAAGCTTTTATCTGATCAATCCGGTAACATAAAAGATCTCTTTTTGTGCTGCTTTGGTTTTGCCCTCCTTATGATAAAATGAAAGTTATGGAATCACTGATCAGAATAAGAGGTGCTAGAGAGCACAATCTAAAGAATATTGATGTAGACATCCCGCGCAACAAACTGGTGGTGCTGACCGGCCTTTCAGGGTCGGGCAAATCCTCGCTGGCCTTTGACACTGTCTATGCCGAGGGGCAGCGACGTTATGTGGAATCATTGTCTTCTTATGCCAGACAGTTTCTGGGGCAAATGGAAAAGCCTGATGTTGACGAGATAGACGGGCTATCGCCTGCTATTGCCATCGATCAGAAAGCTGCCAGCAGAAATCCCCGATCGACAGTGGGCACTGTAACGGAGATCTACGATTTTCTTCGTCTCCTTTACGCCCGTGTCGGCACCATGCACTGTCCCTCCTGCGGCAGGATTATTCAGCGCCAGTCGGTAGATCAGATTGTCAGCAGACTGCTGGAATGGCCTGATGACACTAGACTTGTGATCATGGCCCCTGTAGTCAGGGGACGCAAAGGCGAATTTACCAAGCTGCTGAAGAGCTATTGGCAGGAAGGCTTTGTTAGAGTTCGGATAGATGGAGAATACCGTGATCTGGAAGAAGAGATCAAGCTTGCCCTGAGAAAAAAGCACGATATTGAGATCGTGGTTGACCGCCTGATTAAAAGACCGGGTTTTGCCAGCAGGCTGACAGGCTCGATTGAGACTGCCCTGGGACTTGCCGAAGGACTTGTTTTGGTTCAGTACCAGCTGCCGGCTGACGAAAAGACAGAGGACAAGCAAGGGGAGATAACTTTTTCCGAGCGTTTCAGCTGCCCTGACTGCGATATAAACATTGCTGAAATATCTCCCCGATCCTTTAGTTTCAACAATCCCTTCGGTGCCTGCCCCACCTGCTTTGGCATCGGGGAGCTGAGAAATATCAATCCCGATCTGATCGTCGCCGACGACAGCCTCTCCCTCAATGATGGCGCCATTATGATCGCCGGTTGGCGGGTGCATGAAAAGAACAGCTGGGGCAGGGCTTTTATTTTGGCCCTGGCAGAAAAATATAAATTTTCGCTGGATACACCTTTCCGCGAATTAGAGCCCAGGATTAGAGATATTATCTTGTTTGGCGATAATGAAAAGCTGACTATCGATACCAGCAAAACAAGATATCCCCGCTCTAAGCCCTATTCAGCCAAATGGCAGGGCATAGTGAATTCTGTCACCAAAAGATGGCAGGAGACTTCCTCCGAGGATATGAAAGCCTATTATGAGGATTATCTGTCAATCTTCACCTGCCCCGAATGCCAGGGGGCCAGACTTAAAAAGGAGAGTACCTCCGTCACCATCAGCGGCTTGAATATTTACGAGCTGACCATGCTGCCGATCGGGCAGGCTCTGACTTTTCTGGAAAATATCGCCTGGCGCCCAGATCAGATCCTGATCGCTGAAACGATAATGAGAGAATTGGAAGCAAGGCTTAGCTTTTTAATTGAAGTGGGACTTCATTATCTGACTTTGGCCAGAGCAGCCGCCACCTTGTCCGGAGGCGAAGCGCAAAGAATCAGGCTGGCAACTCAAATCGGATCTGGTCTGATGGGAGTCTTGTACATTCTGGACGAACCCAGCATCGGCCTGCATCAAAGAGATAATAATCGACTGCTGGGCACCTTGAAAAAACTGCGTGATCTGGGCAATACGGTCATAGTTGTGGAACATGATGAAGAAACTATCTGGGAGGCGGATCATGTGATTGACATTGGCCCGGGGGCTGGAGAGCTGGGCGGGGAGATTGTTGCCTGTGGCAGACCCGACGATATTGCCCTTTGTGAGCTGTCTCTCACCGGACAATATATCTCCGGCAAGAGAATGATTCCCATACCGAAAAAAAGGAGAAATCCCAGTTTGGACTGGCTGGAGATCTTTGGCGCCAAGGAGAATAATCTCAAAAATATAGATGTAAAGATTCCTCTGGGGCTCTTTACCTGCGTGACTGGAGTTTCAGGTTCGGGCAAGAGCTCCCTGGTGCAAAATGTTATCTTAAATGTGCTGGCGCATAAACTGAACAAGGCGAAAAAGACCCAGGTCAAGGTGGACAAAATAGAAGGCTTGTCCCAGCTGGACAAAGTGATTTCCATTGATCAATCACCGATCGGCAGAACCCCTCGCTCCAATCCAGCCACCTACACCGGTGTCTTTGACCATATCAGGGAGCTTTTTTCTCAGACCAGGGAAGCCAAAGCTCGAGGCTATAAGCCGGGACGCTTCAGCTTTAATGTCAGCGGTGGCCGCTGCGAGGCTTGTTATGGTGACGGTGTCAACAAAATAGAAATGCATTTTCTCCCTGATGTCTATGTCAAATGCGAGGTTTGCCAGGGCAAGCGCTACAACAAAGAGACATTAGAGGTCAGATACAGAGATCGAACGATCGCAGATGTCCTGGAGATGACTGTCGAGGAGGCCCTGGTCTTCTTTGAAGCGATCCCCAGGATTGTCAATAAGTTGAAGACATTATTTGATGTTGGGCTCGGTTATATCCGCTTGGGCCAGTCCTCCACGGAACTTTCAGGGGGCGAGGCCCAGCGGGTAAAACTGGCCACGGAATTGTCTAAACGCAGCACCGGGCGCACATTTTATATTCTAGATGAACCTACCACCGGCCTGCACAGCGCCGATGTGCACAGATTGACCCAGATTTTGCAGCGGCTGGTCTCGGGTGGCAATACAGTGGTGGTGATTGAGCATAATCTTGATGTGATCAAGACCTGTGACTGGATTATTGATCTGGGCCCCGAGGGCGGGGACGGCGGCGGCGAGATAATTGCGACCGGATCTCCCGAGCAGATTGCCCGCTGCGAGAAATCTTCCACCGGCTATTATCTGGCCCAGATACTGAGTCGAAAAATTGCCCCCGATGTTCTGACCGAACCGCAGAGTATAACAGCAAACAACAGCATCTGATTGTCTTAAAATGTTACCTTGCAGATGCCGTTAATTGGGTAGAATGTAATTTATCCCGGCAGGGATTATTCAGATATACTATAGATAGAGAATATAGAAGGTGAAGAACATGGCAAAATGTTCAATGTGCAATATTAATGAGGCAGTGATATTTACTTCCCGCTTCAACGGCAGTGAGAGGATTGATGAAGGTTTGTGCCTTAAATGTGCCTGGGAAACCAATATTGGCGGCATGGAAGAAGTATTTGCCCGCACTGGCGTCAATGAATCAAATATAGATGAACTGACAGAACGGATGAATCAGGTGATGGGGCAGATGTCCGGGCAAAATGCTGAAGATCTTTTCCGCATGCTGCTGGGCAATGAAGAAATTCCCGGTTTAGATCTCTTTTCAGGTCTTGGTGCTGATGAAAGTGATGAAGATGAGTCTGATACAGCTGAGAGCACCGGCTTGATGACCGCAAATATCGGTGGAGACAGCGATGATTTGAGGCAGATCAAAAAGGATACCCAAGAAAAAAGGCAGAGCAGAAAAGAGGCCGGCAAAAAGAGGAAATTCCTGGATCAATTCGGCACCAATCTGACCGAGCTGGCCAAAGAAGGACTTTTGGATCAGCTGGTCGGCCGAGATAGAGAACTCAGCCGCGTAATTCAGATCTTGAACAGAAGGCAAAAGAACAATCCCGCCCTGATCGGTGAGCCGGGCGTGGGCAAATCTGCTGTGGCGGAAGGTCTTGCCGTCCGCATAGCCAGCGGTGATGTTCCGGCCAAGCTTTTGGACGAGGAGGTCTATCTTCTGGATATGACTGCGATGGTCGCAGGAACCCAGTTCAGAGGCCAGTTTGAGAGCAGAATGAAAGGCGTTGTAGATGATGCCAAAAAATCCGGCAACATTATTTTGGTTATCGACGAGCTTCACAATATCATGGGAGCGGGCGACGCCGAGGGGGCGATGAATGCCGCCAATATACTAAAACCTGCCCTTTCCCGCGGCTCAATCAGAGTTATTGGCACTACTACTTTGGATGAATACCGGCGTTTTATTGAAAAAGATTCCGCCTTAGAGCGCAGATTTCAAAAGGTCATCATTGATGAGCCCTCGCAAGAAGAGACCCTGGAGATCTTGAAAGGGGTGAAGAACTATTATGAAGACCATCACGAGGTCATTTACCCTGAAGCTGTCCTCAAAGCGGCGGTAAGACTTTCCAGCCGCTATATTACGGACCGCTATCTGCCCGACAAGGCCATAGATCTGCTCGACGAGGCAGGCTCCGAGGCCAATCTCAAAAATACTGTCCTGGTGGAAATGCACAGCAAGGAAAGGCAGCTGGAGGACCTGGGCGAAAAAAGAGAAGAGCTGGAGAAAAAATTGGCCGAGATTTCAGTCGAGGATGAAAGAGTTGCGCTCTATGAAGAGCAGGCGGCCAACAAGTCCCAGCTTATGCGCCTGGAGAATGAGCTAGAGGAGCTAAAGCAGCTAAACCCCAGAATTGAAGTCACAGATAAAGATATAGCTGAAGTGGTGGAGATGTGGACCGGCATTCCAGTCAGTAGAATTTCTGAGACAGAGTCCGAACGCCTTTTGAAACTGGAAGATTTACTGCATGAAACTGTAATTGGTCAGGATCAGGCTGTCTCCGCGGTTGCCAGAGCGATCAGAAGACAGCGCTCAGGCATGACTGATCTGCAAAAGCCGGCCTCCTTTATTTTCGTAGGACCCACCGGCGTGGGCAAGACGGAGCTGGCCAAAGCAGTGGCGGAAGCTATTTTTGATTCCAGAGACGCCATTGTCAGGCTGGACATGTCTGAGTATATGGAACCGCATACAGTGAGCAAGCTGATCGGATCTCCGCCCGGTTATGTAGGCTATGATGACGGCGGCCAGTTGACTGAAAAGATCAGAAGAAGACCCTACAGCGTTATTTTGCTGGATGAAATAGAAAAAGCCCATGTCGATGTTTTCAATATCTTGCTGCAAATTCTGGATGAAGGCAGGCTGACCGACAGTCACGGCCGAGTCGTGAGCTTTTCCAACTCCCTTATTATCATGACCAGTAATGCCGGCACCTCCTTTAAACGCCACAGCATTGGTTTTGGCAATCAGGATTATGAAGCGATGGAGAGCCGCGTCCAGGCAGTTTTAAGAGATCTCTTCAGGCCGGAATTCTTAAATAGAATAGATGAGATAGTTGTTTTCCACGAGCTGACCCCGGCAGAGATCAGAGAGATTGTCGATTTGATGATCTCTGAGATCGAGGCCAATCTCAAAGGCAAAAATCTCAGGCTGGTAGTTACTGAACAGGCCAGGGATGCTCTAGCCAGGGACGGCTACGATGAAAAATATGGCGCCAGACCCCTGCGTCGCCTGATTACACGCACTATTGAGGATAAACTGGCAGATATGCTGCTGGCGGGAGACCTTGATAATGCTTTAGGCGTCTCCTGCGATTATGAGGCAGATGACTGCGGCAAAGGCAAATATGTCTTTGCCTGGATCTGAGATCAATAAACTGGCGGCTGATTAAGGTCAGATAAATTGGCTGGCCCAAAACTGTCTGGCTAAAATATTCTGGGCTTGGGTAAATGGGAATTAATTTTCACACAATTTTACAGGCAGGGCTTGAAAATTCGAACTCTGATCTGAGCCAGATTGTCAATCTGCTGCTTAATCTTGTCATAGTCCTTTTTCTGGCGGTGCTGGTAAGTTACGGTCTAAGCCAGTATCTGAGTAAATTGTTCGCCAGTAGGCTGCAGCAGTCCTATCATGATCTTCTGGGTGAAAAAGTCATCTTGACCAAATCATCAGGGCCGGACAGCAGGGGGAGTTTCCGGGTCGAAAGCGGCGAAGAGGGCTCTTGCAGTTCGGAGGAATGGCTCTATCCCGGCATGTCGGCCCGTATTACCAACTATAAAGACGGGGTTTATAAAATTCGTCCCCTGCACATAGACTATCGTGACTTCAGTTCCAAAGAGGAGCAAAAGAAAATTGAGAAGATAGATAAAATGCCGGGTATCAGGCAAGGAGAGGCAAATGTTAAAACTTGATTCAAGCTATCTGAAAAATTTTGTCTCGGCAGAAGAGATAAATAATTTAGAGCTGCATTTACTGGCCAGTCGCAGGCTTCTGTACGAAAAAAAAGGTGCCGGGGCTGAATTTACAGGCTGGTTTGATCTGCCTTTGAATTATGATCGTCAAGAATTTACCAGAATCAAGGAGGCGGCTGCAAGGATCAAAGAGCAAAGCGACATCTTGATTGTCTGCGGGATCGGCGGTTCCTATCTGGGGGCCAGGGCGGTTGTCTCTGCCCTCGAAGACCCTTTCTTGGCGCTGAAACCTAAAGAGGCGAGGAAGAACCCTCTCATTTTGTATGCCGGGCATCAAATGAGCGGCGCTTATCTAAAAAGCCTGCTGCAAGCTCTTGATAATTACCGGGTATCCTTAAATATCATCTCCAAGTCAGGCACCACCACCGAACCGGCCCTCTCCTTTCGCATCCTGGCAGAGTGGCTGGAAAATCGCTATGGCTCTGAGGAGGCTCAAAAAAGAATTTATGCCACCACTGACAAGCAAAAAGGGGCCTTAAAGCAGCTGGCGGATCAAAAAGGCTATGAGACTTTTTCAGTACCAGACGAGATCGGCGGGCGCTACTCAGTTTTGACTGCTGTGGGCCTTCTGCCAATCGCCGCAGCGGGGATTGACATTGACGATCTGATGGCCGGGGCAGGCTTTGCCTATGAAAAATACTATGACCCCATGCTCTGGGAGAACGATTCCGATCTTTATGCCTTAAACAGAAATATTTTGCAAAAGAAGGGCTATAATACAGAGATTTTAGTCAATTATGATCCCGGCCTTAGCTATCTTAGCGAATGGTGGAAGCAGCTGTTCGGTGAAAGCGAGGGCAAGGATGGGCGCGGCATCTACCCTGCCAGTGCCAATTTTACCACCGACCTTCATTCTCTGGGCCAGTATATTCAGGCGGGTGGCCGTTTTTTGATGGAGACCGTGCTGCAGATTGAAAGCCAGCAGGCCGACATTGTGATGCCGGAAATGGCAGATGACAGAGATGGCCTTAATTTTCTGGCGGGAAAATCTTTGACTGAAATCAATCAGATGGCCTTATATGGCAGCCTGATCGCCCATATTGACGGCGGAGTTCCGGTCCAGCTGCTAAAGCTGTCCGATTTATCTGCCTTTAGCTTAGGCGAGCTTATCTATTTCTTCCAGAGATCTTGTGCCGTCAGTGCTTATCTGGCTGGGGTCAATCCCTTTGATCAGCCCGGGGTCGAAAGTTATAAGAAAAATATGTATGCCCTGCTGGGCAAGCCTGGTTTTGAAAATGAGCGCAGACTTTTAGAAGAGCGCTTGCCTAAGGAAATGGTCGCTAAATGAAAGATATTCCCAGAGCTGTTTTAAGACAGATAGAAAAACCGGCCCGTTATCTGGGTGGAGAATGGAATCAGATAGATAAAAGCCAGACGGAAAAAACCAAAGATTTGATCAAATTCGGCTTTTGCTTTCCAGATATATATGAAATAGGCATGTCCAATCTGGCCTTAAGGATTATCTATGATCTTGTCAATGCCCGAGAGGACAGCTGGTGCGAGAGAATTTTCTCACCGGCTCCGGATTACCGGGATTATCTGCTTGCCAGCGGGCGAGATCTTTTATCTCTGGAGAGCCAGAGAAAAATCTCAGATTTTGATATTTTGGGCATTACCCTTCAATACGAGCTCTCTTATACCGCAGTGCTGGATATTTTGGCGCTGGCTAAAATCCCTTTTAGAAGCAGTGAGAGAGCTGAGAGCGATCCTTTTATCTGGGGCGGAGGCCCGATTGCTGTCAATGCCGAGCCGGTAGCTGAATTCTTTGATCTTTTCGTCATAGGCGAAGGTGAAGAGGTTTTGAGTCAGCTTCTGGATCTTTACCAAAAGTGGCGGCAGGAGGCAAAGAGAAAAAAGCAAGATTTCCTTGAACAGGCAGCCCAGATCTCCGGCGTCTATGTCCCCTCCTTTTATGATGTAGCTTATTCAGCTGAGGGCAAGATCAAAGAGATCAAGAAAAACAATTCTCAGGCGCCGCTGCCGGTAAGAAGAGAGATTTCAGCCAATCTGGATCAGTCTCCTTTTCCTCGCCGCCAGCTGGTTCCCTTTATTGAAATTGTCCATGACAGGATCTATCTTGAGCTTTTCCGCGGCTGTACCAGAGGCTGCCGCTTCTGCCAGGCCGGCTTTGTCTACAGGCCTGTGAGGGAGCGATCGGCGGCTGAACTTTTAGATCTGGCCACGGATCTATACCAAGACAGCGGCTATGATGAAATAGGTCTTTTATCCCTATCCAGCAGCGATTATTCTGAGATTGAAAAACTTAGCTCTGATCTGCTGGCTGAATTTGCCGATAAATATGTCAATCTTTCTCTGCCCTCCCTGCGCTTAGATAGTTTTGACTTTGAGTTGATGGAGAAGATTTCCGCCACCAGAAAAACAGGGCTTACCTTTGCCCCGGAAGCGGGAACACAGCGCCTGCGTGATGTCATCAACAAAAATATAGCGGAGGAGGATCTATTAACTGCAGTCCGCACGGCTTTTGCGGGCGGCTGGAACAGGCTGAAGCTTTATTTCATGCTCGGACTGCCTTCGGAAACAAAAGAAGATGTGGAGGGGATTGCAAAGCTCAGTCATAAATTAATAGCCCTCTACAGTGAATTGTCCCAGGGCAAAAAAATGAGAAAGCCTTTGATCACTGTAAGTACGGCCATGTTTATCCCCAAGGCTTTTACGCCTTTTCAATGGACAAAGCAGGCAGATTTGAGCCTGATGGCAGAACGGCAAAAATACCTGGCCTCTCTTTTGTGCAGCAAAGTTATCAGCTACCAATGGCACGATTTTGGCAGTTCAGTCATCGAAGCTGTGCTCTCCAGAGGGGATAGAAGGCTGGCCGCTGTCATTGAGGCCGTCTGGGCAAAAGGTGCCTTTAGAGAGGGCTGGCGGGAGGGTTTTTCTTTCTCGCGCTGGCAGGAGGCCCTGGCTGCCCAGGAGCTGGACATTTCCTTTTATACCGGTAATTGGCAAAGAGAAGATATCTTGCCCTGGGATCACATCGATATCGGGGTGGACAAAGATTTCCTCTGGCGGGAGTATGAAAAAGCTCTGGCAGGGGAGACAAGTCCTGAATGCCGGGAGGAATGCAGTTTTTGCGGGGCAGAGTCTTACGGCTGCGGTGTCTGTTTTGATCAGCCACAAGCAGAGGCGGGTAAAGCAATTGCCCCTAAAGATCCTTCTTTGGCCAAGATAAAAAAGGAAGCATTAAAGCAAGAGAGTATTAGGCTTAGACTTACCTACCAAAGAGAAGGCACATGGGCCTGGCTTGGCCATCTGGATATGATGCGCAGTCTGGAGAGATTGTTTCGCCGGGCAAAGCTGCCCCTAGTCTGGAGTGGCGGCTTTAATCCCCGCCCAGCCATTGTCTTTGCCCTGCCGGCCGGAGTGGGAGTGGAACTTGCCTCTGACATACTGGAGCTGGATCTTTACCCGGACGGCGATAGTCCTGAAGATGTCAGGCAAAGACTTAATCAGGCAGCGGCGCCAGGCCTAAGATTTACTCAAGCCGAGATTGTGGAAAAGGAAAAGACTAGTCTGATGGCCAAAGTTAAGGCTGCCATCTACAGTTTTGAGGCCGATGACATCGGCGAGAAGATCAAAGAGATCTTTGCCGGGAGCGACCCTCTTTTAGTACTTAAGCATGGTAAAGGTGGGGAGAGGGAGATAGATATCAGGCCTCTTTTACTTAAACTTTTGTCCTTGAGCAAAGACAAGGCGACTATTGCTGTCAGAGCAGGCAGCGAGGCTAATTTAAGACCAGATCTTTTTTTGCAGGCCCTGTGTAAAAAAACTGGCTATCCTAAAGAGGCTGCTTTAGCGGCCAGAATCATCAGGGAGCGTCTCTTGCTCAAGGAGCAGGAAAAAACAAGCTGAATCGTGTATAGTGATTTGACATAGGAGGCAGTATATGGCGGACAATATATTCCAGCTTCCCGGCTATTTTGCTGACGGCATGGTTATCCAGCAAAAAGTCAGGCTGAGGGTGCCGGGCATATGTGAACCGGAGCAAGAGGTCAGTATAAAATTATATCGTCAGCCGGCTGACGGTCATATTGTCACTGACCTGGAAACCCAGTATGGCCTGATTCATGAAGACACGGATAGATCAGACAGGCGCGGTAGCTTTAATTTTAGGCTACCGCTCTTGGAGGCATCTTTGGATCCCTGCTCCCTCTTAATCAGCTCCGGCGGAAAAAGCTGCAAGATAGAAGATATTTTAGTGGGCGAGGTCTGGTTTACAGCCGGTCAGGACAATATGGCTATGCCTGTGGCCAGCTGTGATCTGGCCTTAAAGCTCGACCTTACAGCCATTGTCAGTCAGATTCGCATTTTTTCCATGTCCGCTGACGGGCTGGACGATAAGATGATCTCATACAGCTATTTCCCCGTGGGCTATATCGCTTCCGGCCGCTGGTACAGAGGCAGTTATCCGGAAGAGATGGCGCTGGTGTCGGGAATAGCCTATTCTTTTGCCCTCCAGCTGGAGCAGCAGCTCCATCTGCCCATAGGCATCTATGACATTGCCTCAGCCAGCACTAATCTGCACAGCTGGCTGCCAAGAGAGATAATCGAGCAAGATGCCTACCTTAAAAACCATATTAGAGAACTGCATCAGTACCGCGATCTGGATAACTGGAACAGCATCAATCCGGAAAAGAAAAAGAGCAGTGCGGGCGGGCAAAAACCGATAACCGGCAATAATCCTCAGACTGTGCGCCGGCCCAGTATGCAGCAGACTCTGGAACTGCCGCAGAGCAGAAATTTTCAAACCAAGAATCAACCAGCGGTCATGTTCAACCATAAGCTGGCTCCATTTATCGGCCTGGGCGTACGCGGGGTCTTATGGTACCAGGGGGAAAACGATGCCGACAGTCCGGATTATTATGCCCGCATTTTTCCGATTCTCGTATCGGTGCTCAAAGAGATGTTTATATCTCCTGGCGAAAAACTCAAGCTGATCTACAGCCAGATTGCCGGCTACTGCTACCCGGGTTTGGATTTTAAGGCCGTTGCCAGCTTTAACGAAACTTTGGCTGAGATCAGAAAAGATCTGCCGGTTGAAGCGGGTATGGTTACTATCTCCGACCTACCGCTCACTTATGATAAAAACCTGGATATCTACAGGTATCCGGCTCATCCCGCCGCCAAGGAGGCCATAGGGCAGAGGATGGCTGCGGTGGCGCTGGGGCTGGCCTATGGCCATGATCTGCCTTCATCCGCCCCCGAGCCTGTTGCTGTTGAAAAAGTCGGCAATAAATTTGTGATCGATTTCGGCAAATTTGGCAAAGCTTCGGAAAGCCTGTCTTTAAGGCATGGCAGCCACTCTCTGGAAGGCTTTGCCATCTGTGGCGAGGACAGGGTCTTCGTTGCTGCCAAAGCCAGAATACTTTATGGCGTCAAAGTCATTGTCTGGCATGATGAGCTCAAAGATCCAGTTTCCTTGACCTATGCCTATTCCAATTTCAGCAAAGAGGCCAATCTGACAGGGCCCGGCAATATGCCCGTACCTTGTTTCCGCTACGATGCGGAGCCGGCGGAATACTATAAGCCCCAGCTGTGGCTGAACTGCGACAAAATTTACGATTTCGCCTGGCCGGAAATGATGTCTGACCCTATGCGCCTGCCGGATAAGGACTGGCCGGGAGAGAGGCCTTTATGGCTGATTAGATCGGGCAGAGGCGAATTGAAAATGGTTACAAGCCGGGGTGTGGAGTCGCCACTGGCTCTGCAGGTTAATTACAGAAATGCGGATGAAAGACCGGTGGTCCTGGAACCACAGCTAGGCTATGCTTCCTCCTACCCGCCTTTGGATTTGTCGGGCTGGGCGGATTTGCAGCTGCTTTTGCATAATCCCGATCTGAGGGAGAAGAAAATTGGTCTGGAAATGGAAGATGAAAATCAGGTAGTCTATATTTTCCCGGAAAATACTGTTAAGCAGCAGGCTTATTCTCAGACTGTCAGTTTTTCACTGGCCTTGGCCCAGCTAAACCTTGAACGGATCGTCAGAGTTTCCTTTGCTATTCAAGATGACGGTGGCCAGGGGAGTTTAGATTTTGAGAAAATATATCCGCTGAGGAGAATCGTATGGCAAGAATAGACAATATAAGCACAGCCTTTGATCCCGCTGCCAAAGAGGCGGTCATCTATGACAGCTGGCTGAAGAGCAAAGCTTTTGCTTCCAGCCCCGATCCGGCAAAAAAACCCTACTGCATAGTAATGCCGCCGCCCAATATAACGGGAAGACTGCATATGGGCCATGCTTTAGACAATACTTTGCAAGATTTGCTGATCCGCTGGCGCCGGCTGCAGGGCTATGAGGCCCTCTGGCTGCCTGGAACCGACCATGCCGCGATTGCAACTGAAGCCAGAATTGTCAGCAGCATGAAAGAAGAAGGTCTGAGCAAAGATGATCTGGGACGGGATGCTTTCATGGAGAGAGCCTGGGCCTGGAAGGAAAAGTATGGCGGCCTGATTACCGAGCAGCTGGCCAGGCTGGGTGCCTCCTGTGACTGGGATCGCGAGAGCTTTACCATGGATGACCATCTATCCCGTGCTGTGCTGGAGGTTTTTGTCAGACTTTATCGCAAGGGGCTGATCTACCGGGGTGAGCGGATGGTAAACTGGTGCCCTCATTGTCTGACCACCATTTCCGATGCTGAGGTCTCCTATAGCGATCTGGAGAGCGAGTTTTATTACCTGCGCTATCCGCTGGTAGACGGTTCAGGTGAGCTCGTGCTGGCAACCACCAGACCGGAAACCATTCTGGCGGACACGGCCGTGGCTGTTAATCCGGAAGATGAGCGCTATCAAAAATATATCGGCCAGGAGGTTTACCTGCCACTGGTGGGCAGAAAACTTCCCGTTATCGCTGATCATTATGTTGATCTGGAGCTTGGAACAGGTGTGGTGAAGATTACACCGGCACATGACCCCAACGATTTTGAGATCGGCGAAAGGCATAATCTGCCCATGATTAATCTTCTCACAGAAGATGCCCGCTTGAACGAAGAAGGCGGAAAATATGAGGGGATGACGGTTGCAGAGGCGAGAGCAGCTATTGTCATAGATCTTCAAGATGAAGGCTTTTTAGTCAAAAGAGAGCAGCTAAATCATGCGGTTGGTGCCTGCTACCGCTGCGACACTTCGGTTGAGCCCCGTGTTTCCTTGCAATGGTTTGTGCGCATGGATGAGCTGGCCCAACCAGCGATAGAGGTGGTGAAAGACGGCCAGGTCAAATTCGTGCCTCAAAGATATGAGAAAATCTACTTTAACTGGCTGGAAAATTCACGCGACTGGTGCATATCGCGCCAGCTCTGGTGGGGTCACCGCATACCGGTCTGGTACTGCCAGGACTGTGCAGAGGAGATCGTCTCTGTCGATCCTCCGCAAAGCTGCCCGACTTGCCAGGGGGCAAAACTAATTCAAGATGAGGATACCTTGGACACCTGGTTTTCTTCCGCACTTTGGCCCTTTTCCACACTGGGCTGGCCGGAGGAAACAGAGGATCTGGCCTATTATTTCCCCACCAATGTGCTGGTTACGGCCTATGACATTATAACTTTCTGGGTATCGCGCATGGTCTTTTCCTCATTGGAGCATCTGGGTGAGATTCCCTTTGACTATGTTTTCGTTCATGGTCTGGTCAGAGATGCCCTGGGCAGGAAAATGTCCAAATCGCTAAACAATGGCATTGATCCCTTAGAGGTCATTGATCAGTTTGGTGCCGATGCACTGCGTTATGCTCTGGTCAGCGGCAGTGCCCCCGGCAATGATCAGCGCTTTCAAGTGGAAAAGGTGGAGGCGGGCAGGAATTTCATGAATAAAATCTGGAATTCGCTCCGTTTTGTCGTCTTGAATTTTGATCAGGAGATGGATTTTTCCGCGGTCAGCAAAACAGATCTTGCCATTGAGGACCGCTGGATCCTGGCCGAGCTAAACGATACTATTCGCGAAGTCGGACGCAATCTGGAGGCTTTTGAGACCGGTCTGGCTTTGGAAAAAATCTATTATTTCCTCTGGGATCTCTACTGCGACTGGTATATCGAGATTGTAAAGCCCAGACTTTCTGGCCAGGATAAAAAATCTAGACTTGCAGCCCAGTCAACACTTAATCATGTTCTCCTGGAGACAATTACTTTGCTGCATCCCTTCATGCCCTATATAACAGAAGAGGTTTTTCCTCATTTGATCCACGCACCAGGTCAGCTGATCAGATACCGCTGGCCAGAAGCCGAGCCGGCCTACGATTTTTCTGAGGACAAGGAAGCCATCCAGATTTTGATGGATGCTGTCCGCAAAATTAGAAATATCCGGGCAAATTACAAGCTGCCCCAGCAGCAGACGGTAAATTTACTGCTTTTAAGCAGCAATAAAAAGATTACTGAGCTTATCTCAGCCAATGAAAGTTTCCTCAAAAGACTTGCCCGGGCCGGAGATCTGACCTATTTTACCAGGAGAGAGGATATTCCCGCTGATGCTGTTCAGGTCCAGATCAGCGGCGGTGAAATCTTCATCCCGCTGAGGGAACTGGTCAATCCTGAAGATGAGATTATCCGTCTTGATAAGGAAAAGGCAAGACTTGTGGCTGAGATCAAAAGAGCCAAGGAAAAACTAAGTAATCCGGGCTTTGTTAACAAGGCACCGGAGGAAGTGGTCAGACAAGAAAAAATGAAGCTTGAAGAGTACCAGGAGATGCTGGCCAATGTGGAATTTAGAATTGATAGCTTAAAGTCAATGCTATAATTTAGGCAGTTAGTTAAATTAATGCCAGAGGAAAGGGGACATAAATGCCATTAGTATCTACAACTGAAATGTTTAAGCAGGCCTATGAAGGTGGTTATGCAATTGGAGCCTTCAATGTCAACAATATGGAGATCATTCAGGCAATTGTTAACGCAGCAAGCAAGCTTAGAGCACCTCTTATCCTGCAGGTTTCCGCCGGTGCCAGAAAATATGCCAACCAGACTTATCTTTTGAAGCTGGTTGAGGCTGCTCTGATTGAATCAGATTTGCCCATAGCTTTGCATCTGGATCACGGCGACAGCTTTGAGCTTTGTAAAAGCGTGATCGACGGCGGTTTTACCTCCGTCATGATCGACGGTTCTCATCTGCCCTACGAGGAGAATATCTCTTTGGTGCAAAGGGTTGTCGACTATGCCCATAACCATGATCCCTATATCACGGTGGAAGCTGAACTTGGTCGCCTGGAAGGAGTGGAGGACGATATCAATGTCAGTGCTGAAGAAGCCTCTTACACTGATCCTGAACAGGTGGAAGATTTTGTCAGCCGCACCGGCTGTGATTCACTGGCCATTGCCATTGGCACCAGCCACGGTGCCTACAAATTTAAACCCGGGCAAAAACCTCAGCTGCGCTTTGATATCTTAGAGGAGATCCAAAGGAGACTGCCGGGCTTTCCGATCGTGCTCCATGGGGCCAGTTCGGTAGTACCTGAATTTGTTGAGATGATCAACCAGTACGGCGGCAATATGCCGGATGCGATCGGTGTGCCGGAAGATATGCTCAGACAGGCTGCCAAGATGGCTGTTTGCAAGATCAATATTGACAGTGATCTGCGTCTGGCCATGACTGGAACCATTCGCAAGACGATGGCGGTAAATCCAGCTGAATTTGATCCGCGCAAATATCTGGGTCCTGCCCGTGATGCGATTGAAGCGATGGTAGCCCATAAGATAGTCAATGTTTTAGGTTGTGATGGAAAAGCCTGAGCAAGTGGGAAAAAAGATCTTGTCTGAAGCTCAAGCGGCTGAGAAAATCAGCCGCCTGAGTTCTGCTCTAAATCAATATAATCATGAATATTACGAACTGGATCAGCCCACTGTATCTGACGCTGAATATGATCTTTTGCTCAGAAAGCTGGAGGAGCTGGAAGAGGAATTTCCGCAGCTGGTTAAAGCAGATTCTCCCAGCAGAAGGGTTGGCGGCAGGGCAGATGCTGCCCTGACTCAGGTCAGGCATCGCGTACCGATGCTCTCTCTCCAAGATGTTTTTTCTTTAGCCGAGGTGGAAAGCTTTACTCGCCGGATCAGAGAGCTGGACGAAAATGCCCTCTTTGCCGTGGAGCGAAAAATAGACGGGCTCTCACTCAGTCTGCGCTACGAAAATGGAGTCTTTGTTCAGGCTGTGACCAGAGGCGATGGCGAAACATTCGGCGAGGATGTGAGCTCAAATGCCAGCCGTCTGCTTGGCCTGCCGCTAAGAATTGATCCCCGCATCCGGGATATGGAGGTGAGGGGGGAGGCCTATCTGCTCAAATCGGATTTTGCCAAAATAAATCAGGAACTGGAAGAAAAGGGACAAAAAGTCTATGCCAATCCGCGCAATCTGGCGGCGGGCACCATGAGGCAGCTTAATTCAGAAGTGGTGGCAACTAGGGGACTTAGGCTCTTTGTCTTTAATATTCAGCTCATTGAGCCAAATACATTCACCAGCCACAAAGAATCGCTTGACTGGCTGTCTGCCCAAGGTTTTTTAGTCAGCCCTGAGTTTAAGGTTTTGAGCAGCGATGAAGAAATAATGGCGGAAATCGATCAGATTGAAAAGATTAAAGATGATCTCGATTACGGCATTGACGGTGCTGTGGTCAAGCTGGACGATCTAAGACTTAGAGAGGTGATCGGTGCCACCAGCAAGGCGCCGCGCTGGGCAGTGGCATATAAGTATCCACCGGAAAAAAAGAGCACCAAACTGCTAGATATCCTGGTTCAGGTCGGCCGCACCGGCAGAATCACTCCCATGGCCGTGCTGGAACCTGTCCAGCTGGCAGGGACAACCGTCAGCCGGGCCACCTTGCACAATCAGGGCTATATAGACAGTCTGGATATCCGGATTGGTGATACTGTGCTGGTGCATAAAAGCGGTGAGATAATTCCCGCTGTTCTAGGGGTGGACTTAAAGAGGCGACCAAAAGAATCTACTCCCTTCAAACTGCCAGACAGATGCCCGATCTGTGACTCTCAGACAGCCTATGTCGATGAGGGAGCTGATCTTTTCTGCACTAATATTTCCTGCCCGGCTCAGCTCGCACGCCATCTTATTTATTTTGCCTCAAGGCCGGCGATGGA
The DNA here is from genome assembly GCA_964624395.1 of uncultured Mageeibacillus sp. Classification (GTDB taxonomy): domain Bacteria; phylum Bacillota; class Clostridia; order Saccharofermentanales; family DTU023; genus UBA1046. Next base: position 22,053 of record CAZUWY010000009.1, on the reverse strand, counting down.
TATAGCGGGTCTAGGTGAGGCCAGTGTGGAAGCTTTGATGCAGCATGGTTATCTGGAAAATATTGCTGATATCTACAAGCTTGCAAGGCGAAGGGAAGAATTAATTTCTACCGGCATTGTCGGCAGGCAAAAGTCAGTGGACAATCTCTTGGCCGAGATTGAAAAATCAAAAGATAACCCGCTCTACCAGTTATTGACAGGGCTTGGCATCAACGGGGTGGGAAGGCAGACCGCCCGCCAGATAACTGCCTCCTTGCCGTCAATCAGCGAGCTTATGGCGGCTACAAAAGAGGATTTACTTAAAATTCCCGATATCGGCGACAAAACTGCTGAAAATATTTTGCATTTCTTCCGGCAAGAAGAAAATAAAGAATTGCTAGCAGAACTTGCAGCAGCAAATCTTAGACTGGCTGATGAAGATAAAGAGAAAGAAGAGATGTCCCTGGCGGGACTTAGCTTTGTTATCACCGGCAGCTTTGCCGGCCTCACCAGGGATCAGATCAGTCTTTTAATCGAAGAGAACGGAGGACGAGTTGCCTCCTCGGTTTCGAAAAAAACAAACTATCTTCTGGCCGGTGAGAAGACGGGCAGCAAGGCAAAAAGGGCGGAGGAATTATCTGTGCCTATCCTGGGCTGGGATGATTTTCTAACAGCTTTCCCTGAGCTGAAAGGGCAATTAGAAGAGTGATTTGAGATGATTTTTTATTTTTTGCTAGGTCTGATCATCAGTCTTTTTCTGGTCATTGCTCTGACCAGGCTCTTGATTGTCCTGCTGCGCAATAACTGGAATCACAATAATCAAAGGTGGTTTTCTTATCTCTTCCCGGTGGTGATCGCTGTCTTGATCGCCTGGACAACAATCACTCAGCTTTATCCTCGGCTGATTGACAGCGTGCACTTAATAAACGGCAATTACGAACTGAGCGAGGCAGTGCTTGCCGAAGAGGATATAAGATTTAATCATATTCAGATCGAAGGGGTAAGCTATTATCATCTGCCCTTATTTTATTCCTGGCCTGTGGGCGAAAGACTGCAAATCATGTCTTTGCCAAATCTTAACTATATTGTGCGCTATACAGCAGTAGAAGAGGCAGTTAGCGAGGAAAATCCCACGCCTTAGTAAATTGATCTTCTGCTTGCATAATATTCACTACCCACAAATTATTACATCAGCCAAAGCCTTATACTACTATCACGCTGCTGGCGTGAAAGGAGCTTTTTATGATGAGATTGGGTGAATCAAATAACTTAGCCACTGACATTTCCACCACTTCCTTTTTCTCGGGCAGATCATTGCAGGCGACGGATCCCACTTTCAAACCGGATTCTATCGTCCATATTTACCTGGTGGCCTCGGACAGGGATTTGCTAAATAATGTGGACAAATACCTGCGCAAAAACGGCATACTGGGTATGGTGGATATGTCCGGCAGGATAAGATATGTTTTGGATGGCAGAAGAGGTGCCAGCCTGGCAGCTAAAAACTTTAGCAATTACACTCAGACTGTTTCCTTGTCTTTTCATGATCAGCTGGCAGAAAATGATGCCCTGATCGACCAGTTAATCGACAATGTGCTCAGGGGCTATGGCTTTAGGACCAGGCTGCGCGGTTTTGCTCTTTTGAAAAGAATGCTGCAGCTAAGCAGTAGAGATCCTGCCCTACTAAGACCAGCGACCAAGAGGCTTTATCCGAAAATATCGGAAGAGTTTCGCGTCAGTCTGCAGCAGATTGAAAGAAATCTGCGCTATCTGGTGCAGACACTGCTGGCTGATGAAGAAGCTGCCAGCAGGCAAAATCTATCCTCTGCCAGCAAGAAATTCTGGCTTTCCCAAGATGAAGAAGGTAAGCCTACAGTGATCTCGACGCTGGAAAAACTTCATCATCAGGTGCTCAGGGAATACAAATTGAAAAGAGCAGTCAAGCAAAATAAGGGCAGAGTGCAATAAAAAAGCGCAGATTATAAATCTGCGCTAACTGTCTCAATCTTAAGGGTAAATAGATTAGATATTTACTCTTTCTTTAAGATTCTTGCCGGCTTTGAAAACGGGAGCCTTTGAAGCTGGAATATGAATCTCTTCCTTGGTGCTTGGGTTGCGTCCTTTGCGAGCAGCACGTTGGCGCACTTCAAAGGTGCCAAAACCAACCAGTACGACCTTCTCGCCGTCAGCGAGTGTGTCGGTAATGGTGCTCAAAACAGCATTGATAGCCAGTTCGCTATCTTTCTTGCTCAGCTTTGTTGTTTTTGCTACTGCATCAACCAAATCAGTTTTGTTCATGGAATACCTCCTTATGGTCTTGATTCCTACATATTATTAACCATGAAATAATGTTATGTCAAGCCTATAAAGCTGAAATTTCAGGCTTTGAGGCTATTTTAAACTAATTCTCAAGTTTTTTTGACCAATAAATAGTATAATTTACGAAAAGAATGTAAATAATGCTTAAGGGGAGGTGATCCAAATAGTAACCAAGATCACAAAGGATATGCTAGTCTCTGATGTTATCAGCCTGGATGGCAATCTAGTGCCGATTTTTTTTGCGCACGGCCTGCACTGCCTGGGCTGTGTGCTGGCTAAATATGAGACACTGGAGCAAGCCTGTCTTGCCCACCAGATAGATATTGAAGATCTGCTGAAGGATTTAAATTCTTATCTGGAAAGCGGAGAGTTTTAACTAAGATAGATATGAAAAAACCCGTACGCAGAATTACACCTAAAAAAGCATTTTTGATGGCCTATGATGCGATCTCTGCAATCATTGCCATCTTTTTAGCCACCCTTATTTTCTATATGGATAAAGGGATTTCGGCGGAAATTTTAGATCGCCTCAAGGACACCTGGTATATATATCTGATCAGTGCGGTGCTGGTATTTTTCCTCGTCGGTTTTTACGACCAGATGTGGGCCTTCGTTGACACAGCAACTTATCTTATTTTAATTGCCGGCATCACTTTTCAGATGATTGTCTCCCTGATTATCGTGCAGATAATGGATCAGAGACTGCCCTTTCAGATTTATGTCATCAGCTGGTTCCTTTTGCTGGCTGCTGTTATGGGCATTAGAGTTATCTACCGGCTCACCAGATCGAAAAGCAGGCTTTTATCCCCCTACTGGCGAGATGGGCGCACGAGAAAGCCAAGGCTCAGAGTCATGGTGGTGGGAGCCGGCATGGCGGGCAGTCAGCTTATAACTGAACTCAGGCGGCAAGGGACTAGAATTCCTATCTGTGCCGTGGATGACAACGTCTTAAAGCAGACCTACAAGGTGAATGGCGTCCCGGTGCTGGGCACCAGAGAGGATATACCGCTGCTGGCTGAAGAACATAAGATTGATGAGATAGTTCTGGCCATGCCCAGTGCTTCTAGTAAAGCGATCCGGGAGATTATTTCTATCTGCCAAGAGACTGACTGCGATATCAAGATTGTACCGTTTTTGAGCAATACGATAGAAGGCCGCTCCAATATAGGCCCTGCCCGCGATGTGGACATTGAGGACCTTCTAGGCAGAGATCCGGTAAAGCTTGACTCTGCCGGCATCAGTGGCGAGATCAAAAACAAAACGGTTTTAATCACGGGGGGTGGAGGCTCCATCGGTTCAGAGCTCTGCCGTCAGATTGCCAGCTATTTGCCTGCTAGCATCCTGATTTTTGATATTTATGAAAATAACGCCTATCGCCTGCAGCTCGAGCTTGATCGTCTTCATCCCTATGTCAAGACTGAGGTTTTAATCGGATCTGTGCGAGATAAAAAGCGCCTGGAAGAGGTCTTTTCTTGCTACCAGCCTAATCTGGTATACCATGCGGCTGCGCATAAGCATGTACCCATTATGGAGGCAAACCCCTGCGAAGCGGTAAAAAATAATGTCTTCGGCACCTATAATGTGGCTGAAACTGCAGGGCAGTTCAAAACGGAAAAATTTGTGCTTATCTCCACAGACAAAGCTGTCAATCCCACCAATGCCATGGGAGCAACCAAAAGGCTGGCTGAAATTTCAATTTTGGCTATGAATATCAAATATCCCGAGACTACTTTTGCAGCTGTAAGGTTTGGCAATGTCCTCAACAGTGACGGCAGCGTCATTCCACTCTTTAAGGAGCAGATCAAAAGTGAGCGCCGGGTGACTGTCACCCATCCGGATATAAAACGCTTTTTCATGACTATACCGGAGGCTTCTTCACTGGTGATTCAGGCCAGTGTCTTCGCCAGAGGCGGCGAAATCTTTATCTTGGATATGGGAGATCCCGTAAAAATACTAGACCTTGCCACTGATTTGATCCGCCTCAGCGGCTATGAGCCCAATGTGGATATTCCGATTAAATTTATTGGCCTCAGACTAGGTGAGAAGATGGAGGAAGAGCTCTTTTTGGACGAGGAGAAAATCAATACCGACCACGCTGAAATTTATGTTTTAGATCAGATCAATACCAGAGAAAAGCTGCAAGAAGAGCTTTTGCAGTTGGAGAAGCTGATCAAATGTCCCTATGATGGTGGCAATCTGGACGATCATATGCGAAAACTGATCGAACTGATTCATCCTCTTGCAGATAATTAACTGCAGCGGAGTATCTTGATGCCGGATATCAGTTTTCTCAGCTATTATTTACGCTATTTAATCGGGCCATTGTTTTTTTTCATTGCCTTGGCTTTGCTGCTGAGAGTCTGGCGCAATGTCAGAGTGCAGATGAAAATATCTGCCCGGCCTGCCACTTTTTTCTTTCTCTTAAAAGAGAATCTAAAAAATGAGACCTTCCAGCCGGTTCGCCTTTTTCACACGAATCTGATTGGCTCTGCCCGCTTTGCCGATATGCAGGTGCGGGACAGGGGGGTAAAAAGAAGGCATGCCCAGCTTTATCTTTATGACGGCTCCTGGTTTTTGGAACCGCTGTCAAAGAAATCATCTGTCTGGATTAACGGCGAGGTGGCCAGCAAAAGGACCAGAATTGTCAATAATGATGTGATCGGTCTGGGCAGCACTAGGCTGACTTTGGTGGATGATAGAAAACAGCTGAGAGGTGATCCGGGGGCTGAAAATCTTGAATCTTTAACTTCGGCCAGCTCAGGCCAGATAGCTCTTAGTTTTTTCTTTCTGAATTTATACTATCTTTTAAGCATGGCGCTTTTGATCTATACGCTTCCTGAGGTCTTCAAGCCCCAGCAAAAAATGATCATAATCTTCAGTGCAATGGTTCTTTTGATCTCCAACCTGACCTTCATGTTTTTTAGGCTCATTTTGAAAAGATTTGACGCCCTCATATTTCTGGCCGCCAAAGCTCTATATCTCACTGGCTTTATAATCCAGACCCGCTTTTCCTTCTGGGGGCTTAGAGCTACTGGGGATAAGCTGGAGCAGGCTATATTGACCCGCATCTCTGACTGGCGCCAAATCAGTGTGATTATTATGGCAGGACTTGTTTTAGCACTGCTGATGAGTCTTGTGGCCGCCAACACCAGACTGTTGGAAAAACTTGGCAATCTGGCGATGATTGGGACTACTTTGCTGCTTCTTTTGACATTTATTCTGGGTAGAGGACAAAAGACTCATGGTGCCGGTCTTTGGATCTATATCGGCTCTCGCAGCATACAATTGACAGAATTTGCCAAGATCGGCTGGCTGATTGTTCTGGCATCTTTTTTTAAGGTCAGGCCGCCGCTTAAGATTCAGATTCGCTTTGCCATCTGGGCGGCTGTGAATTTCGCCCTGCTGCTTTTACTGCCTGACCTGGGCTCTGCCATGATCCTTTTGCCTGTAACTTTGATTGTTTTCACGATTATGACCTCGGAGTATTTGCTGACCGGCCTGGTCCTTTTCGCCGGTGCCGGAGCCAGTGTCTTTGCCTATCAGATTTTGCCCTATGTCCAGAGGCGAATTTACGGCTGGGTCTCTTTATGGGAGGAGGTCAATCCGCAAAACAGCCAGATTGTTTATGCACTACAGGCTGTAAGCCGCGGCGGTATAATCGGGCAGGGCCTGACGCGCGGCTCACCGGAGGCTATTCCCTTAGCCTCCGAGGATATGGTCTTCTCCATTGTCTGTGAGGAGATGGGACTGATTGCCGGTTTTGCCGTCATAATTCTCTTTTTTACCATCTGGCTGGCGGGTATAGTTTCGGTTATGAAAGGCAGAGACGGCTTTAGCATAAGCTTGACTCTGGCCCTGACGACAGCCTTCTTTATGGAGGCAATTATTGCCATAGGCGGTACGACAGGTTTAATACCCCTGACAGGTATTACTTTACCTTTCATTGCCCACGGAGGCAGCTCGCTGCTGGCCAAATTTTTAATGCTGGGACTGCTTTTAGGTGTTGCTGCCAGAAGAGAAAAGCAGGGCTATAGAAAAGATAAAATTGAAGAAGAGCCTCTTGAGCCCCAGATCTTTTCAGCGGCTCAGTCTCTAAACGGATAAAAGATGAAGCAATTCTTAAAAAACATAAAAAGTATCACTCTCCTGCTGGTATTACTGGTAGCTTTGCTGCTGGCAGGTCTTTTCATCCAGCAAAAAAGAAGCAGGGAGGAGCTTTCGGCTGCGGTGGGAGAAAATAAGCACGCTCTCAGGCAAAGGTACAGTGAGGCTGGCAGCATCAGCAGTTCTGATGCAGTGATCCTCGCCCAGTCTCTTGCAGGAGAAAGGGTTTATGCGAAAAATTCAGCTCTGGCCAAAGCCTGCCTGCATCTGGTCGGGGATTATACGCACAGGATTGCCAATAGCATAGAGGCTCTATATATGCCTGAACTTCTCGGTATTTCCCGCAGTTTTTTGGATCAGCTGCTGCTGGACGTGAGAGGCAAGGGCTATCAGGGCAATGATCTGGTATTGACAGTTGATTCTCGCCTGATGCTGAAGGCTGATGAGCTTCTCAAGGGACGGCGGGGCAGTATTGTTTTAGTCGATTATAAAAGCGGGGATCTTTTGGCCCTGGCCAATGCACCCACACTATATCCTGAAGATGTGATTGAATGGAAAAATATCACCGAGGGCTCACTTTTTAACCGCGCCTTTTTCGGTCGCTATTATCCCGGCTCGACTTTTAAGCTGATTGGCGCAACATCTCTTTTAGAGAGCAATGATCTTGATCAGAATATGCAGGTCAAATGCCTTGGTTCCACAGAAATTGTGGCCGGGGGAGTCAAGGAGACCTTGACCCCTAAAGGACATGGGACAGTAGGGCTTACAGCTGCCTTCACCGACAGCTGCAATGCTTATTTCGGCAAGCTGGCGATTGCCCTTGGCCGCGGAAGACTTACTGCTGCAGCTGAGAGTTTTGGCTTTAACGATAGCTTTTTACTTGACCGCTTCAAATCTTCAGCCAGCAAGATGGAGCTGAGTGAGCCCGGAGCTGGAGCTTTGTCCTGGGTGGGGGCGGGCCAGCCTATTGGTGAGGATAAACTTACGGTCAGCCCTCTTCACTTGGCTTATCTTGCCGCTGCTTTTGCCAATGACGGTATTATGATGAAACCCAATATCATCTTGCAGGAGATAGATCCTTTCGGCGAGATTAAATACCAGCGGCAAAGCGAGGAGTATTTGGCCTGCTGCCGGGCAAGCACTGCGGCCAAAATGGAGGAGCTGATGCTGTCTGTAGTCAATTCCGGCACTGGCAAGAAGGCCCAGAGGAAAGGGCTTAAAATTGCCGGTAAGACCGGTACAGCTGAGATGGTCAATGCTGAGGGCAAGATAGAGATAGTATCTTTATTTTCCGGCTATCTGATTTCAGACAATCGCCCCTATGCGATAGCTGTTGTGCTGGAAGATGCCAGCGGAGGAGCTGCAAATATAGCCGGAGAGCTGTTAAACTTTTCTAGCAAGTTAAAAAGTCCCTGATCAGGACACTAATATTTGCGCTGAAACTATGGAAAACAACTGGCAAATCTATTTGAAAAAAATTAAAGAGGGTGATCTTTTTGCCCGTGAGGATTTGATCGAGGATTTAATGCCCAGGCTTTATCCTCTTTGCTTAAAGATGGCCGGCAACAGTTATGATGCAGAAGATTGCCTGCAAAATGCCCTGGTCAGAATTTTGGAAAAAATTGATTCCTTTACTGGAAAATCCTCGTTTTATACCTGGGCCTACAGAATTTGCCTCAATATCTGCTACGATTATTTCCGCCACAAGAAAAGAAAAAAAGAAGATTTGTGGGATGACAGGCAGGCTGAATATCCCGTGCATCAAGCTGATCGGGATCAGGCGGCAGATTTACTGGAGCAAAAAGAGGCGGTTAAACAGATCAGAGAAGCTTTGCTTAGCTTACCGGAGCGCTACCGAGAGACCTTGATTTTGTTTGAATTGGGAGATTTCGGCATTAAAGAGATTGCCGGCTTGCAAAATATCCCGCAGGGAACAGTGAAATCTCGCTTAAGCAGAGGCAGGGTTTTGCTGGCAGAGCTCTTAGAGGATCTAAAAATTGAAGTTTAACGAAAGTTAGGGAACTATTTGCCCTTGTTATTCGTCAAAAGAGTGAGAGCTTATTGCTAATAAAAAGCGAACAGATTATAGATGGCCTGAGGTTAAGGTGGTTTGGCTTTAGATAAAGGGCATTCAAGGATATGGGTAGAGAGAGCAAAAAAAACGACAAAATAAGAGCAGAGGAAAGAGGTAGATCCTATCTGACCTTCTTTAATCTTAATGCCGCTGAAGAAAATTTTGCCGATCTTCCCCCGGCAAGAATCGAGCAAATGAAAAGAGAGGTCTTAAATAGACTTGAAGAGCCGGCAATAAATACCGAAGACAGTGTGGCGATAGGCCAAGATCAGTCAGGTCTTATGGCTTTTAGAAAAAGGAAATCTTCTCATTCATTGCTGAAAAGAACAGTGATTCCTGCGGCCGCAGTGCTTTTGATCTCCTTTAGTCTCTTACTACTAATAAAAATAATGGACAGCAAAAAAGCTGTGGTGGAGAGGGCTGCCGATCGCGGTAACGAAGAGATCTCTGAGGCTTTCCCGGAAGATATGGCAGAAGAACCGCAGCTGAATGAAATGGAGGCAGCAGCTGAAAATGATCTAGACCTGGCTGATCAAAGCCCTATAAAAATAGATATTGACCAGGGGAAAGATGATCCAGCAGAAGAAAAAGGCGATTTTGCTCCCGGAGCTCCGGATCAAGCTGATGAATTTGGAGTCACTGCCGTGGGTCCAGAAGCCAAGACAGAGCTTTTAGCTGAAATATTGACTGATGACAGATTCCTACTGCTGGAGGAGCTGTTTTATGACCTGAACTTTGATCACTGGCAAGATAATGAAAGGCTAAAAGAATCTTTGCAAAATATACTAGCCTCTTTACTTATGAAAACCGGCAGCCAGACAGCGGTAATTTTTGGCAATGATCAAGCAAGCGGGTATAATTTAACATATATTGGCTACTTGGCTGTCGCTCTTACAGGCGAAGATGATGAAAATATTGTTCTTGCAGAAATCGAGAGCTATCTGGAAAGAAACAAATATTCATATATCTTGGTGGGAGAGGAGCTGGAGCCTGTGATTGAAGATATTAAAAAAGAAGATGAAACAATTGGAGAAAAGTTGGCGGATCTGGCCGCTGGCAAGAAGATCGAGCGGAAAGAGAATGTCTTTGTCTGGCTGATCTGGCAATGATTTTTCCTAGGGGAAGGGATAGATGTGAATAATAGAAAAATAATGCTCGTGGACGGGCATAGCCTTATGAACCGTGCTTTTTACGGTCTGGCCGGCCGCCAGAATCTGACTGCCGCTGATGGTACTCCCACAGGGGCAGTTTTTGCTTTTCTCAATATGCTTTTGAGCTATAGTGAAAATCTTGAGCCCGATCTGATTGTAACTGCCTTTGATCACTCTGGTCCCACCTTCAGGCATGAAATGTTTACAGAATACAAAGCCGGCCGCAAAGCCATGCCGGAGGATCTTTCTTTGCAGATACCCCTGGCCAAGGAAATGCTTGATTATCTGGGGATACCAAGATGGGAGCTTGCAGGCTACGAGGCTGATGATCTGATTGGCACTTTGGCTAAAAAAGCCAAGGGCCAGGGTTTTGAAGTTACGATTGTCTCTGGTGACAAAGATCTTTTCCAGCTGATTGATGAAAAGATAAAAGTACTGCTGCCGGTGACACGCGGCGGCAGCACTGTTCAAGAGAGCATGGATCTTTTGGCCTTGCAGGAAAAATACGGCCTTGAACCTTGGCAGATCATAGACCTCAAAGCTTTGATGGGCGATGCATCCGATGGTATTCCCGGTATTCGGGGCATAGGCGAGAAAACAGCCCTCAAGCTTTTACATGACTACAAGGACCTTAAGACAGTTCTAAACCAGGCTGACTCGATCAAGGGAGCGGTAGGAAAGAAGATTCAGGAGGGCCAGGAAATGGCTAGGCTGTCCTTCGATCTGGCCAAGATAGACAGTGATGCCCCTCTGACGGGTTTTACCGAGGACTTAACAAGTTTGAAAAACGCAGCAGATAAAAAGAGTTTACTCGATTTTTTCCTCAGGCTCGGTTTCAAAAGCATGATCGAAAAGTTTTCTCTAACTGAGGAGCTGGAAAAACATCAGCTGGCTGAGCTGAAAAAAAATGCCGCTGTTTTAGGAAGAAAAAGCTCTTATACGGATGTGGCTGAATTTTTAAGAGCTACTAAAGATCAGGAGCTGGTCCTCTTTTGGCAGGAGGAAAGAGATAATGTTATCAGCTACATCAGTAGGGAGGGAGAATTCATTCATCTGGGCAGTAAAAAAGGCCTCGAGCTCTTTGGTAAAATAGCCTCTCCTGATTTGATCATCTGGGACTATAAAGCATTTTTACGCCATTACAAGCTGCCGGCACAAGATAATTCACCCTTTGATCTTCGCATTGCCGCCTATCTGGTGAACCAGCTGGAAGGGCAGACAGATTTAGATCATGCCTTAAGCCGGATTTTGGCTTCGGACTACCGGCAGCTGCCAACAGATCTGGCCGGCTCCGGCAGGCAGATGGATCTTTTGACCGAAACTGCTGGCCAAGATAGTCTGCAAGAAGGTCTACTGGCGGAAGATGAGGAAGATATCAGGCTTTTTAAGGCTTGGAATATGTTCATGGCTCAGGAAAAACAAAAGGCTCTGGCTGAAGAGATGAAGCTTACAGATCTTTTACTGCTTGAATTTTCTTTGGCAGGCGTACTGGCGGATATGGAGGCCAGAGGCATTGACATTGATCAAAAGGAACTCTCTCATCAAAAAGAGGAGATGCTTGAAGATATTAAAGCTTTAGAAAGCAAGATCTATGCTTTGGCCGGTTATGAGTTAAATCTCAATTCACCGCGCCAGCTGGGCCAGCTTCTTTTTGACGACCTCAAGCTGCCGGCGGGCAAGAAGACCAAATCCGGCCATTATTCCACCGCCGCGGAAGAGTTGGAAGCGATCAGATACAGTCATGAGATAGTTGAACTTATTATTGAACATCGCAGTCTGATGAAATTAAAATCCACCTTCCTCGATGGCCTGAGCTCGGCTCTGGAAGAAGACGGGCGCATTAGAACCAGTTACCACCAGACTTTGACTGCCACCGGCAGACTTTCCAGTTCTGATCCCAATTTGCAAAATATTCCCATCCGAACGAAAAGGGGCCGAGAAATAAGAAAGATTTTCCGAGCCGCACCCGGCTACCTCTTACTGGATGCAGACTATTCGCAGATCGAGCTGAGGCTTTTGGCTCATCTCTCGCAGGATCCCAAGCTTCTGCAAGCCTTCAGAGAGGGGCTGGATGTGCATAAAGCCACTGCCTCCTCACTATTTGAGATTCCCATCGCAGAGGTCAATGCAGAGCAAAGGGCTGCCGCCAAGACAGTGAACTTTAGCATTGTGTACGGTATCAGCGATTTTGGTCTGGCTAGAGATCTCGGCATCCCAATGCAAAAAGCCCACGACTATATTGCCGCCTATGACAGAGAATACAGCAAAGTCAGAGCCTGGCTTAAAGATACAATCAAGCAGGCCCATAAAACCGGCTATGTGGAAACCATTATGGGCAGGAGGCGTTATCTGACTGAGCTAAAATCTTCAAATCTTAATATCCGCAGATTTGGTGAAAGAGCTGCCGCCAATGCTCCGGTGCAGGGTACTGCTGCTGATCTGATTAAAATTGCCATGGTCAATATTGCTGCAGCTTTTAAAAAGAGAAAACTAGATGCTTATTTGGTCCTGCAGGTTCATGATGAGCTTTTGGTGGAAGCTTCCCGGCAGGATGCCCAAGAGGCGGCTAAAATACTGCAAGAGGAGATGACGGGAGCAATGAAGCTGTCTTTGCCCCTGCTGGCTGAGGTGGCGACAGTGGAGAGCTGGGGAGATGTAAGGGACTGATTATGCTGGTGATAGGGATTACAGGCGGAATAGGCAGCGGTAAGACGTCTGTTGCCGCTATTTTAGAAGAGGCAGGCCTCAAAGTCATCAATGCTGACCGTGTCGCCCATGATGTGACAGGAAAAGATGGTGCTGCAGTTTTAGAGCTGGCCTCTGCCTTTGGAGCAGAATATATAAAAGATGGCGCGCTCGACCGTAAAATGATGGCCTCTTTGGTCTTTGGGGATAAAAATGCCCTCGATCTCTTAAACAGTATTGTCCATAAGCATGTGCTTTTACAGATGGCTGAAGAGCTTGATCTGCTGGCAGAAAAAAAAGAAAAAGTTGCCATTCTCGATGTACCCCTACCGGTCAAGCACGGCTTTTTGGATCGCTGTGATCTGGTGTTTTCTGTCTGGACTGATGATGAGATCAGGCTAGCAAGACTTAAGGCCAGAGGCCTTAGCGAAGCTGAGGCCAGACAAAGAATGGCTGTCCAGATGAAAAGGGAGGAATACCTGGAGATAGCCGACGGCGAGATCTTAAACAACGGCAGCCTCGCCGATCTGCGCCTGGAGATAGAAAAGCATGTCGGCCGCGCACTTAAAGAGCGGGGCATAAGATATAAAGATATTATCAAAGAGGATGAGCGGTCAGAGATTGAAGCGAAATAAAACTATATCGCCGTCTTCAATTAGATAATCTTTTCCTTCGGACCTGTAGCGGCCTTTTTCCTTGGCCTGACTGATTGAGCCCAGCTCTTTGAGATCACTGAAAGATACAACTTCGGCCCGGATAAAACCTTGCTCAAAATCGCTGTGAATCTTGCCTGCCGCCTGAGGAGCTTTACTGCCGTTTTTTACAGTCCAGGCTCGAACTTCACCTGGTCTTGCCGTTGTAAAATAGCTAATCAGGCCTAATAATTTGTAGCCAGCACTTATGATCAGGTCAAGACCGCTTTGCCCGAGCTCTAACTCCTGCAGGAAAAACTCTCTTTCCTCCTCTTCAAGTTCAGATATTTCCCTTTCTATTTCGGCGCTGACCACAATCAGCTGAGCGTTCTCTATTTTTACTCTCTCTTCAAGCAGCAAGAGTTCTGGACTGGTTTGATTAATTTTATCTTCAGAAATATTGGCGGCATAAAGAACAGCTTTGGCGCTCAGAAGCTGGAGATTCTCATATTCTTCAATCCCGGGATAGCTACGGGCACTTTTTTCCTGATTAAGATGCTCGATCAGCCCCTCAATAAACTCCATCTCTCTTAGGCTCTCTTTTTTGCCAGCTTTTATTTGCTTGGCTAGCTTTTCCCTTCTATTTTCCAGATACTCAAGATCAGCTAGGATCAGCTCCAGATTGACAATCTCCAGATCGCGGAGAGGATCCAGCCTGCCTTCAATATGGGCGATGTTCGGATTTTCAAAACAGCGGAGCAGATGGATGATGGCATCAACCTCGCGGATTTTGGCTAGAAATTTGTTGCCCAGACCCTCTCCTTGTGATGCCCCCCTTACCAGGCCAGCGATATCTACCAGTTCCAAAACAGCTGGGATACATTTATCTGCCTCCAGGATCTTACATAGATAATCCAGTCTTTCGTCCGGGACAGGAACGACGGCAATATTAGGCTCGATGGTAGAGAAAGGATAATTGGCAATTTCCACATTTGCTCTGGTGATAGCTTTAAAAAGAGTGCTTTTCCCGATATTGGGTAAACCTACAATCCCCAGTTTCATAGAGGCCTCCTAAACAATTGCTGATCAGTCTCATCATACTACAGAGAGCGCTGCAGCAAATACTTTGGCGAGAATATAATTATTCCAGCTGATTTAAGAGCATAAAAGAGACTATGAGCTCAAATTTTGCCCTACCGCCACATAATGATATAATCACATAATTACAACATTACATAGCTAAATAAATTTAAATGAAGCATAAATCGCTCAGTTTATTGCTCAAAGCCTTCAAGCTGGGGCTTTACTTTGCTTAAAGAAACTATTTTAAAAAGAAATGACTCGTTATATTTTGTTTTGAAAACTCTTTATTTAACTGCATTTTGACAGAAGGAGCTCTTTGTTGTATATAATAAATCCCGAACTAACTAGGCCATATTAATAAAGGAAGTATCGTGAAGACATTAATTATAGTTGAATCTCCCGCCAAGGCGAAAACGATCGGCCGCTATCTGGATAAAGATTACGAGGTCAAAGCATCAGTCGGACATATCCGTGACCTGCCATCTTCTACCATGGGCGTGGATGTAAATAATAACTTTGCCGTGCGCTATATCAATATGCCGGGCAAAGAGAAGATTATTAGAGAGCTTAAAGCTGCTGCTGAAAAAGCTGACCAGATACTGCTGGCGACTGACCCGGACAGGGAAGGTGAGGCTATTGCCTGGCATCTGGCCAATATTTTAGGGCTTGATTTTAGTTCTAATTTGCGTATTGCTTTCAATGAAATTAGCAGCCGGGCCGTGAAAGACGCCTTGCAGGCATCGAGGCCCTTGGACATGAATCTGGTCGATTCCCAGCAGTCAAGAAGGATTTTAGATCGTCTGGTGGGTTATGAGCTGAGTCCACTCTTGTGGAAGAAAATAAAGAAGGGTCTTTCTGCGGGCCGGGTACAGTCGGTTGCCACCCGCCTGATAGTGATCAGAGAAAGAGAGATTGACGCTTTTGTACCAGAGGAGTACTGGCTGCTGGCGGCTTTTCTCAAAGCCAAGCAAGATGATGAGCCTTTCCGGGCCATGTATCACGGGACTAAAAAGAGCGGTCGGGTCAAGAAAGCCACGCTTAAAAGCAAAGAGGAAGTTGACAAGGTCCTGGAGGAGCTCAAAGCAGAATCCTTTCTTGTCGATGAGATCAAGAAGGGGCAAAAAAAGCGCAGCCCCTATGCTCCCTTTACCACTTCCTCCCTGCAGCAGGAGGCCTCCCGCTATCTGGGGATGAGTTCGGCCAGAACCATGCGCATCGCCCAGCAGCTCTATGAGGGGATAAATCTGCCTGGTCTCGGAGCTACCGCTCTGGTCTCATATATCCGGACGGACTCCGTGCGTGTTGCCAGTGCGGCTATTGAAGATGTCCGCGCAGTTATTTTGCAAAAATACGGTAAAGATTACCTGCCGGCTAAAGCTAACTTCTATCGCAAAGGCAAGCAAACACAAGATGCCCACGAAGCCATCCGCCCAATCCATTTTGATCTCGCTCCTGAAGCTATTAGGGACAAGCTGACCAATGATCAGTTTCGCCTCTATAAAATGATCTGGGAGCGCTTTGTCTCATCGCAGATGAAAGATGCTGTCCTGGATACTGTTAGGGCAGATATTATGGCCGGCAGTCATCTTTTCCGCCTGCAGGCTGAAGAGATTAAATTTCCCGGCTGGCTGAAGGTTTATAGCTATGCTGGCGGCAGAAGTGCCAGCAAGGAAAAAGAAAATGAAAATATTAGTTTGGCTTTGCTAAAAGAGGGAGCTTTACTAATTTTAGACAGGCTGCTGCCTGAACAAAAATTCACCCAGCCGCCAGCCCGCTATACGGAGGCCAGTCTGATCAAGGAGATGGAAGAACTTGGCATCGGCAGACCGTCAACCTATGCACCGACAATAAGCACCATCTTGAGCCGGCGCTATGTGGATAAGGATAAGGCCAATCTCCTGCCGACAGAGCTTGGCGTCCTGGTTACAGAGCTTCTGGAGGAGAATTTTGACGAGATTGTCGACACTGATTTTACAGCGGAAATGGAAGAAAAACTTGATGCTGTAGAAGCAGGCGAAATAGAGGGACTAAAAATACTGCAGGATTTTTATCCTCCTTTCCACCAGAAGCTGAAAACTGCAGAAAAAAGTATCGAAAAGATTAAAATTGAAGATGAGCCAACCGGGCGCAGCTGCCCGAAATGCGGCACAGGTGAACTGGTTATAAAAGATGGCCGCTATGGTAAATTCATTGCCTGTAATCGCTATCCCGACTGTGACTATAAGGAGAGCATAGAAATAACCGTTCCCGGAGAGTGCCCGCTTTGTGGTTCCGGTCTTTTAGAAAAGCAGACCAAGAAAAGAAGAAGTAAGAAATTTTATGTCTGTGACAAGAAGGGCAGTGATCCTGACTGTCCCTTCATTAACTGGGATATACCAATAGCAGGCAAAAAATGTCCTGAATGCGGTGGCTATATGGTCAAAAAACAGTACCGGGGCAGAAGTTATGAGCGCTGTGGCGACCCCGCCTGTCCTTCTAATCAAAAGAAGGCCAAGGCTAAAGAAGAAAAAGGCCAAGCTACAAATAAAGAGGCAGGCAAAGAAGCAAGTAAAAAAGCCAGTAAGGAAACCAGCAAAAAACAGGAAGCAAGTAAAAAGGCAGGTAAAGATACAGGCAAAAAGCAAGTAACAAGTAAAAAAACGAGCACAGAGACGAGTAAAAAAACAAGCAAAGAGATAGATGAAGAAGCAAGTAAAGAGTAAAGTTTAAGGCCAAGTGACAAGCAAGGCTACGAGCGAAGAAAAGAATTGAAACAAGGACAAAATCCAGAATTTGGCCAGGGCAAGGCCAGGCAGGGATAGCAAATGAAAAAAATTATAATAGCCGGTGCTGGTCTTGCCGGTGCTGAGGCCGCCTGGCAGCTGGCTCGGCTCGGCATTGCGGTTGAACTGCAAGATATTAAACCGGGACGGATGACAGCTGCACATAAATCTGTTTTACCAGCGGAATTAGTCTGCAGTAATTCATTAAAATCTGAAGATCCCAAAACTGCCTCCGGTCTTTTGAAAAGAGAGATGCGCCAATTGGACAGCCTGATTCTTAAGGCTGCCGACAGCTGCCGCGTGCCTGCAGGAAGCGCACTGGCGGTGGATCGCACTGCTTTTTCCCAACAGATAAAAAAACTGCTTGATAGCACCGGGCTGATCAGCTGGCGGGAAGCTGAACTAACTGAGCTTTCCAGCCCCGATGACACTCTTACCATCATTGCCACCGGACCTTTGACAACAGATGCTTTGATGGCGGCAATGGCTAAAGAATGGGGAGATATGCTCCATTTTTTTGATGCAGCGGCACCGATTGTCAGTGAAGAATCTCTCGATCCCAACTTCTATTTTGCTGCTTCAAGATATGGAAGAGGCAGTGACGACTATTTAAACTGCCCTTTGGACAAGGAGCTTTATCTTAGCTTTAGAGAGGCCTTGCTTGCAGCGGACAAAGTTTCGATCGCAGAGTTTGACCGCAAGGTTTTTCAGCATTGCCAGCCCCTGGAAATCCTGGCCGAAAGGGGAGAGGACACCATGCGTTTTGGCCCTTTGCGCCCTGTCGGCCTGATAGACCCTAAAAGTGGCAAGACGCCCTATGCTGTTTTACAGCTGAGAAAAGAACAAAGCAGCGGTGAAATGTATGGCCTGGTAGGCTGTCAGACCCGCCTGACTTTTCAGGCGCAAAGAGAGGTTTTCGGAATCATCCCCGCTTTGAGAGAGGCTGAGTATTATCGCTACGGGGTCATGCACAGAAACCACTATATCAGAGGGCCGAAGATTTTAGATTTCGGTCAGAGAATTAAAGGTAAAGATAATATCTTTATGGCAGGTCAGATCACAGGCGTGGAAGGCTATATGGAATCAGCCGCCTCCGGCCTTATTACAGCAAGGATTGCAGCTTTGATTGCCGCCGGCATGCCGCCTGAGCGTATTGAACAGATATCTCTTCCTAAAACAACAGTTCTGGGTGCTCTGACAGATTATGCCATCAATTCCGACAGTAAGGATTACCAGCCGATGAATGCAAACTTTGGCCTCTTGCAGTATGATGAGCGCTTCAAAGCGAAGAGAAAAAAGGAAAGAAAAGAACAGGCGGTTTTGATGTCGGATCATTTTATCAGGCAGTGGCTTTCCTTATACCAGTCATTTTGCCGGGAATATGGCCTAATTTTATGAAAAAAGAAGACTATTATTTTGACCTGCCCCAGGAATTGATTGCCCAGCAGGCACTTGCAAGCAGAGATCAATCCCGTCTGATGGTGATCGGGAATAATCCTTTATTTGAGCACAAGAAATTTTACGACCTGCCCTCTTATCTTTGCCCGGGAGATCTCTTGCTGCTTAACGACACGAAAGTGATGCCGGCAAGACTTATGGGCCGAAAGATTAAGGGAGATCAAATAGCAGGTGAGGTGGAGATCTTGCTTTTGCACCGCCTGCAAGATGATTTATGGGAGACAATAGTCAGACCGGGCAAGCGCTGCCGGCCGGGCGATCAAATTGTTTTCCCCCAGGGCGAACTGAGGGCTGAAATTAAGGAGATACTTCCTTCAGGCAACCGAACAGTTGAGTTTTCCTATCAGGCTGACTGGGAGGAAATTTTAGCTGCCAACGGTCTTATTCCTCTGCCCCCCTATATTAAAGAAGAGCTAAAAGACAAGGATAGCTACCAGACAGTTTATGCTGAAAATACAGGATCTTCAGCTGCACCCACTGCAGGCCTTCACTTCACCCAAGAGCTTTTAGAGCAAATCCGGCAGCTGGGTGTGGAGATTGCCTCAATCACTTTGCATGTGGGCCTGGGCACGTTCAGACCGGTTAAGGCAGAGGATCTTCGTGATCATAAGATGCACAGCGAGTACTATTTAATCAAAGATGAGACAGCTGCTAAGATTAATGACTGTATTAATCGCCAGGGCAGGATTATTGCTGTAGGCACAACCAGCTGCAGAGTGCTGGAGACTATTTATAAAGAGCAGTCCTTCCCGTACAAGGCCAGCTCCGGTTGGACAGATATCTTTATTTATCCAGGCTTTAAGTTTGGCCTCACTGATCTCTTGGTCACCAATTTTCACCTGCCTGAATCGACTTTGCTGATGTTGGTGAGTGCCTTTGTAGGCAGAGAGGTAGTCTTGGCAGCCTATCGGGAGGCTATCGCAGCTAATTATAGATTTTTTAGTTTTGGTGACGCCATGCTCTTGATTCCGGAGGTAAAAAATGAATAGAAGTCCTGTGAGATACGAGCTGGTCCATGTTTGCCGGCAAAGCGGCGCCCGCAGAGGTATTTTGCATACAGCGCACGGCTCTTTTGAAACGCCTGTCTTTATGCCTGTCGGCACTCAGGCCACGGTCAAAGGGATGACGCCGGATGAGCTTGAAGGCATGGGGGCAAAGATTATTTTGGCCAACACCTATCATTTGTGGATGCGCCCGGGGGCAGATCTGATCGAAGAAGCTGGAGGCTTGCACAGCTTTATGAACTGGCCCTCAGCCATCTTGACCGATAGCGGTGGTTTTCAGGTTTTCTCCTTAAGCAAAAGCAGGAAGATCGCTGAAGAGGGAGTCTGGTTTAATTCACATATTGACGGTTCCTTGCATCAGCTGACACCTGAGCTGGCTATCTCTATCCAAAAGAAGCTGGGCGCAGATATTATTATGCAGCTGGATGAATGTGCAGACTGGCGGGCTGATCCTGAGTATATCAAGGGTTCTTTACAGCGGACACTGCGCTGGCTGGAGCGCTGTATTAAAGAGCAAGGAAATAATGATCTTCAGGCTTTGTTTGGCATTGTTCAGGGCGGAGTCTATGAAGAAATGAGAAAGCTTTCCGCTCAAAGTACAATTGCTTTTGATCTGCCCGGCTATGCCATCGGCGGACTGTCGGTTGGTGAACCGGCTGAACTGATGTATCGCATGCTGGAAGTTGTCAATGCTATTTTACCGGCCGATAAGCCGCGCTATCTGATGGGGGTGGGATCTCCCGACTATCTGATCGAGGGCTCGATCAGGGGGGTAGATATGTTTGACTGTGTCTTGCCTACAAGACTTGGCCGCAATGGCACTGTTTTGACCTCCAGCGGGAATCTGACCGTCAGAAATGCCAGTTATGCCAGAGATTTTACGCCTCTTGACCCCAAATGCACCTGCTATGTTTGTCAAAACTACAGCAGAGCCTATATTCGCCATTTGCTTAAGGCCAATGAAATTTTGGGCTTAAGGTTAACCAGCTGGCATAATCTTCATTTTCTCTTAAATCTGATGCAAGAGATCAGGCAGGCGATTTCCAATAATGAGCTGCTGGATTTCAGAGCTGAATTTTTTGCCCAAGCGGGTTATACGCTTGAGTAATCAGGCTGGCTTTATGCTAGAATAATCGAAATATCATTGAATGGTAGATATAGGATATGAATGCTTTTGAGATGGAGTTTGCATGATCCGCACTTTGGTGACCGCTCATATTAATTCTCTTGATTTGCACGAGCTTACGATCCAGATTAATGATCGCAGTCTCGGATATCTGACTGCCCAGAAACAGCAAAATTATGTTGCTTCAACCAATCGCCGCGTTCAGATGATAACCGGGATCAGAAGCGACCGCTTGGATCAAACCCTGATTGTTGAAAGCCGAGATATGCTGAGGAAATGGTCGGCTGTTTTTCGCGAGCTGCAAATCTACGGTCTTGATGTTTTCCCTTCCATCTTAAAAAGAGAAAGCTTGCATGCTGAGTTTTTGTTTTTGATCTGCGATGAGATTGTTATGGCCCTGATCTCGCGCAACTGGGGCCTTTACCTGCAGCGCGGGGGGAGATTGTACCGCCAGCAGCCGGCTACACCTCAAGGTTCTGTTATTCCCGCCAGCTTTATGAAAGCTGCGGACTATTATGCCTTCATTCCTACTGAAGGCGATATTATTATGGCCCTTGATCCCGCTTTTATCGATCTGTTTGAACCACATGGGCTAGAGGAGATTCTGGCCGATCCCAGGCAGATGACTGTGAAAATGGCAGAGCTCACCACCTTAGCCTCAGCCTACGGCTATGCTTCTGACCATAGTTGGATTGGCTTTCAGGTGAGCAGAATAGAGCAACCTTTGCATACCAGAAAGGCTAATTTGCAAAAGATCTCTGTCAGCAGAGAGTACTTATCGCGCGTTATGCCTGTGTCCGGCAGTAACAGACTGGCTGTTGATGTCAAAAGAGATCCGGGTCAAGAGGAGAGCCGAAGGGGGCATGTGCAAGCTGATGCAGGCTTTCCCCGTCTTTCCGGCAGCCATCGCATCGGCGATAAAGCAGAAGAGGAGGAGAACATTAAAATCAGGGTTTCCGAAGCTGATTTTAATTATTCAAAGCGGCCCTCCGGCCTTGAGGCCCAAAGAGAATATGAGGGCAATGTCAGCCTGATTGACAAGATCAAGCTGATGGAGTTTAAAAAGCCTAAGCGCATATGGGAAAAATTTCGCCATCGGGCCACTAATTTATTTCCTTCATCAAAACCTTTGTCCATTTTGGCCTTGGTAGCGGGTGGACTTTTACTGCTTGTTTTGCTGCTGCTTACTTTCAATCTGCTCAAGGGAGGAGACCAGACAGGCAAGCAGCCTGACACCGTGACAACAATTTCACAGCCCCTGGCTGAAAACGGACAGGTAAATACACCAGCCACAGACTTTGAGATCAAACTTACTGTCAAAGCCCAAAGCATGCAGATTATGTCTGCTCCCGGCGGAGCGGAGCTGATAGCAACTGTCGTGCGAGGGGATACTGTCTGGCAGCTGACTAAAGAAGATAAGGATGGCTGGGTGATGATTCGCCTCTCTGACGGACGCACCGGCTATGTGCCTTTAGCAGTTCTCATCCCCGGCGATTAGTTTGGCAAAAATCGAGGTGAGGTTAAAGAATCAAGGTGATTGGAGCCAATAACGTAGCTCTGTGATGCTGCAGTTGTCATTGTTGCAGCGGTCGCAAAAATAATCTTCACCCACTATTTCAGCGTAAACACTAGGTTTCAGCTTTGTACTGATCTGAAAAGCGGGAAATTGCACCCAG
>CAZUWY010000008.1:6135-41876 GCA_964624395.1 uncultured Mageeibacillus sp. | reverse complement strand
TCTTGAGAAAAATACGTACTTATAGCAGTTTAATCCAGCTTGATTCACCTGGGCAATTTCTTTTTCCACCATGGCTTTTGAAATAGGAGTCTTTCTAAATTTCACCTCATAGAAGGCATATCCTAATTCATCTTCTGTAACAATATCAAATTCTCCATTCGTATGAAGCTTCGGGTTATCATAATAGTACTTTCCGATTTTTTCAAGCACCGGATGAATCCTACCAGCTTTATTTTCTCTGATTAAATATTGCTTGCAGATTTCCTCAAACTGATGTGGAACATATTCTTCTTCAAAATTCTTCTCGATATATTTTGAATAAAACACCTCAGAATCCATGATTTTTAATTGGGATAGGTATTTGAAGATGTATCTATAATAAAATAGGGAAAGATTATCGGCTATATAATATCCCATTTTTTTCTTATTATTCGGATCATTAATGGGGGCTTTCTTCTCTACGACCTCCATACGAATCAGCTTGTTTAATACATCAATCAAGGTTGGGCCACTAGAAACATGTGACTGGGATAGGATATCACTATATTTTGAATAACCTCTAGATAAAGCTTCAAACACTTCATTGGCATTTGTTATCTTAGAAATTTCTGCTCTCAAATAACCAGACACCTCATTTTCAAGCCTTGCAGCAGAAGAGGCTATCAAATCAATTATATTCTCTCGCACACTTTTCGTATCATCAATTAGCCTGTTGTAATATGGTATTCCACCAAAAACGGAATAAATTCGCACCTTGTCCTCAGGGGTGAATCCTGGATAAAACATGGCTGATTCATAATAATCCATTTGCTTCAAATGAATTGTCAGATCTACCCTTCCATAGAGTGGATTAGAATGCTCTAACAGGGATTTCATAATCTCAACATAGGATCCTAAAATAATAAACTTGCATTTAGAGCACTCTCTATATTTGTCAACCACCGACTGCACAATACTATCGAGACCTTTTACCGACTCTCTAAGGTACGGATACTCGTCAAGAACAAGAATCAGTTTCTCTTTTTTAGCTAATTCAAATATATATTCTAACAATGACTCGATGTCTGTATAACCCAACTTAGGAAGTGCAAGGACTTCTGATACAACCTGGCTCAGACTTTTTACATTACTTTCTTCTGCCACCTGCTTGCATTCAAAATAAATACTTTTCACATCAGTATTCTTAAGTAACTGCTTTACCAATTCACTCTTGCCAACCCTACGTCTTCCATAAATCAAAGAAATAGATAACTCTTCTGTACTCAGTTGCTTTTCTAGTTTCTTTAAATCATCAATCCGTCCAATAAATTTCATCTTATTCGGTCACCTCCGAGTCGCTTTCGTTCGAACTAACCATATCATGACTGAGCGCGTTTGTAAATATTTAATTCGGTTTTTGTCGAGTCGGTTGAAATCGAGCTTTCAAGACCATGATTTTCCCTTTGTAGGATTCTTCTAGTCTTTTGTGCCACATTTTTGTCGGAGTTGATTTTTGTGTTGTTCCAATTCATATTGGATTGCCCTTCACTCAGCTAATCGCTTGTCCATTCCAGAGTCAATTTATAATTCAGAGGGATACTCCAAGTTGTAGAATAAACTGAAACAACAAAGTACTAGATTGCGTTTCAGTTTGACTTGAAGTTCTCAAGATTGGCCTATGCTAGCCTTTTCCTTGACGGTGTTAAAATTACTTGTATAATTATCTTATATGCGCCTTTACTAGGCGCCTCCGAATTCCCTGAAGAAACGGGGGAACCTTTACTTGGGGTGAATCCTCTTGGAGGTAGGGCAGCTTGGATGCCCGAACCCGTCAGCTAACCCCGTAGGAGAAATCCAGGTGTAAACTACAATTGGATGGACTTTTTGACTGCCTGATTTTTGTTTTTTAGCCTAATGACTGGGTAGTTTTTGGGTTTAAATAAATCAAATTTTGCATAAACTAGGCAGCTTTTGCTGCCGTATTTAGGGGAGGAGGTGGGGAATGAGCAAAAAAGCTTTGCTGTTGTTTATTTTGCTTCTGGCTTTCTGGCTGGTTATTTCAGCCCAGATAGATTTGGAGCATATACTTGTTGGCAGTTTTATTGCTGTTTTACTGGTCTGGTTCTGGCATGATATGGAGTCCAGGCTGCCGGGTCAGTTTTCCTGGAAGGGTTTTTTACATCTGCTATACTGTCTGGCTCTTTTAGTCGGTTATGTTATCACGGCCAATCTTGCTGTGGCCAAGACCTTGCTCTCCCGGAAAAAAGAAATAAATCCTGTTTTTATCGAAATGAATACCCATATCCAAAGTAACTGGATCAGAGTGCTTCTGGCTCTATGTATCACCATTACCCCTGGTACGGTTACTGTTGATCTTGATCCCGAAACAGGCTGGTTTATTGTTCATGCCCTAACAGAGGACATGGGCCGGGACTTGCTGTACTGGCGCCTGATCGACAGAATCGGGGAGCTGGAAAACTATCTACATCGGAGTTGAAACTATGGTCTTTTTCTTACTGGGCCTGACCTTACTTATTTTATTGGTCCTGCTCAGGGCTATAATTGGCCCAACTGTTATTGACCGCCTCATATCCATCAATGCCATTACTGGCAAGGTCAGCGTGGCCATCTTGCTTTTGGCCTTTAGCCGGGAGAAATATGGCTTTGTTGATATTGCTATCGTCTTCATGCTTTGCGGTTTTGCTGGCAGTCTTTGGATTATTCGAGCTCTGACCCCCGGAGACTGGCAGCTCAAGCTGCACGGTGCCAAGGGTCAACAGGCAGATCAAGAAAAAGGAGATGTGGTAAGTAATGATTAAATGGCTAGCTAATTTTTGTTTCGCCCTGTCTTTTATCTCTTACGCTCTGGGCACCTTGGGGCTTTACAGATTACCTGACCCTTATACCAGGATGCATGGCCTGGGCATGGGCGATAGCCTGGGCATGGGCCTGGTTGGCCTGGGCCTGATCCTGCTTAGCCCTAGCTGGATCCTGCGGCTTAAGATTATCTTTGTCCTCATCCTCTTCTGGCTGATTAACCCGACCATGACCCATCTGGTGGCCAAGGCCGGACTCTTACACGGAACCAAGCCAGTTGAGGATACTAAAGTAAGGAAAGGTTAAGCATGGATTTTTTAACTGTCGATTACTGGATTATGCTTCTTTTACTCATGTTGGTGGTTTCTTCTTTGGCCATGTATTTTATCAAGGATCTTTTGCATGCAGTTATTGTCTTTGGCGCCTATACCTTGATTTTAGCCCTGATCTGGTTGCAGATGAATACACCTGATCTGGCTATCACGGAAGCAGCTGCAGGAATTTGCATGACCATCTTGATGATGGTGGCCATCTTCCGCACTAACAGGAAAGAAGAATAATGAAAAAAATAAGCTTGCGACTAAGTGACTTACTGATTCTTATTCTTTTGCTTGTAGCCATTGGTGGTGTTTTGCTGGCTGTGGCAGAACTGCCTGCCTATGGACAAGCTGACAATCCAGTCCATAATCAGGTGGCCCGGCGCTATATAAATGAAGCCCGGGAAGATACAGGCATTTTCAACATGGTCACAGCCATAGTCCTGGACTACAGAGCCTATGACACCTTGTACGAGACCATAGTGCTTTTTACAGCCACCTTGGCTGTGGTTCTCACTTTAAAAACAGGCAGAAAGAAAGGTGAGAAAAAATGAAGGATCTAATTTTAAAAAAGATAGCCCTGATTATCCTGCCTTTTTTGGCCATGTATGGCTCTTATGTTATCTTACACGGCCATGTCTCCCCGGGTGGCTCTTTTGCCGGTGGCATCATCGTGGGCTTGAGCCTGATTGCCTTTTCCACCATCTATGGACTTGAGGGAGGACGAAAAAAAGTGCCGGAAAAGGTCCTGATTTATACCGAAAGTTATGGCACCCTCTGGTATGTTCTCATGGGTCTGGTGGGTATTTTTAAGGGCGCACCCTTCCTGGCCAATAAATTGGCTGGCATCGATTTGGGCCAGCCTGGCAGTCTTTCTTCCGGTGGCCTGATCTCCCTGATCGGCGTTGGAGTAGGCATTCGAGTTGCCAGTACTGTGGTTACATTGTTTTTCACCCTCATGGAAGAAGGGTGAGGGGAAGAGGTAGAAAGTGCGAGAAATATGCCAAAAATTACTAATTAATTACCCTTATGTAATAGCAGCAATTTTGTTTTTTATTGGGCTCTTGACAGTTTTGACCCGCTCAAATCTCTTTAAAAAGCTGATCGGCATCAATATCATGGAAAGCGCAATTTTTATTTTCTTTGTGGCTGCCGGCAATATTCGGGGAGGGTCAGTACCCATCCTAGACGAGGCTAATCCAGACCAAATTTTTATCAATCCCCTGCCTTCGGCTCTAATGTTGACCGGGATTGTGGTCTCAGTCAGTGTCACAGCATTTGCTCTAGCCCTGATCGTCCGCCTCTACAAGGCCTACGGCACAACGGATATCCAGAAAATTGCCCGTTTGAGCAGGGGAGGAGAGAACTGATGTTGGGAGCGATCAGAGAACACCTGCCGGTATTTTTGATTCTAATACCCCTGGTTACGGCCTTTATTCTGCCGACCATGGCTCGGCGCAGTCGTCTGGCAGAGGGCTTTGCCCTTTTATCCAGCCTGCTAACTCTGGCCGGATCTTTTTATCTGGCCTATCTTTTCTGGTCTAGCGGCAGCAAGTCCCTCCACTATTTTATGGGAGGCTACCGGCCGCCCTGGGGTATTGAACTGGTTGTGGACCATCTGGCTATCTTTTTCCTGCTGGTCATAAATCTGGTGAATTTACCTGTTCTAGCCTACAGTCAGAACAGGCTGGGGGCCGACCTGGGCAGTAAGGACAGAATTGTCCGTTTCTATGCCCTTTACCTGCTTTTAATCGGCTCTCTTTCCGGGATGGCTCTGACTCGGGATCTTTTCAATGTGTTTGTTCTGGTCGAAGTGGCTACCATCAGCTGCTGCAGCCTGGTCAGTGCCCGAACAAAACCCCAGGCTGCCAAGGCCGCCTTTTCCTACCTTATTCTGGCCACTTTGGGCTCGTCTTTTATCTTGGCTGGTATCGGCCTCATCTATATTTTGACAGGCCAGTTGAATATGGGCTTTGCCGGCCAGGATCTGGCTCTTATCTGGCAACAAAGTCCCCGGGTGGTCTGGCTGGCCTTTTCTTTTTTCTTGGTCGGCTTTGGTGTAAAATCCGCCATCTTCCCCCTCCATGTCTGGCTGCCTGATGCTCATTCCGCAGCACCTGGACCAGCCAGTGCTATCTTGTCTGGTCTGGCTGTCAAAGGGTATATTATTTGTTTGCTGAAAATTCTCAGCCTGGTTTTTGGTCAGAATCTGCTGCAAAATTTTACTGTGCCCAGCATCTTAAGACTGGCTGGTGTAATTTCAATTTTAGCTGGCTCAGTCTTGGCCCTGCTCCAGGTTGAATTAAAACGTCGTCTGGCCTATTCCACCATAGCCCAGCTGGGCTATATTTTCCTGGGCCTGGGCCTGATGAATGGGGAGGGGCTGGGAGGAGGCCTCTTCTATCTGGCCAGCCATGCCCTGACCAAGGCCCTCTTGTTTTTGGCTGCCAGCTCCCTGGAGGCAGCCAGTGGAAAAAAGGAAATCAATGCCCTTGCGGGCTTGGGCCGCAAGATGCCCTGGACCATGGCCTGTTTTACTGTGGCCAGTATGAGCCTGATCGGCATCCCCTTGTTTTCTGGTTTTATAGGTAAGTGGCAGCTCCTCTTAGGCAGTATTTCTGCCGGCTCCGTACTAGCCGCTGGCAGTATAATTTTGGGCAGCATCCTTTGCGCAGCCTATCTTTTACCCATTATCAGGATTGCCTACTTTGATCCGCAGGAAACACCCATGATAGAAGAAAGCAGCCCCATGCAAAAGCTGTCCTTGGGAATATTGGCCCTGGCTATTTTGGTCCTGGGCATCTTTCCCGGACCCTTGCTCGAACTGGCCAGCAAGGCAGGGGCAGAGCTTTTTACCTGGCGTTGAATAAGGGATAGATAAATGATTGAACTTCTAATAAGCTTAACAGCCGGCCTGGTCGGCAGCCTTTTGGTCCTAGTTTGGCCGGGCCAAAGAAAGTACCAAAATCAGATATTGGTTCTGGTCTTTTCCCTGATCAGCCTGGTGGCCAACTGGCTTTTGGCTGGCCAGATCTTCCGGGGTCAAAGCCCCCAGCTGGCAGTAGAGATAGGGCCTTTGCTCTTTAGTTTACAACCTGATCGTCTGGGCAGCATTTTTGCCCTTATAGTTGCCAGCCTCTGGCCCTTTGCCAGCCTCTACTCCTTCGGTTATATGGCTAAAAAACCTCGTTTGAAAACCTATTATGCTTTTTTTCTCTTGACCTTGAGTGTAACTTTAGCCATAGCTTATTCTGGCAGCCTACCAGCCTTTTATCTTTTTTATGAGCTTTTAACTCTGGTCACCTATCCCCTGGTCATCCAAACCAGGCAGCCTGAGACCCGCAAGGCCGGCAAAAAATATATTATTTACAGCTTTTCTGGAGCTGGACTTATACTCCTGGCCATGGTTATGACCGCAAGTCTTAATGGCCAGCTCAACTTCATTGCTGGTTCCCTTTTAGCAGGTGGCTCCAGCCAAAACCTCAGCTGGATTTTGGTTCTTTACCTGGCTGGCTTTGGAGTTAAAGCAGCTATCATGCCCCTCCATCGCTGGCTACCAGCAGCCATGGTGGCGCCAACCCCCATAAGTGCCCTTCTCCATGCTGTGGCCGTAGTCTACTCTGGTGTCTTTGGCATCCTGAGGACTGTCTATTCTATTTTTCGCCCGCAGCTAGTTCAGAATTTGCCAATCTCCGCTTATCTGCCCTGGCTGGCAGCATTTACCATCCTGGCCGGTGTTATTATCGCCACCCGTCAAGATGTCTTGAAAAGAAGGCTGGCCTACCATACCATCAGCCAGCTATCTTATATTCTCCTGGGAGCCTTCCTGCTAAAACCCTGGGCCCTGGCCGGCAGCCTTTTACATATGATCAGTTATTCAACCCTCAAGATGACCCTCTTTTTTTGTGCTGGTGTTATTTCCGAAGAGACAGGAGAGGTCAAGATCAGTCGGATGGAAGGTCTGGGCTGGCAGCTGCCCAAGACCATGGTGGCTTTTGCCGTGGCCAGTCTAGGCATGATCGGCATGCTGCCTCTCAATACCTTCTGGAGTAAATACTATCTGATGAAGGGTGGTATCAGTGCCGGTGGCTGGCCTTTTGCCTTGAGTCTAATTATCAGCGGCTTAATCAATGCAGTCTGTTTTATTCCTACTGTTATTATTGCCTTCTCTGGCAAAAGAGTTCCTGCAAAAGAAGGAAGCAGGAAGATCTACCTCATGCTCTTGCCCTCCTTGACCCTGGCTGGCCTGGCTCTGCTTTTGGGCTTTTTCCCTGGCCTGGTCTGGTCTGGCATCATGCAAGTTGTTCAGGAAATGTTCTAGAAAGGTGATCCAACCATGCTAATTGCCCTCCTGCCTCTTATACCCCTCCTCGGTTTGGCTTTTTTGCCCGCGGGTAAAAAAAGGTCGGCCATCTGGATCTCCCTTTCCTATCTGGCCACCTTCCTGCTTTCCCTCTATCTGCTCTTGCAGATAAAAAGCACTGGAACCATTTATTATCAAATCAAGCTCAAAGAGCCTTTTTCTCCCAGTTTCAGCTGTGGTCCTCTGACTTTAGTTTTCTTGCTTTTAACTAGCTTTATCTGGTTTTTGGTCTCCCTTTACAGTCCATCTTATCTGATTAGGGAAGATCGGCCCCGGATCTTTCAGGCTATAACCAGCTTGACCTTATCAGCGGTTTTAGGTGTATTTTTGGCAGCTGACCTTTTCACTTTGCTCTTGTTTTTTGAAATAATGACTGTAGCCTCCTATTTCTGGGTAATCCACAGTTTTAATAAAAAATCGATCAAGGCCGGCTATTACTATCTTTTCTTCAGCATCGCAGGTGGCCTCCTTATAGCCCTTGGGCTGGTGCTTTTTGGCGAAGCCAGCAGTGGCCCCCTGACCTTTAACCTGGATCCGCAAGATCTGGTAAGACCAGACCTTTTACACTGGAGCTTGGGTTTGATGCTGGCTGGTTTCGGAATTAAGGCCGGCATGGTCCCCTTCCATCTCTGGTTGCCCTTTGCCCACTCAGCGGCACCCACTCCTGCCAGTGCCCTTCTTTCCGGGCTTTTGCTTAAAGTTGGAGCCTATGGTCTTTTACGGACAGGTCAGTTGATCGGCTGGAGCCAGCTAAAAAGCCTTGATCTATCCTATCTGGGTCAGATCCTGATGAGCGCGGGATTATTAACCATGCTCTTAGGTGTTATCTCTGCCCTTTTACAAAGTGACGCCAAGCGGCTTTTGGCCTACCACAGCATCAGCCAGATGGGCTATATTATCCTGGCTATCGGGACTGGACTTTTCTTAAAAGAAGCAGGCGATCTGGCCTTCATGGGAGCACTCTATCATATAATTAACCATGCCCTCTTCAAAGCTCTCCTCTTTTTAGGTATAGGTCTGATCTACCTGGTTACCAGTACAACTGACCTAAGTCAGATGGGTGCTCTTTGGCAAAAACTCCCCTGGACAGCAGTTTTTATGCTGATTGGTGCCCTGGGCATTACCGGGACACCTGGCTTTAATGGTTATGCCAGTAAGACCCTGATCCACCATGGCTTGCTTAAAGCTGTAGAAGAAGGAGGCCGATTGGTTTTCTGGCAGGAAAAACTCTTTTCTTTGGTGGGGATTGGCACTGTAGCCTCTTTTAGCAAACTTTATTATTTAGCTTTTCTACAAAAAGGTCCTAACTGGCAATTTAAGCGGGAGAAATTCCAATTGCGCCACCTGGCCTTACTGGGCCTGGCTATCCCGGTCTTCTTGCTGGGGATGCGGCCAGAATTTTTGCCAGAAAAACTCCTCTGGCCGGCCGCCCAAAGCCTGGGGTTTATCGATAGCGCTGCCTTGGCCCAACTGAACTTTTTTACACTGCCTGATCTTTTGTCCATGCTCTTGACCCTGGCCTTAGGAATTGTTTTTTGCTGGGCGGGCTTGAAATTTGGCTTTTTTAATATCCAGATCCCAGCCTATCTGACCCTGACTGGCCTGATTAAGCTGACCATTGGGACTGCCGGCCGACTCAGGGGCAAGGCCAAAAAGCTTTTGGCCGGCTGGCTTGAAAGAGTTAAGCTGGGCTACCGCCAGGCCAAGATCCATCTTTTATACTCCTTGAAAAAAAAGGACCAGGTCCGTCAGGATTCTGTGGGCAAGATAACTCTGGTCGGGAGCAGTGCTGATTTCGTTTTAATTGTTTTGACCCTGGTTTTCCTGATTGCCTGGTATATTCTGACAGATTTTTAAAAAAGAGAAAGGGTACTGCTTTGCCAGAGCCAGACCGTAAGAAAAAAATTATAATCTACAGCCATATCTTGGGCTTTGGTCTGGCTTTTATTGCCGGCTGGGTTGATGTCCTGGCTCTCTTTTTATTTAATGGTGAAAATGCCTCTTTCATGACTGGGCGATTGGCCAAACTGGCCAGATCCTGCCTGGCCGGCAGTAAAGAACCCATCCTGCCGCTTATCGCTGTCCTTTTTTCTTTTGTTCTGGGGGCCTTTTTAGCCAGCCTGATCAGCAGAAAAAAAGGCCTGGCTTTTGGACTTTTCCTAACCAGCTTTTGCTTGCTAATAACTCCTGCCTTTTTTGCCCTCGGTCTGAAAAAAGCCAGTCTGATTCTCCTGCCTCTGGCTTTGGGTGGCCAAAATGCAGCAGCTAGTCTGACTCCGGTCGATAGGACCAGCCACATCACCGGCCCTCTGACTGATATCGGGATCCATCTGGCTCAATCTGACTGGATCAAGGTCAGGTTCTGGCTGATCCGTCTGTTGGCTCTTTTCTTAGGCCTGGGTCTGGGGTTTTTATCCTTAGAAAAGACAGCTGCAAATAGGGCGGGATGCCGCCAGCTAATCTGGCCTGCTCTAGCTCTGCTTGTCTTAGGTCTAATTCAGGAATTTATCTTTAAAATACCACTTATAGATGAAAAAGAAAGCCAGTAAGGCCAAGCTGACCGAGTTGTAGAAGGCGGGTTGTAGAATAGTATGCCATTAATCTTTGTTGCAATTCATCAATGACGAGCATATCGATTCTGTCAATTACGAATCTAATCTATCCTCTGATCTGCTACCTAGTTTTGCCTCTTCTTCTTCTGCTGCTCTTGAAGTTTTGCGCTTACTTTAGGATCAAAAACCGTGCGTTGGGAAGATTTTCTCTTTCCTTTTAGAAGTGTTATTGCCAGATTTTTGCTTCTATCTTATCTTCATCTCTAAGATTGAGCCGCCAGATAACAAATCTTATGGCCAGCAGTAGCGCAAAAATAAATACGCCTCTAATTATCAAGGTGCTGACCATGGATCCTAGCCCCGATAGCGCTTAGCATCTAAAATATACAGCCAAATAACAACAAGAAGTATCTCAATAGTGTACGACGTGAAGATAAAGCGCAGTTTGCCCTTCTCTTTTACTTTTTGCCAATCATTTAAAGCTAATCTGGCAGCATCATGATCTTTTCTTAGCATTATTACAGCATCACAAGCATAGGCTGAGAGGAACAAAAACAATAAGAAAAGCAGACTTACTCTACTTGCAGGAAGAGGCAGGGCTAATTCATCCTCAGAGAATACTAAGATCACTAGCAAAAATATCCAAGCGAGCGTTACAAGCACAAAAGCAAACGTAAACAAAAGACGCAACCAGCGCCACTTCCTTGTCTGATCAAGTGCTTTAGAGAAGGGCAGCAAAAATATCGTAGGCAAGCGTTTAATAAGCATTTCTAATTCCTTTTCATCTTTACGGTTTCTGTTAATAGTTATTTGCCCAGATTTTAGGTTGCCTAGGAGAAAGCTTGTACTAGGCAAATAAATTCTGCTGGTAGCTATAACACTTACAGCTTCCTCATTGAAAGGATTATTCAATTAGGAAAGTAATGCATAAAATCTTTAGATTAAGAGCTTTGCAGAATATAGTCTAATATGTTCAATTTCTATTTCTAAGCGACGACTTAATGTACCGGCGTGATTTAAAAAAGTTGCCTTCAAGATCGACCTCAGGTACTTCCATCTTCACTATTTCTTGCCACAGATTGTTTTGACAAGCTGACAAAACAGGCCTCTCCTAAGCCTCCATAACTTTACTATTTAAATTAGCATTGCTATCTAGAAGGCCTCCTGCAAAAAGAAATGCGAAAACTAAGGAGCAGATTTTATTTTCTACTTTTCCTCCATGATTCCGTAAAGGATTAGGGTTTTATCATGAGGAACCTGCGAAAAAATTGTATTTGTCAATGAGAGTTTTTTCATTTCTTCATCCATCTCAGCATCAAAAATTGTCAATGTCTGCAATCCCCCGAACTCCTTGATATAAGCATTTACCTCATCTTTCTTCTCCTGAGAGTCATCACGCATTAAAGCACGTGCCAAACTTACCAGAGGCGTTTGATGGTAATAATACCCTTCCTGAAATTTACCGCTAGACTTACTCTCTTTAAAGTCTGGATGTTTTTGATAAAAATTGTTGACCGCCTCGCCTGAATCAGTAGTCGCATAGACTAATGCGCCCAGATCGTCGTATACCAGCTGCGAATTCGGATATATGGGAACATTTGTATCTGGCACATTATCATAAGGCTGCTCTGGCTCTTCGTTTGGTTCTGCATCATCAGCACCGTCTTTTCCTGTATCCGCTATGGTGCTATCAACTGTGGTGCTATCAACTTTTGTGTCAGCATCACCAGTGCCAGCATCAGGATCAGTTGTTTTTTTCTCACCTGCACATCCTACAAAAGATAGGATAAGCAAAGCTGCCAAAATTATAATGCCTATTTTTTTCATTTTTATAGTTCCTCCTTGCTTTTCTATTCATTCTTTTACTTCTGAAGTGTCACAAAGTCTTACTTGTTTTAATCATTCATCGATACCTATCTCTATTTCTACTAGGCGGTTTAGTGTACCGGCATGATTAAGAAAATTGCCTTCAATTGTGCTCTAATTGTTCCTTTCTGCTCAGTAATCAGGTGGAAAGCTTTTACTATCTGCCCTTGAAATTATTCTGGGATAAATTCTTATAGATTCTTTTAGCCCTTTTATGGATATTAAAATTAATAATCACTATTCAGATCTCTTCTCTTTTCACTATTGTTCACAAAAGATTGCTAGCAGTTGAGCAAAATTTGCGTAGGTAATATTGAATAGGAGATATGCAAGTAAATCGAGGTAATTAGGCATAAAACCTTACACCGAATGTGAGTAGATTTATTCTCTTAGTCTAAGAAACTGATGAGAATGACGGACAATTTCGTGTGCACCCGCACTGCATTGACTGTAATTTCTGTTCCTCATTAAAAGGATTTATAAAGTGTACTTTATTTGACCTAACAAATGGCTAATAAAAATTCTATAATCATCCTAAACAAGAAATGAAAAAAATGCCAATAATATTTCATAGAGCCCCTTTATAATTGGTAAATTTAAAAATAAAGAGATGAGTCACAGCTCACCCATTTTCTACAATAGAATTTGCTCAAAAGATTCCGGAGGCTTATGTAGTACTATTTGTTTGCAACTGCTCAAGCTTTCCCAAATCTCTGAAGTTAATCGAGATGAGTACAATTGATAAAATCCCTGCCAGAGAGTCAGCAATCGGCCCTGCATATAAAATGCCATCTAATCCGCAAGCAGCAGGGAGTGTAACAAGCAAAGGAATGAGGAAAAGTCCCTGCCGTGAAAGCGAGAGGATAATTCCTTGTTTTGCGTAGCCAATCGCCGTAAAATAATTGACTGTCAGTGGCTGAAGCCCAAAAATGAAAACCATCAGCATGAAAATTCTAAGATAGCTTTCGGCAAACTGATAATAAAGCTCATTGCCGGCTCCGAAGATTGAGATGATCTGGCGGGGAAACAGTTGAAAGGCCAGAAAGGCCAAAATACTGAAGATGATAGAAGCGGCAAAGGCAGTTTTGTATGTTTTTTTCAATCTGCCATAGTTTTTTGCGCCCATATTAAAACCGTGAATCGGCTGGCAGCCCTGGGCAATACCCACTGAAAATGCGGCTAAAATACTATTTAATTTTGCGACTACTCCCGAGACAGCAAGAGGAATCTCACTGCCATAAACAGTCAAAGCACCATAGCGTGTTAGAGTGTTATTCATGACGATATTTACGGCCATCATAATCAGGTGGTTTATAAAGTTTGACGTTCCCAGCTTTACAATCGAGACTATGTATTTAAGCTTGAGACGAAAAAGGTCAAATTGTAGCTTAACAGTTTTAAATCTTGGCAAATAGGCAATAACCAAAAGGAAAGAAACTGCTTGGCCGATCACAGTGGCTGCTGCCGCACCCTGAATTCCCCAATTAAAGACCAGCATAAAAAGCCAATCCAAAAATACATTGAGCAAGGCACCCGACGACACTGCCACCATGGCATAAGAAGGGCTTCCGTCAGCACGAATAAAATTACTGCCCGCCTGTGTGAAAATCAAGAATGGTAAGCCCAGTGCTGTAATGCCAAGGTAGATTTGCGCTAAAGGCAGCACTGCTTCAGTTGCTCCAGTGAGAAGTAAAATAGGAGTTTTAAACAAAAGGACAAGAACGGAAAGCAGGGGCCCGCAGATAGATAGAAGCAGTAAGCCAGTTCCCAGATACCTGCCAGCTTCCTTTGGCCGCTTTGCCCCAATATTTATATTGAAATTGGCAGCAGTACCGATGCCAATGAGCTGAGCAAGAGCGCTGGAAAGGATTGTAAGGGGGAAAGCTACATTTGTTGCTGCATTGCCAAGCATGCCCACAACATGACCGATAAAGATTTGATCAGTAATATTGTAAACTGCCGATATAAGCATCGCTACAATCGAAGGGATTGCGTATTTTAGAATAAGGCCGGGAATAGGAGAATGTCCCAATGGGTTCTCTGGCAAGCTTTCCTTAAAACTTTCTTTTTCCGTGTTCATAATACGAATCATCTCATCTCAACTCTTTTTCTTATCTCAGCTCTTAGCTTAAATTTCCACTATTTAGAAATTGCTCAAACCACAAAAATTTGCTCAACTGTCCTTTTATAACAACACCTTCTCTTCCTAGCTGCCCTGATCTCAGGCAGCAAGATCAAACTGGCTATTATAGAGTTCAGCGTAGAAACTGCCTTGAGCCAGGAGTTCCTCGTGCTGGCCACTTTCTACGATGTCACCATCTTTCATCACTAAGATCAGATCTGCATTTTTGATGGTAGAGAGCCGATGGGCAATCACGAAAGAAGTCCGCCCGTAAGTCAGCTTATTCATAGCTTCTTGGACTAAGGCTTCAGTTCTAGTATCGACAGAACTTGTTGCCTCATCCAAGATAAGCATGGGAGCATTTTGGACCATGGCGCGAGCAATGGTCAGAAGCTGCTTTTGCCCTTGAGATAATAAAGATTTATCGTCCAGGACCGTGTCATAGCCTTGGGGAAGAGTCTGGATAAAGTGATGGAGCCCGACAGTTCGGCAGGCATTGACTACATCTTCTTTGGAAATGCCCTGATTGCCATAACTGATGTTCTCTGCGATTGTGCCCTCAAAAAGCCAGGTATCTTGTAAAACCATCCCGAACTGTTGCCTGACATTTTCTCTTGGCACCTGGGAGATGGGAATCTTATCGATCAAGATCTCCCCTTGATCGAGCTCATAAAAGCGCATCAAAAGATTTACCATTGTTGTTTTACCCGCCCCGGTCGGTCCCACAATGGCAACCTTTTGACCAGGCTTGATCGAGGCGGAAAAATCATGGATGACAGTCTTGCCGGGCAGGTAGCCGAAATTAACATGGCAAAATTCCACCTCGCCTTTAATATCGCTGAGCAGCATCTTCTTATCTGCTTCACTTGCCTGCTCTTCTTCTTCGAGGAAAGAAAAAACACGCTCGCCAGCGGCGATAGCCTGCTGAAGCCGCTGGAATGCTTGAGCAATCTGGGTTAAAGGCTGGGTAAAGAGACGGATATAAACCATAAAAGCAACAATCACAGAAAAGGAAATAGTTCCTTGCATGGTCAAAGCAGCACCGACAACACTGACGGCAACATAGCCGAAATTGCCGATAAAGCCCATCAAAGGCTGCATCAAACCGGACAGAAACTGACTTTTCCAAGCGCTGTCGTAGAGGTTTTGATTGACAAGATCGAAACGTTCAGTCATCTGCGGTCCTGCATTATAGGCTTGAACAATCCGATGCCCGGAGAAAACCTCCTCGACATGGCCGTTGGCAGCCCCCAAGTTTTTCTGCTGTTCGCGGAAGTACTTCTGGGACCTGTTCATAATCAAGCTCATAAGGATAAAGCCGAAAAAACTGGCAAAGATCGCGGTCAAAGCCATGATCCAATTGTGATAGAACATCATAAAACCGGATCCCAAGAAAAGAACCAGGGATGTCACCAGACCGCTGACGCTTTGGCTGAGAGCCTGACTGACTGCATCAACATCATTGGTGACTCTACTTAAGACATCCCCATGGGTGACACGATCAAAAAAACTGAGGGGCAGGCGGTTAATCTTATCTGAAATATCGGTTCGCAGGCCTTTACTAAAGCGCTGGGTTGCGGTCGTCATGATAAAACCTTGCAGAAGTGACAAAAGAGCAGAAGCGCTGTAAAACAATATTAAGGTCCAGGCAGTCGACCACAAAGCGTCGAAATTGATAGCATTTAGAGTGGGCGTCCCGTTTATTAAACTGGGAAGTCCTCGCATGATTTCATCAGTCAAAGCTTTGAGCCGGTCCGGCCCCAGGACCTGCAGGATTGTCCCCGCCAAGGCCAATATGAGTGCAATGACAATAGCAGGCAGATACGATTTTAGACTTCTTGCCAGCTTAATTAGGGCCTCTTTACTATTTTTTACTTCAGTCTTTTCTTTTTCCTGGTCGTGGTTTTCTCTTTTATTTGGCCGGCTCATGATACCAACTCCTCTTCGCTCAATTGAGATTTTGCTATCTGACGGTAAACTTCACATTTTGTCAAAAGCTCTTTGTGTGTGCCCTGGCCGACGATCCGCCCATCATCGAGGACAATGATGCGGTCCGCATCCATGATAGTCCCGATGCGCTGGGCGACGATCAAATTGGTGACACCAGCTGTTTCTCGCTTTAAGGCCTGACGGAGCAGACGATCAGTTCGAAAATCTAAGGCAGAAAAAGAATCATCAAAGATATAAAACTCCGGTTTTCTGTAAATAGCTCGCGCGATAGAGAGACGCTGCTTTTGCCCGCCGGACAGATTGGAACCAGCCTGGGCAACTTCAGCCTCCAAGCCATTTTCCATCTCGGCGACAAAGGCTTCACTCTGGGCGATATTTAAGGCTTGTTGGATTTCCTCCTCTGAAGATTTCCTTGCCTGACTTTCTCCCAAGGTGATATTGGAGGCCACCGAGCCCTTAAACAAGACAGCTTGCTGGGAAACATAACCTATCTTGCTGCGCAAGGCTGGCAAGGTGTATTGACGGATATCTTTGCCGTTCAGACGGATCTCGCCATCCGTGACATCATAGAAGCGAAGAATCAGGTTTACCAGTGTAGATTTGCCACTCCCGGTCGACCCTATAAAGGCTACCGTCTCACCGGGATTGGCTATGAAACTGATGTCGTGCAAAATATAATCTTCGGCATCGGGATATTTAAAGCTGACCCGGTCAAAGCTTAAGCTGCCATGGATACCTGCCATACCTTCCAAGTCTTGGCCATCCGTGACGGCGGGTTTTGTTTCTAATACTTCATTTATTCTTTGGGCGGATACGCTGGCTCTAGGCAGAAGCATGAAGATCATCACCAGCATCAAAAAAGACATAATGACCTGGATAGCATAGCTGGAAAAAACGATCATATTGGTGAAAATATTAAGCTTATCCATCAGGCTGGAAGTATCAATTAAGCTGGCGCCAATGAGATAGATGGCCAAGGTCAGTCCATTCATAATCAGCATCATCACAGGCATCATCAAGGCCATGGCTCGGCCAGTGAAAAGCTGGGTAGAGGTCAGTTCCTCGTTGGCCTCTTCAAATTTTTCTGCCTGGTAATTCTCGGCATTGTAGGCGCGAACGACGCGAAGGCCGGTCAGATTTTCTCGGGTGACCCGGTTTAGATTGTCCGTTAAAGTCTGCATCTTTTTGAATTTGGGCAAGACCAAAAGTATCAGCAAGCCGATAAATACGAGCAAAATAGCGACAGTTACAGCTGTAGCAAGGGTCCATTCCAATCCTTTGCCGGCAATTTTGCCCACCGCCCAGATAGCCATAATTGGGGCCTTGATCAGGATCATCAAACCCAATGTAATCAAAAGCTGAACCTGGGTAACATCGTTGGTGGCCCGGGTAATGAGACTGGCGGTCGAAAAACGGTTTATTTCTGCAGAAGAAAAGGAATCCACTTTACGGTAAAAACGAGCTCTTAGATCATGGCTGAAACTGGCTGCGATCTTAGCGGCAAAATAGCCGACGATGACTGCGCTGATAAGGCTGCCCAAGGTGCAAAGCAGCATTAATCCTCCTGCCTGCCAGATATCTCTCAGAGCGCTTCCAGGCGTTTGGGTCAACTGAGTAATCTCTTGCATGTATTCTGGTACTTTCAGATCCAGCCAAACTTGAGCGACAATAAAAAAGAGGCTGGTAAAGGCCATCAGCAAGTCGCTTTTTTTAAGGTATTTTAGTATTTTTATCATAGATTGCACCTGTAAATTTTAGAATTAAGGGTATCGTCGATCCATTTGCGCTTTCATAGCATTGGAAAAAAGAGCAGTAAGCCTTAAAAATTCACGCGTATCATCTGCCCCTAAGGTGGCAAAGACCTGGGCAAGATTTTCTTTCATCTGAAAAAGCTCCTCAACAGCTCGTTCGCGACCTTTCTTTGTAATATTAACCAGAACAAAGCGGCGATCATCTTTGTCTACCTGGCGCTCAATCTCCTCTTTTTGCTCTAAGGCCTTAAGCAGAGCAGAGATACGGGCAGTGCTGCTGTCCAGTGCCTGGCTGAGTTGGGAGGGGCTCATGGCTTGCTCGTTTTCATTCAAATGCTTCAAAACAAAAAGTTCACCCTTGTTGCCACGGTTAATATGCTCCATCTGATTTTTATGAGCAGTGGACATAATCTCTTGAAAAGCTGTTGCTGCTTTTTGAGCGAAAGCGGGCAGAGCATTAGAATTATGCGCTTTCATCTTGATCCTCCTGGCCTTATCTAACAGTGTTAAATACAAACAGCGTTAATTAAAACACGAGGCAAAAATCTTGTCAAGATAATTAAATTTGGCTGATTGATTAGTCGATTGATTATTAGTTGTAATGCCAACTAATATGATTTAAACTGGTTTTGTTGCCTGATTCATGCAGCCGGAGGAAAGAAGATGAATAATGTCGGAAAACTAAATGCCGCTATTTATCGCAATTTACAAAGCATTCTCAACGCAAAGCTGGAAGATCTATCAATCCGGGGAGGGCAGTACGATTATCTGTATGTCATTTCTCAAAGAGAGGGCCTTACGCAAAAGGAACTGAGCGAAGAATTATATGTGGACAAGTCAACTACAGCTAAAGCCATTAAAAGTCTGGTCTCCCGGGGATATGTAGTAAAAGTACCTTTGGCAGAAGACAGACGCTTTGTTCAGCTCTATCTGACCGGCAAAGGCAAAAAGATCAAGCAGCAGCTGGAGAACACTTTCTTAGAACTGATAGAGATATCTAGCCGCGGATTGTCTGATGAGGAAGCAGAACAGGCGGTTTTTTTGCTGAAGAGAATCTTAAATAGTTTGATTGAGGAAAAGACACGCCTGGACGTATCCATCTAATTTAAAAGAGGAGGACTTTAATGATGAAATTATGCTGGGTGACCCTGCTGGTGAAGGATTTGGAAAAATCTTTAAGCTTTTACCACGGGATACTAGGACTTCCCATCGATAGTCAAATAAAAGGTGACGGGATGGAAATGGCCATGCTGGGAGAGAAGGATCAGCCCAAGATTGAACTGATCTCCTTTGCCCATGAAAAAGATAAATTGTATAGCTCAGATATTTCGGTCGGACTTGAAGTTGAATCATTAGAGAAGGCTATAAAACTTTTGCAGGAAAAACAAATTGTCATTGCCAGCGGACCGGTATCTCCCCTGCCCCACATCTCTTTTCTTTTTATCCACGACCCAGACGGCTATACGGTCCAACTGGTAGAAATAAAGAAGGCTGACAAGATGGTCTAGCTTTATTTGCCCTCTATCAAGAAGAAAGAAAAACAGGTGAAAAGATGTCAAAAGTAAGAAAATTAATCATCCCCTTGGTTGCAATCTTGATATTTACGAGCTTAGCATTGGCGTTTTTGTTTAATCAAGCAGCTCTACCAGCAGGCCAGAGGCTCCCTGTTATGCTGGGCTTACTTGCTTTTTCCTTGGTTTTGACTGACGTATTTGTTGCTCTTCGGCCGAGAAAGATAGCCAGGAAAATCGGTCTGCCGGCAATGTACTCCATCCATGGCCTGCTGGCAATTGTTGTAGTCTTTGTTGTCATCTTGCATATCGCCAATGAATTTAATGCCAGCAAAAGATTTCTAGCATGGCAGACTGTGACTCCAGCGGGCTTTGCCTCTTTGGCCTTTTTGCTCCTGACGGTGTTAACAGGTGTTTTTATCTTGTCCAATACCTTCATTCGTAAATCGAATCTACTGCTGCGCTTAAAAGATAATTACTTTAAGCGTGAGCTTGGGCTTTGGTTGCATCGTTTGTCTGTTCTGGCCGTTTTAACTATTTTTATCCATATGATGTCGATTGCTTTTATTCGCACCAATACCCTGCTCAGTCTTTTAGCTACTTTTTATGTGCTACTGGCGGTGGGAGGATTTCTTACCAGTAAGATTACCAAGCGCTTCCTTCCAACTTATATTTTGAAGCGCTCTAACCCTCATAATTCAACTGTTCATGAACTGGAATTTGAAGCAGAAAAAGTGGCACTGATGGATTATGAGCCAGGCCAGTATGTCTTTGTCCGCTTTATCAAGTCCGAAATCCCCAAAGAAAGTCATCCCTTTTCAATTTCAAGTGCACCTGCCGCAGGTGGCAACTCGCTTAGTGTGATGGTAAAAGAGTCCGGTGATTATACCCGTCTGATCGGAGAGCTCAAAAACGGTGATCTCGCTACACTCGAAGGACCCTATGGCAATTTCTTTGACATCGGCTCCCAAACAGCGAAGACTCCGCTGGTCATGCTGGCAGGTGGCATCGGGATCACTCCTATCCTGAGTATTCTAAGAAGTCAAATCGAGATGAATACGGGCCGGAAGATGGTCTTGGTCTGGGGATTGTCGTCTAAAGAAGATCTGCTCTTGCTGGAAGAGCTGCAGGAGATGAAGCAAAATTATGATCATTTTTCCTACTATATTACTTTGAGCCAAGAAGAGGCTGAGCCCTTCGATCATGGGCAAATTACCAGCGAATATCTTCAGCGCATCGGGATCGATCAGTTTTATCCAGAAGCAGATTTTTTTATCTGCGGGCCTCCCTCTATGATGGAGGCAATGAAAGCTATCTTAAGAGAAAATAAGGTCGCCGCCAGTAAAATACATCGAGAAGAATTCTCTCTCTAGCTCCGCTCAAACTACTGATACTTAGGTCAAAGCACTGAAAAGCCGAATTATTATTTCTATTTTTTGTCAGCCGATCAAGCAAAGCATGCTTTTTTAGCTGTCCCTTTCATCTTGCTTTACTATGAGCAGACCAAAAGGCAGGCTGAAAAAAAGAAAGTTGGCCAAAAGACAAATCGGCTGATATCTATAATCTGTTTGCCGCTCCAGATCAATGCTTTTTCTGACTTAATCCCCAAATAACTAAGCAGCCCGCTACTGATCTTGCAATCTTGGTTTGGCTAGATCTAACAACAGTTCTGTTGGCAAGCATGATATTTACCAGTGCGGAAGCTAAAAACCTGCCACTGCAATAGCTCAGAAGATTGAGATTGGT
Organism: uncultured Mageeibacillus sp.; assembly: GCA_964624395.1. Taxonomy (GTDB): domain Bacteria; phylum Bacillota; class Clostridia; order Saccharofermentanales; family DTU023; genus UBA1046. The sequence goes on along the minus strand of CAZUWY010000008.1, from coordinate 20,902 downwards.
ATTTACTTGCTGCCAGGCAGCTGTTGTCTCTTACTGCACTAAAAGCCCAAGATCTTGATGCACAAAACTTGCCAGCCCTTTTCCTAAGGCTTGGCCAATTCGCCACCACCTCTCTATTATCTTTTATGGCAGCTGCTTATCTTGTTTTCTGATTTTTTAGCGATTGTAATGGACAAATTATTTGAGTTTCGCAAAAGGGTAGAATTTCCTCCCTTGGGCTGGCTCTTTGCTGGCAAGGCTTTTACCCTGATTGTTGGGATAAGAGCTATCATTTCTCATCTTAATGCATAAATTATTTCTCTTTGCTTACTGAAAAGTGGTTAAAACACCGAGATAGCTTTGCTTAATCGATCAATCGTGATATATTATAAGGAATTTTTATGCAGAATATTGGAGGAACACAAATGAAGAGGTGGATATCCCTATTTTTGGCATTAGTGATGATTTTTGCACTGGCCGCCTGTGGAAAATCTGAAACCAAGGCACCAGAGGCAGATAAGTCTACAAGTGACAGCGATTTAGCTTATGTCAAAGCAAAGAAGAAAATGATCATCGGCTACACTGATTATGCTCCCATGAACTATACAGATGAAGAGGGTAATTTTACTGGTTTTGATACAGAATTGGCAACTGCAGTCTGTGAAAAACTGGGTGTTGAGCCTGACTTTGTTGAGATCAACTGGGATACAAAAGAAGTTGAGCTGGAAGCAAAATCCATCGACTGTATCTGGAATGGTCTGACGATCGATCCCGAGCGCGCGAAAGAAATGGAACTCACTCAGCCTTATGTGAAAAATGCACAGGTGGTGATCGTTAAGGAAGGCACCAAATATGAGGATACGGCATCTTTGGTCGGCAAGGAAGTGGCAGCTGAACAGGGTTCTGCCGGTGAAAAGGCTATTAAGACAGACGATAATTTAAAGCAGGCAAATTACGTGCCTAAAACCTTGCAGACTGAGGCTTTGATGGAAGTTAAGGCTGGAACTGTGCTGGCGGCAGTGCTGGATTTGACCCTGGCTAAAACCATGACAGGTGAAGGAACCAATTATACAGATATAATTATTGTCGATCATCTGGCCGAAGAAAATTATGGTGTTGCTTTCCGCAAAGGCTCTGACATCTGCGCCGAGGTAAACAAGATCTTTGACGAATTAACTGCTGCTGGCACAATGGAAGAATTAGCAGATAAGTACGGATTGGATCTGGCTGATTAACTGCTTATAATGTAGAAATAATAGACTAGGGCAAAGAGCCTAATCTTTGCTCTTTTCTGCTTGTCAAGGAAAGAGATATGGATCAGATTTTAATTATCGTCAACCGGCTGTCAGAGAGTTTTTTACTAAACAGCAAGCTCTTTGCCTCCACCCTTATCTTTTCATTGCCCTTAGGGCTTGTAATAGCCTTTGGTTCCATGAGCCGCTTTAGTCCCCTGCGCAAAGTGGTGCGAACAATTGTCTGGATTGTTAGAGGAACTCCCTTGATGCTGCAGCTGATGATCATTTTCTACGGGCCAGGTCTGATGAATATGTCTTTTTCCTGGCCTGGGGGTGCCTCCGGACGTTTTATTGCCGCAACTGTCGCCTTTGTTATCAACTATGCCTGTTATTTCTCCGAGATTTTTAGAGGCGGTATTGAGAGCATACCCAAGGGCCAGTATGAAGCAGGCCTCGTCTTAGGTATGACCAAGAGCCAGATATTTTTCAAGGTGACACTACTGCAGGTGATCAAGAGAATTCTGCCGCCAACAGGCAATGAAGTGATTACCCTGGTTAAAGATACCTCTTTGGCCCGCATTATTGCCAATAAGGAAATAATTATGATGGCTGGTGAATACAGCAGTAAGGGTCTTATCTGGCCTCTTTTTGCCACAGGTATTTATTTTCTGATCTTTGTGGGAGTTTTGACTTTGCTCTTTGACTGGTTTGAAAAGAAGCTGAGTTATTTCCCGGCTTAAAGGAGAAGCTGTTGATGGCGATTTTGGATGTTAAAAATATCGAGAAGGGTTTTGGCAACCTGCAGGTTTTAAAAGATGTCAGCTTTTCCATGGAAAAGGGAGAGTCAATTGCTATTATCGGTGCTTCGGGCAGCGGTAAGACCACCTTGCTGCGCTGCCTCAACTTTTTGGAAATGCCCGACAAAGGGAGTATTATTGTTAACAAGCAACTGATTTTTGACGCTATGGATCCCGCCACTCAAATAGAGAGTGAAATGCGGAAAAAACGCTTGCATTTTGGCCTTATTTTTCAAAATTTTAATCTCTTTCCGCAGTATACGGTTTTGAAAAATGTTACTTTGGCTGCTGAACTTTTATGCTCAGAACAGCCGGACTATAAGGAAAACAAAAAGGCTATCCAGAAAAAGATTCAAGAAAAAGGTCAATTGCTTCTCTCTCAGGTTGGTCTGACGGATAAGATGAATAATTACCCCCATCAAATATCCGGCGGCCAGCAGCAGCGTGTGGCCATCGCCCGTGCTCTGGCTTTAGAGCCGGATATTTTATGCTTTGATGAACCCACTTCTGCCTTGGATCCTGAGCTCACCGGTGAAGTTCTTAAAGTTATTCAAAAGCTGGCAGAAGAAGACACAACCATGATCATTGTGACCCATGAGATGGATTTTGCCCGCGATGTAGCAGATAGGATTATCTTCATGGATGATGGTATGATAATTGAGCAAGGTACCCCTAAGGAAGTTTTTGGCAATCCCAAAGAAGAAAGAACAAAGCAGTTTTTAGCCCGCTACAAGAAAGGCTGACTTTTAGTAGGAAGTTGTTTGCCTGTTTCGCTTGCAGAGCAAGGAGGATTAGCAGTTTTTTGCTCTCATTTTTTTTCATGATCTTTTACCTGATAACTATTCTCCTGCAGCTGTTTGGACTTACTAGCTGTTTTGTGCATGCCAGACTCTTAAAACTTAGCTTACCTTATTAAAGCAAATTGATCGGAGGTCTAAATTCCTGCACTAATTCCAGCATTATCGCATCATAATCAGCCGTTTCTAGAAAAAATAGGAAGATCTGTTCTTGCTTGAGATATTTATAGAGGACAAAAGAATTGATCTTGCAGTTGCTCTCAGGGCTGCCTGCATAGCAGTCTTTGGCATAGATTCGGCCATATTCATAATTTATTTTCTGCGCTAGGTTCTCTGTCGTACCAATATATAGGAGGCTTCCTTGGTCAAAGATGGCATATACACCTTTGGCCTTGTAGTATTTGTTAAAATTGATTGAAAATTTGCAAAAGGGCCCATGGCCAAAGCTATGCAAAGCTTTCTGATATTTTTCAAACCAAGCGACTTGTGGAGTGAACTGTTTGACCTTGCCCCAAAGATTTCTCTTAGGTTCGAGCTCTTGAACAAAGTTAAAGATGTGGCCATTTAAGTCTATAGTGGCAGGCGAGTCATCGTCATAGCCAAACCAGATGTCAATGTCTAAAAGATCAATTTGACCGTCCCTGTTCCAGTCAAACATGGGCTACCTCGTTATCAGTGAATCGATTTTAAGCCTTATCCTCAAAAGCATCGAATCTATTAATAAGCGCAAAAATATATGAACCATTTTTTGAGTATCCATTAGCCTCTGATCGTGGCATCTTACCTTTACGCCATTCATAGTAATTCGGATATAAAGCTATAAATTCTTCCCTACTTATACGGCGCGGCATACTAAGTGAACAAGAAGGTTTATTTTGCACGGCATTCCTTACTTCTAAAAAACCTCCTATTGTGCCAGCAGAGAACCACTTGCCTTTTTTCCCGCTTTTCCTGACAGTCTGAAATTCATTAGAGTGCTGATTCAGTGCAGCAAAGATTTTATGCCATATCATTTCCGCCTGTTTGCTATCTTTAACATCTGCCTGTCTCTTAATTGATACGCTGACATTAGAGTTTAATGGCTCATATTCCTCATGCTCTTTTTTTGTAGATTTATGGCCGGCGCAATATCTTTCAATCTGCGTAAACTCACTTTCAGATAATGGAATTCCATCTAGGCCTTCTTTCAGCCACATCCCGCTATCTCTTATTTCACTCTCAGTGCTATGTTTTCCGTTCCACTCATAACTAGGCCCAAAGTCTGCTGTTGAATTGAGAGTTGCGATTATACCTTCTTCCAGACGAAGCCGTTCATCAGCGTCTGTAACGGGAAAGCAGACAAAAGAAAAGCTCTCTCGCAATAATTTGCTGATTTTTCCTTCCACTAGTTTTTGAAAATCTGGTTTATAGCTTGAGCCCATTTCGGCTACAACATTAGGCTTACTTGTATTTTTGTTCCAAGCATGTATGTAATCATGTTGATTTAGATTTAATAATGCTCTGCCAATATTTTTCCGAAAGATACTGCCGTCCTTATTTTCATTTATAAAGTGATCCTTCAAACGTCCCTTTAGTCTGCCATCACTCCTATGAGTCCCAACACGAACTACTCTGTCATAATTATGGTATTTCTCATTTTCTTGGAAAATAATGTAGATTCCGTTATTGAAGGAAACGGCATCAATTGTATCCCAGTAAAAACGAGGCATTTCAGCAAACAGATTATGTAATTTGTAGCATATTGTCTTCTCTTGTGCAGATGAAGCAATCAGCTGGTCTAATTTTTTGAGGCGGTCTCCAATTCTTAATCCTTTCAAGGGGAGGCTGACATTTTCTTGCGGCAAATGCTGCAGCAAGGGCAAATAGTATTTTTCACCAGCTAAAATCACAAACTCTGTATTGTCGAAATCGTGTAAACTGCACAGCTGCCTTGCGACCAGCACACCCCAGGCATGAGCCTCATTGGCCGTCATATCGTAGAGACTATAATCATAAGGTTCAATAAACTGGTCTAAACTGATTAAGCCATGCTTGGCCGAAATGACATAGATATTTTTAGTAATCTTTTCTGCATAAGAAAGAGACTTGTGGAATTGTGGACTTGGATCATATAGCTCCCGAGCTGCACAGGGATATTTTCGTTTGGACTTGGTGCAGGAGATTAGAATTACTTTTTGCATTTCTTTTTTCATAAGCTGCTCCAGATAATAATTGTTCTTTTCCTTATATAAGGAATATTCAAATTACATATTAATTGGTGATGTCTTTATCTAAGGCTGAAGAAACTGATGAAGTATGCCCTAATTAGTGGACTTTGATTATAAGCTGCAGTTATTATATTAAATACTACCATAGCACATATGATTGAAAGAAATATTGCATGTGTATTTTGACAGTATATTAGGAACATTATTTCATTCTGGCTCAAATACTTACTGCTGGGACAGAATTAATCTACACCCAGAACACATTGTTGACGGGCTATTTGAGTAAATATTTCGAGACTTATGTAAATATTGGCACTTAGTGCCTGAAAATTTGGAGATATCTAATTATGAAATTTATTCAACATTACTCCGCAAGGATTCCTTGGAAAGATAATGACTATTCTGGCAGGGTTGATAATTATCCACAATACAATGTATCTGCTCAAGTAATCTCTAGGATAGCATCGTACCGAGATCTGGACTTTGAAGAAGCAAATAGAGGCAAGCACTACAAGCAATCCTTATCCTATAAAATGCAAAATTGGATTAAAGAAAATGCTGCTTTCATGAGTCCCACCAGCCTTCAAATTATAATGAGGCATCCCTACAAATCTGATCCGAAATTCAAACATTATCTTGATACTCCTTTTAATCTAGACCCATACTCGTTTCTCTTAATTCCTTTTTCCTGGACATCAATAAGAGGTGCTTGTGAAAAGCATAAATATTATAATTTCTCTTTCGACATAGAGAAAACAAAACAGATGAGAGCAGGTTCAGGCAGCTGGGTTTCAGAAGGGCATTCACAAAAAGGAATTTTAAATTATTTCTTTTCTGGCATTGAACCACATAAGTCATTGATATTTCCATACTATAAGCAGGTTCCCTTTATCGAGGATAATCAAAACCGGCGCGTAATTGCAGGAATCGGGAATATTGTGTCCAATACAGAACTGAAATTATATAGAACCGATGGCAGCAGCGAGGAAATAAATTACATCTGGCAAACAAATGCCGCTCACTCGATCAGAGACGGTGGCAAAGATGGTTTTTTAATGCCCTATCATGAAATCGCTGAATACGCAAAAATAAACCCAGATTTCGATGTGTCCACTGTCACTGTGTTTGAACCGGATGGCTTCAAACAAGATTTCTCTTATCTCTCCGAATGGGTCAGCCATGATGCAGCTATTGATGCTTTGGAGCAAACAAAGAAAGCGTTGAAAAATATTGCTAATCTCAGTTTAAGAGTTGCCAATCAGGGCTGGGTTAATACTCAATTAAAATATGTTGATAATCAATTGGAGAATGCTTGGAATCTACGTGGCGTTTTCCCGGGAATAGGTGCAGTATTATCCGCTTTTGGTGTGCAATATGGTTTTGATATCGCTAAATATATTGACTCTTCCATAAATGATGTAATTGTCGATTTGATTCTCTTCTTTTTCGGAACAAAATTAACCGGTGATAAGGATCTTGATAACAGTTTAGCTAGCAAGAAAGATAAGTTTTTTGATCTCTTGAAAGATGAGATCAATACTCAATATTTTGAACTTTTGGCAAGCATGGATCTTTCGATTGATCAGGCTTATTATGCCTGGTCTGAGCTGAAGGCAAAGTCAAAAGAGATTATTCTCAACCCATACCTCTTATACGAGTTTACACGTGAGGAAAAAAATCAACACCAGATAGCAATTTCACAAATTGATAATGCTATCTTTGTTAATCCTAAATTGAATATCGGGCACCACTGTAAGCAGCCCTTCACTATTGATAGCTCCGGTGACCCACGGCGACTAAGAGCAATAATTACATATGTTTTGGATCAGGCAGCTGAACAAGGCCACACTTTTCTAAGCTATGAGCATCTGCTTGCTTGGATTAAAGGATTACCCCTAGCTCAAAGGACTGATTCCCAAGCTGAAGAAATAAATAAAATGTCAGGTTTCCTTGAAGAAGGTGCTTTATATGTCAATAGCGAAAATTCTTATATCAAGCTTAAAAAATACCAGGAATGCAAAAAGATAATTGCGGATATTGTCAATTGTCGCCTCAGAAGCGGCTTGCCTGCTCAGCAAAATTGGACAGAAATAATTGACCAGCATTATGGTGATCTGCAGAAAAACAACGAAGAAAATGATCGTAAGGCTCGTGTTGAAAAAGCACTTGCATTAAAAAATCTGGAATTATCAAAGATCTCTATCCTTTTGGGGAAAGCAGGAACTGGAAAAACTTCAGCATTGGGGATTTTCTCTTCTGTGAAAGAAATTAAATCCGGCGGTGTATTGGCATTAACTCCGACAGGTAAAGCAAGAGTTCAGCTAGAAAACACTTTCAAGAATAACAATGCAAACGCAGTATTTATGACCGTGGCACAGTTCTTATCCCGTTCCGAAGGATTTGACACTGACAAATTATCTTATGAGCTGCCAACCAAGTCCAGTACAAGCAAGGCAAGAACCGTCATAATTGACGAGAGCTCAATGTTGACTGAGGTAATGTTTGCGGGCATCTTGAAGCTGATTGATTCTCATGCTGATAGAATAATCTTTACCGGAGATGAAAATCAGCTGCCACCAATAGGAGCAGGGCGCCCCTTTGTTGATTTAATCAGTTATTTCGAATCTAATCATCCGGAAAAGATTGCAAAGCTTGAGACTGAAATGAGGCAAGGTTCTGGTGGCGATGATCTCTCTTTTGCCCAAATATTTTCAAATTCAAAAATAGTAGACAAGGATGTTGTTGCTCGTATTTATAACAAGCAAACGGATGACCGATTCAAATTCATTCAATATTCGGGTTTGTTAGAACTGGAAGAAGTTTTCCTGAAAGAATTGCTGGAAACAGCAGGTATGGCTTCGGTCGATGATATAGATGGATTTAACCGAAGCTTAGGTGCTGAAATAAATGGCAGTGAAACCAAATTTCATACCGGCAAGCATATTGAAGACTGGCAAATTTTAAGCCCAACTAAATTTTTAGGCATTGGTAGTTATTATATAAATAACCAGATCCATCGGAGGTTTCGTCAAGATATAGTCAAGAATTGGAATGACAATCGCAAATATGGACTGAAGCCTCAATCGACACAAAATATAGTTCTGGGAGACAAGATTATCTCAAATGTTAATGAACAAAGATATACATGGAACAACTCATGTGAGTATATCGCTAACGGCGAGATTGGAATCCTATCCTTTGCGAGGAAAAATGATCCCCACGATGCTTCATACAGTTTTCGCTTTGCTTCCTTTGAAGGAGAATTATTCTCATATACAAAGAAGGATTTCGGCAATGATATCAATGATTCAAAACTTGAACTTGCATATGCTCTCACTACTCATAAATCTCAAGGTTCAGGTTTTGGTAAAACCATAGTTATTATCAATGGCAAAAACCCTTTAATATCTAAAGAGCTTCTATATACGGCATTTTCTCGGCAAAAGGACAAGTTAACAATAATAAGCGATTTGCCAATAAAAGAACTGCTTCAATATTCAAGTGACTGGTATTCAAATACCAAACAAAGATTCACTGATCTGTTTGAAATTCCGCAGATCATTGAGATTAAATCTCGCAATCAAAAGCGTTATTTCGAAGGAAAGTTAATCAACAGTACTGAATATGGTGAAATGCTGAGGACAAAATCTGATGTGATAGTGGCCAACCTTCTTAAAAAACTGAACGTTGAGTATAGCTACGAGCAACCTATAGAGATCAATGGAAAATTTTATATTCCTGACTTCACTTTGCGTTATCAAGAGAAAACTGCTTTTTTTGAGCTTCCGAGCAAGGCCAATGAAGCATACAGAAGACACTGGAAAAAGAAAAAAGAAAATTATAACAATGCTGGTATTTCAGAAGCAAATGTGAATCTTATAGTTGTTGAAGCTGGTTTTGAGTCTATTTTAAAGCCCTTATTCATCGAAGAGAAAATCCGAGCTTGGATGAAAAATAAGAGAATGTCTTCGCAAATGATGACATCTGAGAATACAAAAACAAGATCTGATATCACATTTGAAGATGATAAAGACAGGCGTTTCTCGGCAAGCAATGATACTTGCAGTAATAAAGTAAATACAGGAAGTATTGAGCCAACAATAAGGACTCGGCGCTATAAAAAGATTACAGCAGAGATGATCATTGAGGTGTGGGAATCATTTATGAAACATTATCAATTCCGAACCCCAATATCTGAACTCAGTGCCGATCTTGCAGCAAGGACAGGCATGAATAGGAAAAGTGCTGCAGTCTACTTAAACTTCCTATTTAATTTGGTTAATGCAAATCAGCAAACGAGAGTTATCAAAATGAATGATCTTGAGTTCTTTATGGCCAAGATACAAGCAAATCTTGGTGAATTCGAATTCCAAAATGCACTAAGGTCTCTTCAAAGATCGATACCTTTCTGGAGAGATAGTTTAACGGGCAAGTTCTCGGACAAAATTGAGGATTATCTAAAAAAGCTTAATAAATAAATTGACAAACCAAATAGATCATCATTTGCTAGTTTTGAAAGCTTGAATGGTTCGAGAATTCTTGCTGCTTTTATAATCCAAACATGTGGAGGAAGATCATGAAACCCAGATATTTAACAAAATCACGCTTCAAGCTGGCGATGGAATGTCCCAGCAAATTATTTTATACAGGAAAAAATGAATATGTAGATAATTCACTCGAGGACGACTTCTTGGCTGCTTTGGCTGAAGGTGGCTTTCAGGTAGGTGAACTGGCCAAACTATACTATCCCGGAGGCCACGATATAACAACTTTGGACTATGACCAGGCATTAGCAGAAACAAATCAATTACTGGAAAAAGAAAACTGCATAATCTACGAGGCTGCTGTTAAGCACAATAACTTTTTTATCAGAGTCGATATCTTAGTTAAAAAAGGCAACAGCATTGATCTAATCGAGGTTAAATCCAAGTCAACTTACGGACGGACAGATGCTATATTCATAGGAACCAGTGGGGGTATCTTAAGCGAATGGAAAGAATATATACAAGATATAGCTTTTCAAAACTTTGTCACAAAGAAAGCTTTCCCCAAATTTGATGTTAACCCATATCTAATGCTGATTGACAAGAATGCTAAATGTCCCACCGATGGCTTAAATCAAAAGTTTAAGATCTCAAGAGATGAGAGCGGGAGAAAATATGCCGTTGCCTCAAAGAATATAAGTGCTGAGGATTTATCCGAAAAATTATTAGTTAAGATAAACGCCGAGGCTGCCTGCCAGCTCGTTTATTCTAAAGGATATGATCTTTCCGGCAGCATGCTAAACTTTACAGGTTTTGTTGATGAATTAGCGAACTATTATAAAAAGGACATTCAAATTCCTCCAGAAATTAGCATGAGCTGTAAAAGCTGCCAGTTTAAAGCCAGTGCGGAGGAAATGGCGGCAGGGCTTAAAAGCGGCTACCATGAATGTTTTAAAAGATCTTTAAACTGGCAGGACAGTGACTTTGATCAAGGCAGCATCTTTGACATCTGGAATTCCAGAAAAACAAAGAGTTTTATTGCCAATGGAAAAATAAAACTAAGTGACATAGACATTGACGATATTAACCCTGCATCTGACGGCAAAGCTGGCAAATCAAATACAGAAAGGCAATGGCTGCAAATTGAGAAAGCACAAAATGAAGACAGCAAACATTGGCTGGACGAAGATAATCTGAGAAGGGAAATGAACTCATGGACCTTCCCGCTCCATTTCATTGACTTTGAAACTGCAATGCCGGCCATACCCTTTAATAAAGGCAGAAGCCCTTATGAAGGTATTGCCTTTCAGTTTTCCCATCATATTGTTGACAAGAACGGTAAAGTTGAGCACAAAGGTGAATACTTAAATGCAACTCCCGGTATCAATCCAAATTATGATTTTGTCAGAAATCTAAAACTCGAATTAGAAAAAGATAACGGCACTATCTTTAGGTATGCAGCTCATGAAAACACCTATTTAAATATGATCTATGGTCAATTGATGGCAGATGATGCAGAAGTTAAAGATAGGGATGAGCTCTGCGATTTCATCAGAGAGATTACAGAGTATAGGGTAGGTAAGGAAAGAATTGAAGGTCCCAGAAACATGGTAGACATGCTGGCACTGGTAAAAAGATTTTATTATGACCCATATATGAAGGGTTCTAATTCAATCAAGGTAGTTTTGCCAGCAATTTTAAACAGCTCTAAATTTTTACAAGAAAGATATTCCCAGCCAATTTATGGTTTCAAAGGCGGTATCAAAAGCCTAAATTTTGAAGACTGGACCTGGGTCAAGCAAGAAGGCGGACAAGTCCTTGATCCCTACAGCTTATTGCCTAAGCTCTTTGAGGATATATCTACGGAAAATTATGAATCTATTTATCTTGAATCCGATGAGATTAATGAGGGCGGTTTAGCCATGACAGCCTATGCCAGACTACAATTTGAAGAAATCCCTGCTGAAATCAGAAGAAGCATTGAAAGAGGACTGTTAAAGTACTGTGAGTTAGATACTTTGGCTATGGTGATGATTTACGAAGCTTGGGCAGATATGGTTTTTAACTAATGAGATCTGTAGCCCTCAGATTTATATTAATATAACTGCCAGACAATCTTCTTGTCTGATCATTGAGAGCATGGTATTAATAGTCTTCATGCTAAATTCTAGCACCTCCCCTGCAAAACTATTGCTACTATGCTTGGTATTAAAGAATACTTCAACAAGACATACCTGACTGAATATTTTTGCTGTCTCTAAAATTATTCAAGCCAATATGCTCAATTTATGTCTGTAATGAAACGAGAGTAAAAAACTAAAGCAGGGAATGTATGTTTACGTTTTCTTACAGGCCTGCCCCGCAGTTTCTACAATCAGAGGAAAAATCTTCTTTTTTATTTTACATAACTTTCAGTACTGGGATCGATACTGTCCCTGATCATCCCTTCCACTTCTGCATAATTTTCCTGTGAACAAAATATTATCAGTTTTTGTGAATACCCGCCGCGGACGAGTATCGCATATTGGCGCGGGTAATAGACCACTTTTTTGATCTCCTTCCAGGGCAGACGCACAAGCTGCCTTGATTGCGCTATCATGGCTGTTCCCACTGCGGTTGGACGAAAAGAAATTGTGCCAAAAACCATCAACACTGTATTGAGTATGCGGTTACGCTTGAGCTGCTGACTTTGGGTATAATTTACGATGCCTTTTTCATCCAGTATAAAACCGGCTGCATATTTACCCCCATAGGCGATCATAATGAGAACAAAAGTCAGGATAAACAACAGGCCTATAAGCCCAAGTGCATAAGGCGTATTCGAGCCGCCGAAAAACAATATGACTGTGATCACTATGCCAAACGGCAGCCCTACAGCTAATCCTAGCCCTTTCAGGATGAATCTGTTTTTAAATATCGGAACAAAGATTTCCCACTGAATCTTATTCATATCAATCCCTTTACAAACGACATAAAAACATTACCATGGCATCTATGCTTATTGGTTTGCCGTTCGCATCTGCGACACTGCAGCAGAGTAATCTGCTTCACTATACTGGTATGTCTCAGCGTGTGCAAAATTGCGTGTTTTGATCAGACGGCAGCAAGACATCAAAGGAAATATGGTGTTCAGATTGAATCCGCTCTATCCTCAGTATACTGCGAGGAGGTAGGCAATGCCCTTTATAATAAAATTTCTAAGATCAAATGTGCTGCACCCCGCATAAACAGGTGGTCTTTTCGTGTATCCGAATAATCTATTGGCCGAATTTTAAGAGCTTTGATGGACTTCGTATCGCTTTTTTTCTTATAGTTCAGGAAGATCTTAACTAGAGGAAATGACGTTCTTTTTGAATCCTCTAGTATATTGACAGCTTATAATTTCTACTCCTTTTCAGAATCAACTCTTAATTCGATGGAAGAGACTACGGGCTTTTCTTGCTCTACATTTGCCTTGCTATCTCAGATTGCTTAAATACCGATGCAGCAGACAACGAATCAGCGCTGCTGGATTCATAAGCACTAGCAAAGCTTACAAAAGTGAAAGTTGCGACGATTGTTAAAATTTTGGGAATTTTTACCAGGGAAGCAATCCAAAAAGATTTAAATGTCCGATCCTTTGATCGCTATCGAGCAAGAATCTTGCAATTAATTATGTCTGTCAGCACTTTTATCATGGGGGCGGCAATAGTCAAAAACTGAGTACTAGCTACTCAGTTTTTGCTTTAACATGAATGAACTGGTCATAGGATCCAGAATGGACGCTTAGGGCTGGCATTTTCCCAATAAAAAAGCCGGATAAACCGGCAATTAAAGGTCAGATTAGAAACTAGCCTACTTTTGCTTGCTCTAATTACTATTTGGCTTCTTTTTGAAAGCCTTGCCGCCAGCAGAAGCCTAGTTTGTATCAAGATCTAACGTCTCTGTCATCAATCTTCTGCGTGATGGTGTAAAAAGGAGGCTGCATTTTCACTTTTCAGTGTTTTGAATAGCCCTTTATCTTTAGCCATCTATGACACTTTGGCAATACTCACAACGGCCCTGAGCATCCGGAGTTGTATTTGCTCTGCAGTGGGGGCATATCACTTCCTGTTTGGGAGCGTTGGCAGCCGGCATATTATCAGCTGGTGTTTGCCTGGGCTGAGTCAAAATATTTTTGATCTCTTCTGCCATCTGCTCATGCTCTCGATAAGCTGCACTCATGCGACCAATGTCAGATCCTCCCTGAATAAGCAGACGACCTGTCGGGGCTTCGACTGTGATTGAAGACCCGTTGAGACGGTAACGGATCTGGTTAAAATAGGGATGGTTGACATGAATTGTTATATAAAAATCATAGTCGTGCTCATAGCGCGGTGGATTGTAGCTTTGCTCTTGCCCCTCACTATCTGTTCTGGTCAGTTCACGGCGTTCTTCACTAATCTCAACATTACAACCGGTTACCTGAGATAGATCCAACACGTCTGGATTTGCATCCTGCCAGCGGCTGGATGAGCTGACAATAAATCTTCCTGCCTTTTCATCGATCATCAGCTTGGTGCCTGTTCCTCCAAAGGTGCGAGTGACATTAAAAGCAGCAACGTCTGCTTTATTTGCTTCGCGGTAGGCCAGTTGTTCTTTAATTTCTGCGACAGTACTGCGCTTTCGATCACTGAAATAGGGCGAAAGCTTCTTGGTGCAATCTTTACAAAGATTCCCGTCTGCCAGTTTTCTATTGCCCAGCATTCCAATTTTTCCACCACAGGCGTCGCAAGATTTCTTACTAAAAAATGCCATGATAAGCTCCTTTATACTTTCATTATTTTCTTTTTTATTGGTTGAGAGATCTATCTAATTATACTTGAGGGGAAAAATATTATCATTGAGTCTTTATGTTAAACAAGAAATTATAAGTCAGGTCCAAAAGTTGGTGTAATTTCACCTTCCGGTACCTCCCTAGCCTATGCTACCTGGACTTGTTCTATCTTGGCCTGCTCGCAGGCCAGGATAAAATTGCTTTTCTCGCACAAGTAGTCACCCTTCGAAAAATATGCCTTCCCGCTAATCCAACGTTCGTGATGGTCTAGCAGCAGTGCACCAATCAAGCGGGTAATACTTGCTTCATTGAGAAAGATCCGGATCACCCGCTCCCGGCGCCGGATCTCTTCATTTAACTTTCAATTTTTCGAGTTGACACCCCTTGGTTGACCGCCTCCAGCAAACTAAGTATTAACGCCTTTTCATTTCACTGGTATCGGTTAAACAATGCTGTTGAAAACTTCCCTCTCT
>CAZUWY010000008.1:0-6125 GCA_964624395.1 uncultured Mageeibacillus sp. | reverse complement strand
CAAGATTATATATTTCACATTTCATTCAAGTTTTAAACTTGGCTATTGCAAGAGTTAGGGTGCCAACTCTGGTCGTCAATTGGCGGGAACGGTAATGATTGCGGTAGCTTGCTTGCTCCTCTGTACTCTGATAGGCCTTAGCGCCTAATTGATCTTCTGCTTTAGCCGATAGTATTTAGTTAAATACTGTTTCCGATAGTTTTGCCACTGCCCCATCTCTATTTTCTTAGCATTAACTCTTTTAAGCTTTGTTCGTCTAGTGTAAAATTTAAATAAGCCATATTTTGTCCTCAGTACTGTTTATTTCTCAAAATCTATTGTACCGAATGGGCAAGATGTGGCTAATCTCTTTATTTTGAATTTACACCAACTATACGGACTCTATCCATTTCCTATGCTAATATGATCAATAAATACAGTAAAAATCAGTTATCTTAACTTCTCTTTTGACCGTATTTCTTGGAATCATTTTGATCTAATAAATCCGGTCAAACTTTTGTCTAAAGAGAGTTGAGAGTATTTATTGTGATCAATTGGTATTGAAGGTGCAGGTGCTGATTTTGGTGGCTGTTCCGAACTAAAAGCTTTTTATACTAATGCTTTGTAATTATTTTTAAGGAGAGATGTTGTTGTGAATGGTAGAAGATCGCTGGCAAGATCAGGAGTATCAATTCAACAAAAAAAGAATTTGCTCTGGCTTAAAATATTGCTAATTATGCTGTGGTTAATCATGATGAGTTTTATTGTGACCGGCATATTAGCCTATTTTGACATTGTTGAAATTCCTCTTTTAAATAATCTTTATATTTCGCTGGGGATTAAAGAGGCAAAAATATCTTCTGGGGAAGTAACTCCTCCTGCAATAAATAAACCACCCACAATAGAAAAACCACAAGTGATAGAAGAGACTCTTCCTAGAGAAGATGATCTGCCAGATGGTAGATATAAAGTGGCCCCTCTTGATGCTGATTCTTATTTTGCCAGCAACTCAACTATCATCTCGAAAAGAGCAGTAAAAGATTCAATTGATGTATTTAGTCAGGCAGATATTTTTGCTGATCTTAAAAAGCGAGGTTTTGACACGCATCCCATTACAACAGAGTACTCAATGGATGGCGATTATTTTGAAGAGGTGGAGATATCTAACAAATCTTCTGATTATCATCCAACTTACAGCACCTCTTATCTAACGAAAGAAGAAGATCTTTGGACAGTTTTCGTTGTTGACAATTTTGTTATGGCTACTCCTGTGTCCTACAATTTGCAGTCAGAACTTGGCGTAGAAATTGTTATTTCTGAATCTAATACTGTCATGAGCTATGACAGTGCAACAAATAAATTCTTTGAAACAATACCAAATGAATCAGAGCTGATAGTAAAAACAATAGAGCTGATAAACGCTGAAGCACTTGAAGGGCTCAGCAGAGGGGAGCTTAAGACCTATGAGTAACAAAATAAAGACTAGAAAAAAATATTATCTTAAAATCACTCTTTGCTTCACTTTAATACTTTTAAGTATATTCCCTCTTACCAGCTTGGCAGAAGCAAAAAGCATATCTGCCTCCAAAATCATAGTATCCCTTGGAGATTCTTATTCATCTGGCGAGGGCATAGAGAAATTTTATGGGCAAGATAAAAAGGTGGAAAAAAAAGTCAGTGACTCTGACTGGCTGGCACATAGATCAAAAAACAGCTGGCCTGGCATGCTGACCTTGCCGGGTGTAAAGGGTACCATGGCGGACTATCACGGCAAAAATTCACACTGGTATTTTGTTGCCGCATCTGGTGCGAAAATTATAGATTTAGAAGGTAAGCAAGAAAAGGAATATAAACAAAAATATAATTCATCCATAGAAATTGAAGGCAGTAAAAAATTAGATCCACAATTGGATATTTTTGACAAGTTGGAAAAACAAGGTAAAAAAGCGGATTATGTCACAATAACAATCGGCGGAAATGATGCTGAATTTGCTGAAATTATTAATTCTGCAGCAAAACGTAGTGCTTATTTTCATGTCAATAATGTTGCCGATAAACTAAATCACGTCTGGTACCAGTTTTATAAGGACTATGGGATAAAATATCAGCTAGCCATAATCTATGAAAGGATCTCCCGTAAGGCCGGTGAGCAAGCAGATATTATCGTAGCTGGGTACCCCCTTCTTTTTAGTAAACTGTTTAAACCTGTATATCTTAGTTTTTATGAAATTAATTTGATTAATGATTCAGTCCATGTTTTTAACGAAGAGATTAAAGAAATAGTTAAAAACAGCCAAAAGAGAGGGTTTAAGATTCATTATGTTTCTGTAGAAAAAGAATTTGATGGTCACGGGGCATACGCTTGGGATCCATTCATAAATAAAATTATGTTGCGGCAAAAAGAGGATATTAATATATCCAAACTACATAGCGACTACTCAGTCCATCCTAATCTCAAAGGAGCAAAAGCCTATGCGAAATGTGTGCAAAGAAAAATCAATGAAATCGAGAAGGACCGTCAAAATTCTGCAAATAAGAGTCCCTCTAATAAGAGCCTCTCTATGGGGGATCTGCAAGAACTCTTAACAAGTAATACCTGGAAACGTGAATATGATGTCCAAGTTTCAGGAGTTCAGTTCCTTGATTTCTACACTGATGGAAAGGTGAAATACAGCACACCAGATCGAATGGATGATCTTGTATATTCAACACCCTATTATTACGAAGCGATGGGCACCTACTCTATCACTCAAGATGGCAATATAAAGCTAAATTTTGGAGACCAAGGAGTTTTTATTAAGACACTCTTTGTCCTGCCAGAATTAGAAGGCTATTGTCTTGTCGACGTTGATAGTCCCTCGTGGGAGGATTACGGATCATATATCACAGATTTTTATCCAGTTAAATAAATGCTTCTGGTTAAAATTTAGTAAAAATAAAAAATTTAACAAAAACTTTCATCCAAGGAACTAATTAACTCGGGCAATGCTCCTCTTTTGACTTTCCTAGTTTTATCTTTAAAAGGAAGTGATATCTAATGACTCACTTCCTTTTTTGCGCATATTTTGCAGATACTTACTGAGTAATTGAACCAGCGATATCTGTAATTTGTTTGAGAGGTCACTTTCTTCTTGCTTTTTTAATGCCAAAAGCATATCTAGCTACGGGCTAACTAAAGGTCAAATAATATTTTTGATCTGTAGTTTACCAACCAGCTCAGTACCCAGCATATTTATCTTTGCAAAACAAAAAACACAGTGTGCTGAGTTTAATAAAATCTGTTCCTATTCGGGTGAGACGTTTAACTCCTGTAGGATTTTGTCTGTATCCCGACTTTCTGCCCAATATTGGAATGAATAGACACTTGACCAGCCAAGCGGATTAACTTGTTCTAAATAGTTACGGATTATCTCAGCATCATAGGGCTGCCAGTAGACGGCTTGGACAGCCGAGCGGATGTAATAAGCATTATCTTCATTGCTTGGATCTTTTAGTGCATCATGAAATTCTGCAAGACCACTATAGCCGCCTACATCAGTTGGCGGCCCGTCACCACTGCCATCAAGATATTCTACTTTGAAATAGTCAAGACTACTTTCTTCGACCGATTCAATCTCAAACCAAAAATTATCGCCAAAGTCATATTGCCAGTATTGCTTCATATCGCGGTATTCATAAAGCAGATTAATACTAGTTTTGTGCTGATTAAGAAAAGTGGGCATGAGCTCTTCCAGCTGATCTCTAAGAATGTATTTTTCCATAAAAATATTTTCTTCAATGTTTTGTGCTTCAAGAATAAAAACTGTCTTGACTTGGGAGTCGGCATTGGGCCTGAGATAATATTTTGTCCAGTGGTAATTCAAAAGACCAAAGCAAGCCATTATCGTCTCGCTGAGATCCTCAAAACAAACTCTGCTGGGAATGAGGAAACTTCGCCAAGGCAGGAGTTCTTTGTCGATCCGGGTAAAAGCCTCACCAGTATCACCATATTCTGCCTGAGCTGCTTCTTTAGGACCCAAAAGCCGCACTCTTATACGAAGTGCCGGAATAGATCGTTTTACCTTCAGCCCTGTTGCCTCATAGAGAAATTCATTAAACATATCGACTGGCGGACGCCTCCAAAAAACATCTCTGCGCCTCAAATAGTTGCCTTTGTCATTAAAGATGAAATTGCTTAATTCAAGCAGACGCTTCCCGACCGGTTCAGCTGGCATCCAAGAATAATACTCTCTTATGATGCTTGTCATCCAACTCCGGTCAGAGGCATCGCCGCTGGTCGTAAATGCGCTCAGCGGCGAATTGATAAAATATTCTTTTAAAGCCTCTGCACTATAGCCGAGACGTCTCAGGCCAGCATAAAATACTTCCACAAGAGAGCTGTGACCGTTAGTAAGCTTATGGCTGCCTAGCTGGAAGGCAATGGTAAGCGCTGTAGCCTTGTGGACAAAATAGAGGATATTTCGCCCCTCCCATTTGCGCAGATGAACGAAAACTTGGTCTAGCTCCATAAATGTTCTAGGGTCAGAAGTCTCGGGCTGGATTTTATATAGTGGCTGCTCCAGACCATCCTCTGTCAAAAGCCAATCTTCCAGCTTATGGACAGGAGTGTTGTTCAAATCAGCTGCTTGCTGCAGGAGTAAAGAAAAAGCTTCTTCTTTTGCTTCCTCTCTGGTAAGCACACTGAATCTACGCCCCGAGCCTTTGAGGCTATCTCTTTTAATCCGATCCTGTACAGCATTGGTCATCGCGAAAATCATAGGCACCTCTTTTCAGAATTGAAGAACAGTTCAGATAGATTCTGGCTATTAATAATTATAGCTTATGCTGTCGTGATTATTCTTTAATAACTACTTAATGCTAATATTTTAACCATGAGCCTATGTCCTTTATGGCACAAATTCTGTAAATAATTTAGTTTAGTAGCCACATCAGGCTATCTGCGAGCATATTGAATTGTTTTAAAACAGCGTTCTTATTCAAAAAAGAATGGTCTAACCAAGTCTCATTGCCTTTCTTGATTCATGGGGCAAGAAGCAGTTGCTTTCATAGGTTTAGTATTTTACCCGTGCTAGTGTAAATTTTATTAGGTTCCAGAATTGAAATTTTCTCTGGAATAATGGTCAAACCTGCCACTAAAATATATGTGTAAACCGCAAGCATTCCGTTCCATTAGGTTCTGATACCTTTGGAAATCTGACCTGGATTAAAAATGTATTGTCAAAACTTCCCGCAAATTTAGGGACTGCCAAGCGATAATAGCTGAAACCATTGTGCAGATGGGTAATGCAATGGCTAAACTCCAAAACCGTTTGCTTATGAAGATGAGCTAAAGGCAAAAACAGATAGGCTGAATGCTTTGAGCATTGAGCTAAATCAGGACAAGAAAGACCCTACAGTGGTTGATCCCGATCAAAGTGATTAGTTTTCTGAGAAAAAATGTGTACGTCATGAGCAATAAAGTGCAAATGGCAGCATTGGGAAAAGCTGATGCTGCTTTTACATGGCAAAATCTATTATTGCACACAATATTACGAAATTATATGCAGCTACATTCCCTAATAGTTTTATTCTCTGCATATGTTTTGCTATAATCATATGCAGAAACGGAGGATAGAATATGAGGAAATTTGATTACTCTTTTTTAAAAAATGGTTTGCTGCCTGCTAACCTAATCAACTTAACTTCAAACATATCGTCGCTAAAGACAATGGCAGGTGTGCGCAAAGAAGAATACGCACAGATTTTTACTGAGCTTGAAGCAGTAGCAAAGGTACAGTCGATAAAAAGCTCTAATGAAATTGAGGGCATTATTACAAGCGATGAACGTATTCGAGCGATTGTAAACCAAAACAGTGCCCCCCTCAACCATAACGAAGCTGAAATTGCTGGTTATAGAGATGCACTTAATGTAATCCATCTTGGATATCAGCACATAGACTTTCGGGAGCGTGATATCCTGCGGCTGCACGAAATAATGATGTCCTATGCAGAAGCTGATTTTGGTGGTCACTATAAGGCTGATGATAATGTAATCTTAGAGGTTGATGCGGATGGTAGAAGAAGGGTTCGCTTCCGTCCGACTCCTGCTAATGAAACTCCACAGGCAATGGAACAGCTTGAGCTTGCCTATATGGATGCTCGTGACG
>CAZUWY010000007.1:38417-42081 GCA_964624395.1 uncultured Mageeibacillus sp. | reverse complement strand
TCCGCCAGAAATAAACGATTTTCCTTGGCTTAGGAAGGTCGTTTTGTTTTTTGGCATTCAATCTTTTGAGTCTATTTTTTTAAGACCCTGCTCTTTTTTGAGCACAAAACTAGTATTGCTGCCTGCCACATCTGGCGCAAAATCTACTATTAGCTGAGAGAGGATAACCACAGGCGGCGCAAAATCTAGAAGCTCCCTGGTAATATACCGGCATGCCCTGACTGCTCTGCAGCTGTAAAGCTGCTTTTTTTCTCTTTTTCAGAACAAGAAGCAAAAGAATAATAACTGCTGACAGCAAGGGTACTATAATCAGCAGCAGCAACAAAAATATTGAAGAATCTGCCCCTTCAAGCTCCTGGTAAAAACTCTCCCATTTTAGCTTTTCTTTTGCTATGTCAAAGCTGGAAATACTGGCAAGGCCATAATCTGTAACTGAAATCTGTTCTCCCGGCGCCAGTGTTGCCTTCTCATCAGTCCCAACAGCTGTCACCTCCACAGTCCCCTCAATGACTTTAATCAGATCCATCTCTTGATTGACTTCAGCGACAAAGTTCGTACCTTTGATTCCGACAATGGCCCTCCTCAGTGCAATCTCATGTTTGCGGGCACCTTCCTCCCCTTTGGGATAATAATAATTTATGACCCCCTCTATCAACCTGGTGAATACTATTTCTGTTGGAGGATGTTGTGAGGCCCAGGGAACCACATCAAGCCAGCTTCTTTCTTTCATTTCGTATCTGGCTCCGGTTGTCCATTTGGCAACTATTTTTGCCCCGGAAGGTGTTCTGATAGTCCAATCTCCAAAGAGAAGAATATTTTTCTCCCCGGGCATAAATTTAACCCATTTTCTCTCCGATGGAGGCAGCGTGATCGGGTCAGCTGAAATATAGATTGGCTTGCCTTCGATCTTTTCGATATAGCCGCGATGTGTTTTTTGGCCACCATAGTCTGGCAGTTTATCTGTCAATGGACCAGGAGGCGGATCCTCTCCTCTATCAATGTCAGGCTGCTCAGAAGTTCCCTCATCCTCTGTACCCTCTGCAGTAAATGTCCCGCTGACATCGAGCCATCTATTACCCGCATTATAATCCCCCACCATATTTATAGAAAAACTGCCCTGGGCAGCTCCCTCGGGGATCGGTACAGAAATCTGAAATGACTCTTCATTGAAGTCTGGAAAACCGCTTAAAATCTTGGTGGTAAACTCATCCGTTTTCTCCCCACAACTTACAGTGGCTTTTACATCAGCATAATAGCCATTACCCATCTTGGCCGAACCTGTTATGATCAATTGACCTGTTCCCAATTCCCCCCGCAAAACGCGGGAAGTGGTAAAACCCTCCGTATCTTCGCTGGCGGTAATATTTGCTCCAGAGATTGAGTAAGTTATTTGCATACCATTAAAAGGCTCAGCAGGAAAAGAATCACCTGCCGCTGAAACTTTGTTTGGTTGAAACAAAAGAATGGTAAACAATTGTGCAAAAATCATCGTCGAGAAGATTAAGCAGCGAAACGTTCTGTTTCCAAAGAGATTAGTTGCCATGGCAATCACCTGCTCTTCTCATTATTAATATGGTATTTACAGTATAAAATTTGTAAAGCATTCAGCAATATTTTTTTGTGGCTGACTGAAAATAAAATTAGGCGAAATTTGAAAATTCTTTGGAATTTTTATGCTCTGCAATATTGCAGATCGAAAAGATAAAAAACGACCTAAATGATTATCAAAAAGGTAGTACTATCTAGCTGGCGTGTGAGCCAGACTATTGATCAAGTGCAAACCCAAAAGCAAATCATTGAATTTGAACGCCCCTTTGCCCTCTGGTCAATGTCTCATCCTCAAAGACTATAAAATTAAATAATGCACTTATTAGTACATTATTCTCGACAAACGAGCTAGAATTGAGTATAATAGTACTGCTTAGGAGTGCATCCAATGAGTCAGCATTATAACCAAAATTATGACGAAAGAGAAGTCGCAGAGATTTTACAGAGAATTCAGGACTATATTCGTGCCGGCAAATATACGATTGCAAAAAATGAAAAGCGGCAAGAAAACCTCGACCTAATTCGTGCATATAACCTGACATCAGAAAGGCAGCGGCACATTCTCCTGCAGATTAGAACTGAAGATTTCTGTCATTCACTGCAGAACTCTAAGATCGGCTTTGAATATGAAACGCTGTACGTCTTTTGCCCGCAGATTGCGCTATTTAATCTCAGTAACGAGGAGGCACTGGTAGATATTTACACCAAGTTCAATATCATTGAAAAAGAAAAAGGAAGTCTAGTCGTG
Source organism: uncultured Mageeibacillus sp. (assembly GCA_964624395.1). GTDB lineage: Bacteria > Bacillota > Clostridia > Saccharofermentanales > DTU023 > UBA1046. The sequence continues at coordinate 39,785 of CAZUWY010000007.1, read as the reverse complement.
GTTATATCATTTCATGAGCGCAAAAAGCCGATTGATTACCTGTTCAGGTAAACCGTCTATAATCTAAAAAGGAGGAAACAACATGAGCACCCAGAGTGTCTTTTGCCCTGAATGCAGGCAGGATGTAAAGTATTCGGTCAAAGAAAATAAGGAAACTGCTGTATTAAAAGGTGAAGTATTTGAATTTACTGCGCATACCGCCTTCTGCGAGAAATGCGGGGGTGAAATTTATGTTGCCGAACTTGAAGATGCGAATCTGAAGGCACTGTATGATGCGTACCGCCAAAGACACGATATTATCTCGCTTGAGGACATTAGGGCCATACCGGAGAAGTACAATATTGGCAAAAGACCGCTGTCACTTCTACTGGGCTGGGGGGAGCAAACCTTCAGCCGCTACTTCGCTGGCGACATGCCCACAAAACAGTACTCAGAGATACTGAAGCAGATCTACGCCAGTCCTGCCCATTACCTTTCCCTGCTGGAAAAAAGCAAAGATAATCTGAAGAGTTATCAGGCTTATGAAAAAAGTAAAACTACGACTAAAATGCTCCTAAACATTCCAGCCGCTGCACAAAAGCAAAAAATAGACCTTGCTGTAGACTACCTCTTGACACAATGCGGGGACATTACCAATATGTCCTTGCAAAAAGCACTCTATTATACGCAGGGATTTTTCTATGCCTTTCACCGCACCTTCTTGTTTACAGAGGACTGTGAAGCATGGATACATGGTCCTGTATACCGGGATATTTATAAACGTTATAGCAATTACTGCTTTGACCCCATCGATAGCATGGACGAATTTGACCATTCGTCTCTGACGGGTGAAGAAAAATTGCTGCTGGACAGCATTATCAGATATGTCTGTTGTTACAGCGGTAAAACCCTTGAGTCTTTTACGCATACAGAAACACCGTGGGTTTCAGCACGTGCAGGACTACCAGCTGATGCCTCTTCCAATAAGATCATTTCTAAGCAGTCCATCGCTGAGTATTTCACAGCGGTTAAAGAAAAGTATGAGATGCTTACCCCCTCAAACATTAAAGACTATACCGAGGATCTGTTTTCACAAATATGAAGCGGAGCTTTTTCTTCGACACGCCATCACCTCAGAAGGTGATGGCTTTTCACTATTACTTAAGCTGGCTGAGTGCACGAAGCGTCTTAAACAAATAAAGCTCTCGTGAGGAGAAAAGAAAATATATATAACTAAAATTTGCTAGCCATTTACAGCCCTAGCCAAAATTTTGATTAGCCTTTTGCTCTCATCCTCTCCTTTGGCAAGCAAGCTTTTTAGATAAAAAACTATTCTCAGTTTATTTTGAATAATTGCTATAATGCTGTAGAGTAATTTTTAGTTAAGCC
>CAZUWY010000007.1:0-38317 GCA_964624395.1 uncultured Mageeibacillus sp. | reverse complement strand
ACAGATGAAATGAGAGATGGCAGCTGGGAGAAAAACCCCGGGCTTGAAGCGGCAGTCTTAACCGCCGATTGCAAAGATAAAGCTCTAATATTTCCTGAGAGCAAGCGCAAAGCGCTAGCAATTGACTGCGTCTTCCCTGTCTTGCACGGTGCCAATGGCGAGGATGGCAGGCTGCAGGGCATGCTGGAAATGTCAGGCATCCCTTTTGTTGGCTGTGGTATGATCTCTTCTGTTCTTGCTATGGACAAAGCCTATTCCTATCAGCTCTTTGATAATTGCCATCTGCCCCAAACACCCTGGCTCTGCCTTAAACTTTCTGACTATGAAAAGGATCTAAAAGCCTGCCTGGCAAAAATTTCTGAGCGGCTCTCTTACCCGGTCTTTGTTAAGCCCGCCAATACAGGATCATCGATCGGAATCAGCAAAGTAAGAGAGCAAGGTCAGCTGCAGGAGGCCATTGATCTGGCCTTTCAATATGACGAAAAAGTCATTGTTGAAAGGGAAGTTATAGGCAGAGAAGTCTCTATCGCTGCTCTAGGCAGAGCAGATGATCTCTTTTTGTCCGTCATTGGTGAAATAGTGCCCGCAGATGAGTTTTACGACTATCAGGCCAAATATGAGAGCTCACTTACCAAACTTTTGATCCCGGCCCAGCTGGCAGAAGAGGAAATTAAAGCAATTGAAAAATATGCCGCTCTCACCTTTAATCTGCTAGATTGCTACGGCATGGCCAGAATAGACTTTTTTCTCTCCGCTACTGGAGAAGTTTTGCTCAACGAAGTAAATACCATTCCCGGCTTTGTCAAAAACAGTATGTACCCTAAACTGATGAAGGCTAGCGGCTACGAAGCAAAAGATCTGCTTGATCAGCTGATAGATCTGGCTCTGAAGCGGGAGCAAAAAAATTAAGATAGTAAGATCAGTCTAAATAGTCGGGATGCTTTAAGATGAGAATCTTGCCGGGCAGATCCACCTGGACCAGATAGCCCCTTGCGATCGCAGTCATGATCCGTTCTTCAAATTGATCACGCCGGCCGTATCTTTGATCGACAACAATATAATCCGCCTCCCATTTTTCGGCATTCTCCAGCTCTTCATAATTTAGATCAATCAGTTTTTCTCTTTGGGCAAGATAAGTAGTCAGCATGGTAGAGGCCCTGACAGAAGCAGACTCAGGTATTTGGGCCATCTCTCTTTTCATTTCTTCAGCAATCTTGAGCTGGCTTTTATAGCTGGCCAAAGGAATGCGGTGCCGGCTGTAGATCCGGGCGCCAAAGAAAATGGAAGTTGTCAGCATAATTCCCGCCAGCAGGCAGAGAGCTAAATAGGATTTGGAAGTATAGTGCCTGGCAAAGGGAAAGAAATGAAAGCTGCTTTGCTTTTTTTGTCTCAGCTTCACCTGCCTGGGCAAAGATTTGCTGTAATAGCCAGGACTATCCTTAAACAGCTCATCCAAAGTGAGCATGGAGACAAAGATCAAAAGCACACCGGTCCCATAATGATACTGAAAATTAATATTATGCTGGTAGGAATAGTCAGATAAAAGATTTAAGATCAACCAGGGCAAAACGAGAATATAATCCGGATTTATCCTGCGGGCAAAAGGCAAGAAGGCCAGCGGCACCAGCATCTGTAAAAGATAGTTTAATTTGTCGGCAGTAAATATCTTGCTGATGACCAGCAGAGGGTTGAAAATAAAAGTGGTAAACATATTTATCAGGCCCAGCTCAGGCCAGACAATCAGATTATTGTAACGGCCCGTCATCGGGCCAAGCCCGTACCTGCTCAGATAAAACAAGGAAAAAACAAACCAGAGAGAAGCTAAAAGCAAGAGAGCCGAGCTGTGAATTCTCTCAATCCTCTTCGTGAGAAAGAGCCAGAGGGAAATAGCCAGCAGATAAAGTGCAGCATCCTCTTTAACCGTCAAAATCAGAATTGCCATAAGATATATCGGCAGGATCTGCTGCTTGAGGACAAAATATAAGAGCCACAAGATAAAGGGAGCCAAAAAGAAGTTTTCGTGCAGATTATACATGCTGCTGCCGCTTAAGGCCGGGTAGGAAAGATATAAAAGAGAAAAAACCAAGGCCCTGCGCTTAGGCCAGTTTAATTTTTTACAGATCAATAAAAGCGGGATCACGCCTGAGGCTACAAGCACAATCTGAGCAATCTGCAGCAAAGCAGCACTTCTCGTCAGCCAGTAGAGGGGCAGCAGCAGATAAAAGACGGGCGAGAGATGGACTGAAAAATGGCTCAGTTGATAGCTGCGCTCCAAGGTTGTAGTCGGCAGACCGCTCTTGGCCATATTGTGAAACATCTGGGCAAAGATACCGAAATCGTAGCTGGGCGTGGACAAAATATTGGTTCTGGCAGCTAAAATCCAGGCAAAAAGAACGATATGGACAGCGGCGGCCAGCAGCAAAAAAAGAGGCAGCCTGTTTTTTTGCCCAGTGAGAAGTCTGGCCTTGCCGTATATTCTGGCATCGGGAAACAAATAGGCCGCTATACCCCCGGCGATTGCCCCCTGGAAAATGAGGATAAGGCTGAGAACAAGATTTATCATTAAATTATTATCAGCAGCTGCAGGGGCAGAAAACAAAGCCATGACAAATTCGCCCAGGGCTAAAGCAGTAAAGAGCAAGACCAAGCTAAAGAAAAACCAGGCCAGATAATACAAATAGCCCCTATCTCTGGCCAAAAGAAGATAGTATCTGCTGTAAAACAGCGTCAAAAGAGCGAGCAAAACAATGCCCGCCGCCAGAGGCAGATTATTATGCGGCCGTTTAAGATAGAGGGCCAGGTACCAAAGATTTAATAAAAACAGCCAGATGGCGGCCAGCAGAAAAAACTTCAGCAGCAGCTCATCAATTTTAAGCGGCAGGTAGACTAGGGCCAAAGTGGCAATAATAGAGAAAACAGCCGCCAGCAGATAAGATAGCAGCGGCATTTCCTTAATAGCCTCTAAAGCAAAAGGATCTAAGCCCTGACGGCTCAAAGACAAGGTATTTACTATAACTGTCAAAAGCCAAAAGGCTAAAAGAGGATAAATAGACAGCTTAAATAACTGTCTCAAGCTTTTTTTGGGCTCAATTGCTTTTGTTGTCTCAGCTGACATTTTGCTATCTCTTAGGGACCTTTATAAATACCGTCGGGATACAGTTCATCCATCAACAGGCCAAAGAGAGAAAAGGCCGTCAGATTATCTTCTCTTCTTTGCATATCCTGCAGCTGTACTGCCAGAATAAAGCGCGGATTAGCATTGTCAAAGCCGACAAACCAGGTGTCGATCACCTGCTTATCCAGTTCTTTGTCCCAGCCGCGCTGAACCGTTCCAGATTTGCCGGCAAATTTTGTATAGGAGCGGCTGACAGTATTTTTATGAGTTGTTTCCACGCTGTTGGCAATGGCTGTGCGCAAAAGAGACAAATCCTCGCCTGCACAAATATTATCTTTCCAGATTTTGCCCTCATTGCCGATCAAAACATGGGGTTCATACATCACCCCGCCATTGACAAGAGCGGCGAAGATGGAGGCCAGATGAACCTGAGTAATCTGCAGCTGCCCCTGTCCATAGGCAGTATCGGCGACCATGGTCTCTTTCTCAAAACTGCCGTCATTGGTAATCTGGGCAGTATAAAAGGGATATTCCGAGGGCACATCCTCGGTCAGGCCAAGTTTTTTAAGCTCTGCAGCAAAATTTTCCCCGCCCATTTCCAAGGCCAGCTGGGCAAAGAAAATATTATCTGAATTACTGATGCTCAAGATCAGATCTTGCGGCTGATCATATTCAACTACCCTGGAGACAAAATAGCCGCCCCAGCTGGAATCAGGCTGCCATTTTTTACCGACTATGGTTTTTAGCGTGTTTTTTGACAGCACAGACTGATTGAAGGCAGCAATGGCTGTGGCAATCTTAAAAGTCGAACCGGGATGATACCTCATCTGAAATCTGTTCAGCAAAGGCAGCAGCGGATCTTCAACCAGTTTTTGGTACTCTTTGTTGCTGATACCTGACGATAGAGCAGCGGGGCTAAATGCCGGCGTACTGACCAGGGCCAGCAAATTGCCATTGAAAGGATCAATAACGGTAACCGCAGTTGGATTTTCCTGGCAGATCTCGTAAACAGATCTTTGCAGTTCAGCATCCACAGTCAGCTGGTAGTCTTTGCCTGCTACAGCATCTCTTTCAAACAGTGTTTCGCCGCCGCTGCCGGTCAGACTGATCCTCACACCTCTGGTTGAGCGCAAATTCTCTTCCAGGAGGGCTTCTAAACCCCTCTTGCCTTCAATATCTCCACTGCGGTAGACCTCACGCTTGGGGTCGTTTTCATCTTCAAACTGCACATCGCCGACATAACCTACCAGATGGGCAAAAGCTTCATCATAGGGATAGTTTCTGGCCTTGATACTGCGCACAGACAAGCCGTATTCAGCAAATTTGGCGATCTGCTCAGAGGTGTAGGAATTTTTGCTTTGCAGGGGAACGAACATATTGTCCTTGATCCAGGACTGGTTCATCTTTTTTTCCACATCTTCAGCCGCCATCTCCAGCAGCTCTGCCACCTCAGCGTGCCTGTCCATATTGTAGACGCCGCTAACCGCACCCACCTGCTGTTTTAATCCGTCTACGGCCAGTTCACGCCCCGCCCGGTCAAAAATGGTGCCTCGCGGAGCATTAAGCTCTTCGACAACTATTTCGTTATTGGCTGTAAGCCCGGGAAAGATTGTCGAGGGCGTCCATTCGAGTTCCCATCTGTTTAGTTTGTCATTTAAGATGAAAGTAAGAGCTAAAGGTCTTTCAATCGGGCCGTAATCTGTAGAAAAATTCATGATCATCTCGTAGACAATAATTTTATCGTCCGAGAGCATTTCAATTAAACTAATATCTCTGAGGTTGATCTGGCGTACACCCAGTCTCTTATCGACCTCCCGCTGGCGGTCAACAATATGATCGTCGCCGTAGCGGGCATATGATTCGGCTGTGACATAACTTTTTAAGAGATCGCTTTCTCGCTTGGACAGCAGCTTGATGATATATTCAATCTGATCATCTTTGGATATGCTGGCAGGAGATTTCTCAGTGGGGATCTGTCCCCAGTCCATGTCAACGATCTCAGTGTCCTGGCAAGACACTATTAAAAAAAAGCAGATTACTAGCAGGACAATCAGCCCAACTGCCCTCTTAGACATTTTTATTCAAGCTCTTTCTTATTTTTGCTGACGAAAGTTAAGATTTCCGACATCTGCCCTTCCAAATCAGTAAGGATATTATGGGTATATTTAATGGCATTGTTGCGAATGTCGACACTCTGCCTGGTGGCGTCCTCAATTAAAGCGGTAGCTTCTTCCCTGGCCTTAATCGTTATTTCATGTTCATCAATCATGCGGGCCATCTGGGCCTGAGCATCACGCATAATACTATCGGCTTCTTTCCTCGCCTCGGCTATCATCTGCCTGTTTTGTTCTAAAAGCCATTTAGCCTGGCGCAGCTCATCGGGCAGACCTTCTCGGATCATGCGCACTAAAAAGAGCATCTCTTCTTTTTCCACCAGGCATTTGTCACTCAGCGGCATTAATTTGGCATGCACCAAAATAGCCTCAATATTGTCCAGCAGATTATCAATGCTCTGCTCCCCCGTCCGAGCTCCAGCCGTCCTTCTGGGTCTTATCTCTTCATGCCGATAGTCTCTATCTCTCGGATTCATATTTTCCTCCGTTTCTCAGTTGCTCTGAGAAAGCAAACAATGCATAAATCCTGCTAAATAATTGTCTCTGTTTGTCTTATCATTAAAGCAGATGCCACATGGGCAGGTACCAATTGATCAATATCTCCACCATAGGCGGCAATCGTTTTCACCAAAGAGGAGCTAATATAGGCGTACTCGGGCTTAGTGGTAATAAAGATGGTCTCGAGGCTGGGAAAAAGGCTTTTATTGGCTAGGGCCATATCTCTTTCATAACTAAAGTCAGCTTCATTTCTAAGGCCGCGGACGATTGTAGTTATATTTTCACTGCGGCAATAATCGACCAGCAGTCCGGACCAGCTGTCCACAATAATATTTTTCTCCTGCCTGATTGTTTCTTCTATCATCTCGACCCTTTCCGCAAAGGAAAAAACCGCATCTTTATCCCGATTATCCAATACGAGAATTATCAGCTCTTGGAAAAGAGCCGCCGCTCGCTGGGCAATATCGTAATGACCGTTCGTAAACGGATCAAAGGTGCCGGAATATATCACTCGTCTCACTAGGCATCCTCATATCAGCTGAAATAATGCCGTAATGGCTGTTATAGCGCTGCTTTCTTATAAAATGATAACACCGCACTACCATAGTTACAACTGTTCAAATATTCCAATACTGTTACAGCGTCAGGGCTTTTGACATTTTTATGATGTTCAAGAACAACTAAACCGTCGTCTTTTAAGATCTGAAAAAGTCCCTGGGCTAATTTGGCAAAGATCTGTACAGCAGCCGCCCAGGGTGGGTCAAGAAAAATCAGGTCAAATTTAGAGGGATAATCTGCTAATTGCTTGACTGCCTCAAATACATCCATTTGCAGCAAGGTGACATCTTTTGTCAGGGCAGTTTTTTTAAGATTGAGATCAATAATTCTTTTCGCCTCTTTCGATCTCTCAACCAAAACAACCGGAGCAAAGCCTCTGCTGGCCGCTTCCAGCCCGATTTGTCCGCTGCCGGCAAATAAATCCAGAAATGATCCTTCGATTCCTCTGCTGTAGAGAATGGAAAAAAGAGCTTCCTTAGTTCTTTCAGCAGTGGGCTCGATGCTGGAGGTCTTTATTGGGGCCAGCTTGATCTTTTTTGCTTTGCCACTGATGATGCGCAAGCTATTTATCCTCCCAGTATCTTAAAAATTTATGGCTCAGCCCAGGCTGCTGCCTTAAAGAACAGCTTCGAAGCTGTATTTTAGTCTTTCTTCAATAAAGGGCAGCAATTTTCTATTTTCCAGCCTGCTAAAATCAGGATCAGCTTGCAAGATTGCCTCAGCAGCCTGACTGGTCTTAATTATTAAATCCCTGTCTTCATAGAGATTGACAAGCTTAAACTCGGGCAGGCCATGCTGCTTGATGCCGAAAAAGTCTCCTGGCCCTCTGAGGCGCAAATCCTCCTCAGCCAGTTCAAAGCCGTCATTGCTCCGGCAGAGGGCAGCAAGTCTCTCTCTTGCCTTGTCATCGTTGCTCTCACTCATTAAAATGCACAGGCTTTCTTTTTTGCCTCTGCCAATCCGGCCCCGCAACTGATGCAGCTGGGCAAGGCCGAATCTTTCCGCATTTTCGATGATCATCATAGTGGCATTGGGATTGTCCACGCCCACCTCGATCACGGTTGTTGTAACCAAGATATCTGTATCGCCGGCGCTAAAGTCATTCATTATATCCGCTTTTACCTTGGCCTTGAGCCGGCCGTGCAGCAAGGCCACATTATTATGGGGAAATACCTGCTGGGAGAGGCGGTTGAAAACATTGACAGCAGATTCAAGATCTTGCTCTGAATTCTCCTCGATCATCGGACAGACAATATAAATCTGCTCACCCTTTGCTATCTTTTTTCTTGCGATCTCTTCAACCCGCGTTCTATCCTTTTCTCTAGCCGTATAAGTTGCCACCGGCAATCTGCCGGGCGGTTTTTCAGTCAAAAGGGAAATATCCAGATCACCGTAAATAATCAAAGCCAGAGTTCTGGGGATGGGTGTGGCTGACATAACAAGGATATGGGGATTTAGATCATTGCCGGAAAAGTTGCCCAGCCTCGCCCTTTGGTCAACGCCAAAGCGATGCTGCTCATCGACAATGCAAATGCCCAGGTTCTTGTATTTGACCGTATCTTCGAGCACGGCATGGGTGCCAAGCAAAAGATCTATCTCCCCGTTTACTAGTCTATTTAAGATTAGATCCTTCTCCTTTTTTGTGCTCGAGCCGGTCAAAAGGGCAAGTCTCAGCCCTGTCCCCTGATAGATCTGCAAAAGGCTCTCATAATGCTGGGCAGCCAAAATGGCAGTGGGAGCCATGAAGACCGACTGGTAGCCGGACCAGCAGACAAGCGCCATGGCATAGGCTGCAATCACAGTCTTGCCTGAGCCCACATCACCTTGGAGCAGGCGGTTCATCGATTTGCCTTGCTGAAAATCGCCCGTGATATCTGCAATTGATTGCTTTTGCGCCGAAGTCAACTGATAGGGCAAAGATTTAACCCAGGCATCAAGCTTTTGCTTTACAGTCTCATCGCTTTTGATCTGGGGGGAGATAATCTTGCTTTGATGCCTTGCTTTAATCAGGCGCAGGCCCAGTTGAAGCAAAAACAGTTCATCAAAACCTAGCCTTGCTCTGGCGATAGAAATATCATGCTTTGAGCGGGGACGATGAATATTTTCCAGGGCATAATCCAGAGTGCAAAGTTTATACTCCCTGCGCAAATTATCGGGCAAAGGGTCGAGATGCCTATTTTTTAATAAATTAAGTGAATGGCCCAGCGCACGTCTCAGATCATACTGAGTCAATCCCTTGGTCAGAGGATACAGGGCCCGGAAAGAAAAATCTGCCTGAACGACGGGGACAAAATTTGGATTTTGCAAGCTGAAAAAACGGCCTCGGCGGTCAATCTGACCATGAAATAAATAGCTCTCCCCCGCCTTGATCTGGTTTCTTAGCCAGGGCTGGTTAAACCAGACTGCTTGAATCACTGAGCCGTCCTGTTCAATTTTAGCCCGGATTATGGCCAGGCGACCCTTTTGCTGCACAGTCGGAGCCGCAGCCACCATCCCCTCGATGGTCAGCCACTCGCCTTCTTTGGCCTCTTCAATTCGATCTCTTGAACTCCAGTCCTCATAGTCGCGTGGGTAAAAGTATAAAAGATCCTGAACAGTATCTAGGCCCAGCTTTTTAAAGAGCTCAGCTTTCTTTTCTCCAATTCCCGGCAGATATCTGACCGGCGTGTCGTGTTTAATAACATTGCTTGCCATCTGCTCTTAAATCTTCCGCCTCAATCTCCACTTGCCGTCCATAGGCGCAATCCGCCAGCAAAGGACAGGCGGCACAGCGCCTGCAGCGCGCCTGACATATAGCCCTGCCGTGGGCAACCATCATGTGACCCCAGGAAACCCAGGCCTCCACGGGCAGAATGTCTTTTAGATCTGCCTCTATTTTGTCCGGATTTTTGCTCTCGGTCAGGCCGATCAGGCGGCTGATTCGTCCGCAATGGGTGTCAACAACAATGGCCGGCTTTTTAAAGTAATCGGATAAAACGAGATTGGCAATCTTTCGCCCCACACCCGGAAGTTTTAATAATTTTTCCTCGCTGTCCGGGATGCGGCCGTCAAATTCGCCCATGATCATAAGAGCACTGCCCTTGATGGCCTTGGCTTTATTGCGAAAAAGGCCGCAGCTTTTAATCGTATCCTCAATAGCTGAGATATCGGCAGCAGCAACATCTGCCAGAGTGGGAAAGCGGCTGTGAAAAACTGGAGTGATCAGATTAACTCTTTCATCAGTGCATTGGGCACCGATTATACCCCCGATCAAAAGCTCCCAGGCGGAAGAAAAATCCAAGGTGCAGTCAGCATCCGGGTATCTTTTTTGCAAAAGAAGAATGATCCTGGCTATATTGATCTCATTTTGATCAACTGCAGCCACAGTTTTTGCTCGGCTCACCTTCTTTGTCATGGCATGCGCCCCAGATAAATCTGCATATTGTAAAACTTCTTTTCCACCGCCCTAAAGACTCTCAAATGGATCAAGGTGCCAATCGGTTGCTTTTGCACATAATCCGTCAGCTCGGCATGAGACTTCATGCTGATACCGTTGATGGAAGTCAAGATATCTCCCTCTCTGACCCCGGCAGTATAAGACGGGCTTCTCTCATCAACTTTGGAAATATATAGGCCCGACGGCCAGTCCATCAGTTCAATGATCTCCTCATTGCTTTGATCCATTAAAGTGGCGATGCCAAGCCAGGCCTTATCGCCTGAAACTGTAGCCTGCTCCATCATCTCTAGTGCCGAGGAGATGATCGGCGCTGGAATTGCATATCCCATAATATCTGAATAGGAGCGGCTGAGATGGCTGTTATTGAGGCCGATGATTTCACCCTCCAGATTGATTAAGGGTCCGCCTGAAGCCTGCTGGGAAATAAAAGCGCTGGTTTGAATCATGCTCAGTTCGACATCATTTTCTAACACCGCCGGATGGTAAAGCCCTGTAATCAGGCCGGGAAACAGGCCGCCAGACAACATCATGACGTCACTTTGTCCTATCGCTATTACCGGCTCACCCACATGCAGCTCCGCCTCGGCATTGAGGCTGGCATAAGGCAGGTTTGAAACATCTGCTATCTTAAACAAAGCGAGGTCAGTATCCTTGTGAATCTTCTCCAGGCTGCAGGCAAAGCTCTTGGGCCGCCCGGGAACTATCACTCTGACCTCGGCCCTTTCATAAAGCTTATTGCCGTAGCTTAAGGCAAAAGAAAAATTACTGGCAAAGCTGATCAGCTGCCCGTCCTCAGAAATGATCAGGCCGGAGAAGACAGCGATCTTATCATTGGTCGATGTTGTACCGGGCAAAAAGACCTGGATCGATGCCACGGTAGGGGCATACTGATTAAAGAGATTCTTGATCCGGTCATCGGTCAAGTAAAATGTATAAATTTCTTCCTCTTCGCCGTTTTTATTTTCGCCTGAGGGATCATCTTTACTGGTTTCTGTAGGATCCGGTGGTGAAACTGTGCCTTCAAAAATAAGGCTTTCATCCGGCTTAAGGGGATCATCTTTAGTTTCTTTTGGCTCAGCTGGAATAGTTTCAGCGTTGGTAAAGGTAGGTTCGCTGCCGGGCTTTAACGTCTCTGCCGCCCTTTCGCTCTCGGTAATATTTGCCTGGCCGGTGTTTTGGTCAAGCTTTTCCTCCTCGGAGGCAACCGGCATGACCGCACCAACAATCGGCTCAGGCTCTTCAGCCAGCAAACCGTCTCTGTCCTGCAGGATGCGATCAGTGACACCCGGAACTATCACTGCCATTAAAACAAAAGCAGCCAGAGCCAGAAAGGTTATGGCCAGTACTGCCTGGATTGGCTTGTCATTAATCTTTCTCATAGCTTGAATTATACCCTACTGCCCTCAGGGTGTGTCCAAAGTGAAAGTAAAGAGGGCGCCTCCCATTTTGCTATGGCCGGCCTCAACCGACTGTCCGTGAGCATTAATAATATTCTTGGCAATAAAGAGTCCCAGTCCCGACCCTTCGGAGTTTCTGGCTTTGTCGGCCTTATAAAGGCGGTCAAAGACACGGTCGATATCTTCTTCTGCAAGCCCGATTCCGTCATCTTCAATAATAAACTGATACAGTTTTCCCGCTGTCAACCGGCTGCTGATCTTGATTGAGCCGTTCTGGGGGCAAAAGCGGATGGAATTGGCCAGCATATTGACCAAAACCCTCTGGATTGCCTCATCATTGCCTACTACCAGCGAGCTTTCATCGGGTATCAGGTCAAGCTGCACGGAAATATTTTTCTCCATGATCAAAGGCTCGTGACTGTCTAAAACATCCTCGATCAATTCGTTCATATCAAAGATACCCATTTTCATCTGTTCCTTGCGCAGGACCGTGGTCATTTCAAAGAGCTCATTGACCAGCTGCTGCAGCCTTTTGCTCTCCTGCTGGACTATCTTTAAATAATGATCAATCTGATCTTCGGGAATCGTATCGTCTAAAATCCCCTCAACAAAGCCTCTGATCGAAGTGATAGGTGATCTGAGATCATGAGAGATGCTGCTCATGAAATCAGCCCGCTCCTTCTCCTGCTCTTCAAACTTGGCGATCAGCATATTAAAGGTCTTCATCAGCAGTAAAAGATCGTCATCTTGAGCATCCTCCAGCGCCAAAAGATCTATTTCGTTCCCTTTCCCCTTTTCTCCTTTGACAGCAGGCAAAAAGGCTCTGGCGGTCAAATCTCCTCTGTAGACGCGGTCAGCGGTATCGGCCAGAATGGAAATCGGTTTAGTGATGTCCCTGGATAAAATCAGCAGAACGATCAAAGCGAGCAGGAAAGCTATCAAAAAGGAGATGGGCACCAGATTATTTTGCAAAAATTCAGAATGCGTCTCTGTGGTCAAAGAGCGCAGTAAAATAATTTCACCGGCATAGGCACCGGAAAAAGATACTAGCGGGGCACTGGCCACCATCCAGCGATGGTTTTGCGGCAGCAGCTTGCCCAGATCGGATTGCTGGGCAATCTGGCTGAAAACCATCTGGGATCTGTTTTGACTTTCCAGGGGCAGGCGATAATACTGCCGCTCTTCCACGGGCTGATCCAGTTTGCTGAAAGTTGCAACCGGAATACCAGTATTGTAGATAATCTCGCCATTGGCGTTAACCAGCCAGACCAAAGCATCGGTCAGGCTGGCGGTCAGGCTGATATACTGTGGTATTTCCGGGCTCTCAATTGCCGTTCTGGCACTGTTCATCCCCTTGGCAACCATAGAGGACATCTCCTCTGCGTTGCGCCTTAAATAGGTAGCCTCCTGGCTTCTGGTCGCAGAGATAAACAAGGCAAAATAAGTTGTGCCCAGAATAATGAAAATTATCAAAATGGCCAGGGCAATGCGAAAGAGGGTTCTGGCATAGATAGACTTAAGGAAGGAAAAGCGTTTCATTATTTTTCAGCTTGCCTGGATGTTTCAAATTTATAGCCCACACCCCAGACTGTCTTGATGCGCCAGTCAGGATGAGGCTCAGAGTCAACCTTCTCTCTGATGCGCTTGATATGGACATCGACTGTGCGGGTGCCGCCGAAAAAATCAAAGCCCCAGATACTCTCCAAAAGCTGCTCTCTGGTAAAAACACGGTCTGGATGACCGGCCAGAAAATACAGCAGCTCCAGTTCCTTGGGCGGCATATCTATTTCTTTTGAGCCGCAGGTGACTGTGTATTTAGTGCGATCAATCACCAGTCCCGGCCAGCGAATAATATCTGGTTTGGGCAGTAAGTCGTTTGGGGCCAAAAGATTATTCTGGCGGGGCTGGGTTCTTCTCAGCACAGCTTTGACGCGGGCGAGCAGCTCTTTGGGCTCAAAAGGCTTTTCAATATAGTCATCGGCACCCAGCTCAAGGCCCACCACCTTGTCCAAAGTGTCCCCCCTGGCTGTCAGGATCAAAATGGGAACATCAGACTCCTTGCGCAAAAGCCTGAGCACATCAAAACCGCCCAGGCCGGGCAGCATAAGATCGAGCACAATTACATCAGGCTTGAGATTATAGTACAGTTCCTGCACCTCGCTGCCGTTGTAGCAGATGGAAACATCAAAGCCGTCCTTGGTAAAATAGAGGCGCAAAAGCTCACTGATATTGGGATCATCATCTACAATCAGAACCGTCTTGTTTAACATCTTTTATCCTTTATTTGTCTTTATCATTCAGATCAGACTTGACGTCCGGCATCAATGAATTTATCTCCTTGAAAAAAGACCCTATGTCCTCAAATTCCCGGTAGACCGAGGCAAAACGAATATATGCCACCTCATCAACATCTTTCAGCTGCTGCAGGACAAGCTCACCTAACTGCCTGGTCGGAACCTCTCTTTTGAGATTATTCTCTTGCTGTCTTTCGATGGTGTCAACTATTTTTGTAATCTGCTGGATGGAAACTGGTCTTTTCTCACAGCTCTTTAATATCCCATTAATCAGCTTGCCCCTGTCAAAGGGCTGCCTGCTGCCGTCTTTTTTGATCACCATCAAGGGAATATTTTCAAGTCTCTCATAGGTGGTGAAACGCTCAGTGCAAGAAAGGCATTCCCGCCTTCTTCTAATAGCTGCACCGTCATCGGTTGGCCTGGAGTCAATGACTTTATCCTCCAGATATCCGCAGTATGGACATCTCATTTTCACACCCCGCTTTAAGAAAAAGCCGGACAAGTCATCAAGATTTGTCCGGCAAAATAAACTAAACTAACAATCTGCTGGCAACAGATCAGTCAAGATCGTCCCCGTCATTGTCCTGCAAGAACCAGGGAAGCACTCTTCCTCCCTTGCTTTGCGGTTTTCTGCCGGTTCCCCTTGCCGGGCTGCTGGGAACAGGAGCTTCATCTAAAATCTCCGGCTCTTCTCTTTGACTCCATTTGGTGCTCTCAGAGACGCGCGAAATCAAATCAGCCATGGCAATGTCGTTTGACTGTCTTTGCCCCGTCGAAGCAAAATCTCTGCTATCTCTCTCATCCACCTTGCTGGCGACAGGCATCGGCAAAGGCTTTCTTTCCGGCATGGGGCGCTTGGGCTCCTGCCTTCTTGTCGAGGGACGCAAAAATTCAGGCAGATCTTCAGGCAGGGTTGAGCGAGCAACTTCCGGGCCAGTTCTTCTGGGCCCGCCAAATACCGGCTGCGCGGCTGCTGCTGTCTGCTGGGCCCTGATGGTCTGCTTTTGCATGCCCTCCTGGTCAAAGCGGCTGGCAATGATGGTGATGATCAGATCATCTTGCATGTTCTCATCAATCACCGCACCAAAGATTATATCTGCATCGGGCGATACGGCTTCTCTGACCTGAGAGGCCGCCTCGTTGATCTCTTTAATCTTCATATCGTGCCCGCCGGTAAAGTTGATAATAATGCTGTGGGCACCGTCAATTGTCGTATCCAGAAGCGGACTGTTCATGGCCTGCTTGACAGCTGTGGCCGCTCTGCTTTCACCGGAGCCTCGGCCGATTCCCATATGGCAGACACCGGCATCGGTCATAACCCGCCTGACATCGGCCAAGTCAAGATTGATCAAGCCATTGACCGCCACCAGATCGGAAATACTGGAAACACCGTATTGTAAAATCCGGTCAGCCATGGTAAAGGCATCGTCGATGGAGGTATCGTCGCTGGCAATCTCCAGCAGCTTATCGTTGGGCACAATGATCAGTGAGTCGACATACTGCTGCAGTTCTCTGACGCCTCTTTCTGCATTTTGCCTTCTTTTGGCGCCTTCAAAACGGAAAGGCATAGTCACTACACCCACAGTTAAAATTCCCATTTTGCGAGCAATTGCGGCAACAACAGGTGAAGAGCCGGTGCCGGTACCACCGCCCATGCCGGCAGTGATAAAGAGCATATCGGAGCCCTCAAGCACTTTGGAGATCTCCTCAATATTTTCTTCAGCAGCTTTTTGTCCGGTTTCGGGATGAGCTCCCGCCCCCAGACCTCTGGTAACTTTATTGCCAATCTGGATTCTCTCGGAAGCCAGACTCTTTGCCAAACTCTGATGATCGGTGTTAATGGCTATGAATTCAATGCCCTGTACGCCATCCGTGATCATGCGGTCAACAGCGTTACAGCCCCCTCCGCCAACGCCAACCACTCGGATGTTAGCATACAGACCATCGTCCATGCTAAATCCTAATTGAAAATCAGCCAATTGCAGCAACTCCTTTCGCAAAGGCCGGATGCTAATTATGTTTTTCTAGTTGTCATTACAATATAACATGCTTGTAATATTAGAAATACATCCGGAGTAATTAAGATATAATTTGAGATACATTCTACACTACAAAAAATATAAACACAATAGTAATTTCATACAGTCTAGCGTATTATTACAAAGATGTTTCGTTGTCATAACATCTTCAGCCTGATTTTTTGGGGTTAATTTAAGGATAAATCAAAAATGTTTTTAGTTGTAATTACTACTTTTACTGTTTAATTTTCGCATTTTTTGCCCTGTTTTTTACTATGCGCAGGATCTGCCTTCTGATCAGCCCCAGATTCTTAAACATTCTAATGCCGAAAGCAAAGACAGCCACCAGACTGAGGTCAAAATTAATCTGACGGCCGAGGGCAGTCAAAGCTAAAGCAGCTATGCTGTTGAGTAAAAAGCCGGTGACAAAGAGCTGATTGCTGAAGCGCTGGCGCAAAGATGCCTCCAGCCCTCCCAAAAGAGAATCAAGCCCAGACAGTATCGTCACAGCAATATAGACAGACCAAGCTTCAGGGACCTGAAGATTTACGAACAAACCGATTATCAGACCGATTATTAATCCTAATAGAGGCAGCATACTGTTCTCCTTTCTTAACTAGGGACTATCTTTGCTGAAAACAATCCTCTCACTGGTTAGATCCAGCTGACCTGAACCTTGACTTAAGAGTTCTTCATTAAGCATCAATTCATGTATTTTATTTATATTATCAGGCAAAGTACTGCCGCTGGAAATTTTTACACGCCAGACAACACCGCTGTCAAAGAGCAAATTAATGATCGCAAGCCCATGAGGCATGGGACTGATGCTTTTGCTCATTTTCAGCAGGGACTGGCTTGAGGTAGAAATTTCATCCGCCAAGATCAGCTGGGCGG
Organism: uncultured Mageeibacillus sp.; assembly: GCA_964624395.1. GTDB lineage: Bacteria > Bacillota > Clostridia > Saccharofermentanales > DTU023 > UBA1046. Next base: position 21,993 of record CAZUWY010000007.1, on the reverse strand, counting down.
TTATCTCTGTTGCTGTCAAAAGCAGATCAAGCTTTTCCTCAGAGACATTTTGACCGGGCTCTAAAACTTCAAGGCCGGAAATGCCCTCAATTATCGGCAGATAGGAGACTGCCTCTGCGCTGGTGCTGATAACAATCCCTTCTTTGTCAACCAAGGCATAGCCGGCTCCATTTCTGATCGAGGAAATGCCCAGCCTTTCCTCCAGTTCAATCCTGAGTGAGGATGGCCAGGAAAAAGATACCCGGGCCAAAGATAATTGCGGAAAGCTGGTCAGTATTTTTTCTTCTATGCCGCCATAGCGCCAGGAAAAGATCTTTTTAAGGCCGGGTCCAAGGCCGTAAATCATATGCTGATCATCTTCAAGCTCGATTAATTCCAGGATCTGCTCTTGATCAATTTCAATATTTCCGGATATTTCGATCTGCTTTAATCTAAACTGCGGCAGCAAAGATACTATTGTCACAATAGCTAAAACTAGAGCAAAAAAAGCAAATAGCTTTTCAAAAGCACTCAAGCCTTGTTTGCCCGCCCTTTTATAGGCTGCAGCCTCCCTGCCCATCGGATAATCAATTACAGCTGCTTTTCTTTTGGCTTGGTTTTTTATGGAATTTCTCTGGCGCTGGATTTTTTCTTTTTTGTCAATTCTTTTGGGGCCGGACATCTGATTCATATCCTCCCTTTTAACTGCCTTTTTTAGCTTGACTCTTTTCGATAATCTCTATCAAGGTGGTAAATATTTTATCTGTGGCATCAGGAAGTCCCAGTGTTTTAGACTTATTGCCCATCTCTTGCAAGCTTTCCTTGTTATTTAAGAGATCCCTGATTGTTTTATCCAGATAAGCCGGGCTGAAATCTTGATCTAGGCACAAAATTGCAGCCCCGATATCGGCAAAGGTCTTGGCATTATAAAGCTGATGATCATCTGCGGCATAAGGATAGGGCACAAGGATTGAAGGCAGGCCAAGCCCCGCCACTTCTGCGCAGGTCATCGCCCCTGCCCGGCCGATGAAAAGATCGGAAGAAGCCAGCCAGTAAAGGCCGTCAAACAGATAGTTGCTGCATTTGATCTGCCTGGCCCGGCTAAGTTTCTCGCAGACTGCTGCCCCTCTTTTCTTCCCAGTGCTGATCGTAATATTGAGCTGGGGGTAATCCTCGATCAGTCGATCCCAGTCCCCTGACTCCACCAGAGCTAAAAGGGCCTCATTTAATCTTTGTGCGCCCAGGCTGCCACCCATTATGACAATATGGTCGATCTCATCTTTGATGGACAGATGAGCTCTAGCTTCCTTTTTTTGCAGTTGAAAGTAGGCAGGGTCTATCGGATTGCCGGTCAGAACTGTTTTTGTCCCCGCTTTGAAATATTTTTCACTCTCCCGGTAGCTGATGCAGACTGCTGCACAGCGCTTGCCAAAAAGGCGGTTGGATCTGCCCGGCATAGCGTTTTGCTCATGCAAGACCACCGGTATGCGAAGCATTATCGCTGAAATAACCAGCGGGCTGCCCACATAGCTGCCTGTGCTGATCACGATATCCGGCTTGAAATTTCTGATATGGCGAAGGCACTGAACGACACCTTTGCTGTTTTCCAGCAGCCAGCGGATTTTTTTGCAGCTGTTGGCCGAAGGCAGAACTTTAGCTTTGATATATTCCATCTCATAGCCTGCCCTTTTGACTATTTCATCTTCAAGATTGCCTCTAATGCCAAAGAATAAAATCTCTGCTTCTTTAACATTGTTTTTAATATGGTTGGCAATATTTAGAGCAGGATTAATATGGCCGCTGGTCCCACCGGCCCCGATCATGATTCTAATTTTTCTGTCAGCAGGAATTCCTTTGTCCATTAACCGCCGGTACCAGTCTTCTCTCTCGTAAATCTATTATCCCTTACAACAGTAACATTATCTGTAAGTTTTTTCTCTAGTATCTGAGTTATTTTTTCATCTGCCTTTTGATCCCATTTTGACACCAGTAAAATCATGCCCGCGGCAATGGCAAAAAATGCGTTTGCCGTACCGCCTGAACTGAAAAATGGCAGGGATATGCCCGAAGCGGGTAATAGATCAGCGGCAACAGCAAAATTGATCATCGCCTGTAAAGTGAGAAAGAAGGTATATCCGCTGGCAATCATCAGACCGATTCTGCTTTTAGCCTTTAAGGCAATGGCAAATCCTCTCAGCATGAAGAAAACAAAAAGCAAAAGTATGGCCGAGGTGCCGAGAAAGCCCAGCTCTTCACCAATGATCGCCAAAATATAGTCATTATGAGCCTCTGGCAGCCAGTTCATTTTTTGCACACTGCGACCGATACCCACTCCGGTAAAGCCGCCTGTGCCCAAAGCGATCTGAGCCTGCCTGATTTGCCGGATCGAATCCGAGGATGCCTCAGCCGGATTCTGATAAGTATCAATCCTTCTAAAGACATGAGCAAAGCGCTTATTGATAAATTCAGAATTATCCATGCCCGTAAAGAGGGGAATAACCAGCAGGGCGACAAGGAAGACGACAAGAAAAATAATTGCCAGTTCAATGATGCCGGCAATCCAGACAGATTTTTTTAAGCCGGCAAACAAAAACATGGCGAGGACCAGGGCGGCAAAGATTATGGCCGCGGAAAAGTGAGGCTGAATGACAATTAAACCCCACCAGACAAGCATCTTGCAGACTGGAAAAGTCAAAAGCTCCCAGCCCTGCCGCCAAAATTTTTGCACAGCATCTTTCCACTGGCCTTCCCTTTGGGCCAGCTTTTTTTTCTTCTGCTCAAGCTCCAGTGCGATCCATAAAACAGCCCCTATCTTGGCTGCCTCTGAAGGCTGGAAGGTAACAAAGCCAAGATCAAGCCATCTTCTGGCACCATTTACTGTTTTGCCTCTGACTGCGACTAGAAGCAAAAGAAAAGTTACAAATAGATAAAGACCTTGTCTAAACCAGCTGCGCTTGAAGAAATCCAGCCGGATGAATCTGGCCACTAAAATTGAAATGATCAAGGCCAGGCCGAAGATGCTAAACTGCTTGGCAATAATGGCAGTTGCATCATCTCCGTTCTGGGCGTAGGAGATGCTGATACTGGAGCTAAACATCATAATCAGGCCAAAAGTGCAAAGGATCAGCAGCAAAATCAAAAATGGCAGATCCATCTTTTTATAGCAAGACAAATCCTGCATTGGGCTATTAGTATTTTTATTCCTCTCCATATTGATCAATCCCTGCTCCCGCTAGCTAAATGGATACAAAGTCAGAAGGCCCAGAAAGCCGCAGACTATGGCAATCAGGCAAAAGAAAAACACCACTTTGGTTTCTTTCCAGCCACCCAGTTCAAAATGGTGGTGAATCGGCGCCATGCGAAAGATTCTCTTGCCGCCTGTGCGGCGAAAATACAAAAACTGGATAATAACCGACAGTCCTTCAAAGACAAAGACAAAGCCGGTGATTAACATAATCCAGGGTATGCCCAGCATCAGTGTCAGGCCGGCAAAGCCCGCCCCGATCGCCTGAGAGCCTGTATCCCCCATAAATATCCTGGCCGGATGCCTGTTGAAAAACAAAAAGCCCAGGCATCCGCCCGCTAAAGTCACAGCCAGCAGCAAAGTCGGAAAATAAGAGCTGACCAGATCTTTAATCAGCCAGGCGGTGAGCGCTAAAAACAAGCCGGTAATTACAGTCAAACCTGACAAAAGGCCATCAAGCCCGTCCGTGATATTGACAGAATTGCTGATATAGAAAATGAACAAGACAACAAAGATGCCATAGGGAAGCTGCCACCAGCCGGTGATATAAATAGGACTGCGGACAAAGGGCAGGATGATGACGGGATCTTCCGGCATTACGAACAGATACCAAAAGGTAAAAAGTGTTGCAAATGAAGCCAGCAGGATTGTTTTTTGCGAGACGGAAAGACCTTCCTTGTCAATTCTGACTTTAACAAAATCGTCGATAAAACCTATCAGACTGAAAAGCAGCATCAAAAGCGCAATGACACTATAGGACATCAGCTTGGGACTGGCCATGGGCAAGATCATAGCTGCCACAGCCAAGGGGATGAGGAAGAAGAGCCCGCCGAAAGTTGGCGTACCCGATTTTTTGTAATGAGATTTGGGCCCGTCATCTCTAACCGTCTGCACGAGCTGGAATTTTTTGATCATAGGCAAAGCCACATAGCCTGTCAGCACAGTGCCAAGAACCATGACGACAAATAAAATGATTGCCTGCCATATTTCAGTCATCTTTATCACCGCCAAAATATTGCTTGATCAAGGCTGCAGTATGGCCAAGACCAAAAGAGTTGGACCCTTTGATCATGACAGCATCGCCCGCTTTAATCGTTTGCAGGGCTTTTTGCTCCAATTCTTCGCGATCATTATGCCATGTCGTAAGAATGTCAGCTTGATTGTCTTGAAGATACTCTTGCACGATTTTCATCTCCTCGCCGATCAGCAGCAGCTCTCTAAAGCCCATGGCCATAATCTTGGCGGCGATTTCCAGATGAACCTCTCTTGCATATTGTCCCAGCTCGCGGATGGCACCGAAAATGCCAATGCGCTTCTTGGGCTCGGCCAGAAAAGATAATGTGGTAAGTCCGCTTTGCATCGCTTCGGGAGATGAATTATAAGAATCATCGAGCAAGCAGACATTTTGATCTAAATTTAATATTTTCTGTCTTGAGCCGGTATTGGAAAAACCAGTGGCATCTTTAGCGGCAGCCCGCATATCCAGGCCGAGGAAAAAGGCAGAGGCTAGAGCAAACAAAACCGCCTCAACCAGATGCGGTGCGGCAAAGGGCAGTTCAATCAGCCATTCTTCTCCGGGCACAAAACTGCAGGCGACCCGAAAGCTGGTGCAGCTTTTGGAAAGTTCAAGCTCTTTGAAGTAAAAAACCGGGAAGCCCTTGCTTTCCAGCAAAGATTTATTATCTTCACTGGCTACAAACCAGAGGGCATATTTACTTTTCTTCCTGCCAGAAAAAGCCCAGTCTCTAAGTCTTTTATCATTGCCGTTGATGACTGCCAGGCCATTTTCTCGCAGGAATTCCAGCAGATCCAGCTTTTCTTTCAGGATCGACTCGGGAGAGCCCAGGTACTCGGCATGGCTGTAGCCAATACCAGTAATGACGGCAATATCCGGCCTGGTCAGGGCAGATAATTCAATCATTTCGCCGATGCGGTCAATGGCAATCTCCAAGGCCAGAACCGAAACATCGGCATTTGTGCCGAGTAAGGTGGAGGAGATGCCGATCTGATTATTGAGATTTGCCTCCGACTGGTGGGCATGAATTTGCGCTTTAATCAGCTGGTGGATCATCTGCCGGGTGGTCGTCTTGCCTACAGAGCCTGTAACTCCAATAATACAAGCTTCCAAAGTCTGCCTGTAGCCGGCAGCAATAGCCATATAGGCCTTAAGAGTATCTGCCACCAATAATAAATCAGGCAGCTCAAGTTCTTCTGCTTTGGCCATTATCTCAACTGTTTTTGCAGCCTTTTCTTCCACAATCAGCATCGCTGCACCTTTTGCTATAGCAGTCTCGATAAAATTATGGCCATCAAAATTCTCGCCCTTAAGGGCCAAGAAAGCCTCACCTTGCCTGATTGTTCTGGTATCTGTAGAAATACCAGAATAAAACACTTCATTGTCTGCCAGTGTTTTTTTATTTCTCAAAAGCCGGCCGCCTGTCCAGGTCTGCAGCTGATTGGGAAGAAAACGTTTCATTAAAAGCCTCAATTACATTTTTTTCTGACAACTAATCATACTACAATTAAGAATCTGGTTTTTGCCAATAATCAGGGTTCGCCAAACCAGATTTCCACGATCGAACCCTTGCCCACCTGTCCCTCGTAATTCTCTATTTCTTCAGACTGAAGAGCCGGAGCGCCAATTGCGTCAGCATCTTCATTATTTGTACCCAGTCTGGTCGGCTGAGGTTTTTGCGCTGTAACGCTGGCATTGCCCACCTGACCGTGCACTCTTAAAACTACACCAGATTTTTCTGCCAGCCAGATGCAGCTGTGATAGTCCAGGCCTGAAAAATCCGGTACATGAACCATCTCCTGCTCAGAGGCCTCGCTTTTAAGCCAGATTGTAGATCCCACAGCCACGCTGCTGTTGGGCTTAAGGCCCAGGTAACTGACATAATCGTCATAATGAATATCTGCATCAGCTCTGAAAGCAAAGAGATCCAGCTCCGCCAGAGCATAAGCAGCTTCACTGAAAGTCAACTGGGAAATATCTGGCAGTTCAACATTTTTGCTCAACAGCAAGGCAGAATTGCTATCAAGGCTGCGCTCATAACCCCTAATATCCATGGCCTTGCCTAATAAACGCTTGGTATGCCTGGCCACAACCGCACTGCCGGAAAATTCCGTTACAGGTTTTCTGACCACCAGCATACATAGGAGATCTGATTGATCTTCAGGGCCAATGGCAATGAAAGAATAGGTATTTTGCTTGTCGATCTCATCCGTTGATGTACCGGTCTTACCCAGCACATCATAGCCTGCGCAGGAAAAAGTCCATTTAAGCTTCTCATTTCCGGAAGCTTTCAAGAGCTCTTTGATTCTAGCGGAGGTTTTGCCGGATAGAATCTGAACAGCTTTATCCTCATTGGGATTTTCAACCACCCCGTCGGCATTGACAAATTCTTTGACCAGTGAGGGATTGATCAGGTAACCGCCGTTGACAAGAGCAGCATAGGCCCTAGCCATGTGTACAGGTGTGACTGCCACAGATTCGCCGAAAGTGAGATTGGCAAAATCCAATATGCTGGGCTGCTTGTGAAAAATACTATTGCTTTCTGCGGGCAAATCAATGCCGGTTTTCTCCATCAGGCCAAAAGCGGCAATATAGTCATAAAATAAGCTGAGATCAATCCTCTGACCTATCTGCACAAAGACCGGATTGCAGGAATTGACAAAAGCATCTTTTACAGTCTCCAGACCATGCCCCTCTCGATGAACACAATAAATTGTGTGACTCATGACATCGATTGGATCATCAAGAAACTCGCTGTCTTCCTCGACAGCATCCTCCTCCAGGGCAATGGCGGCAGTAATACCTTTCATCGTCGAGCCAGGTTCAAAGACATCGGAGACATTGGTATTGCGCCAGACTCCAGAACTTAGCTGAGTTATGGCCTTGTTCAGATCGGAATTCCAGGATTTTTTATCTATTCCCCCCGGTATAGCGGTGGGATTAAGACTTTGCATAGTGGGAATCTGGCCCATGGCCAGTATCGCTCCGCTGTTCACATCCATAATAATTCCGCTGACCCCGCTGCTCAGACCGGAAAGGCCCGCCAGCTGCTCCAGTTCATGCTGCAAGGCTTCCTGCATTTTTAGATCGAGATGCAAGTAGAGATCAGAACCGTTAACCGCGGCCTGATCAGTGGGAATGGAAAAAGGCACAGTGCCATGATTGCGATAATTATCCCTGCGGGCATAACTGTAGCCTGCTTTGCCGCTTAAAGTCTCGTCATAATATGATTCCAGGCCGAGCACTCCGTATAATTTCTTGTTTTCAAAGCGGCTAAAACCTATAACTTGGCCGGCCAAATCTCCGTTGGTATAAAGGCGTTCAGCCTTTTGATCAAAAGTAAAGCCGCCGACTCTATTGTTAGAGAGCCAGTTTCTTAGGCTTTCGGCAATTTCCTCGGGCACGGATTTTACCAGCTGAATATAGCTTTTGTCCTTTTGCTCAAGATAAGAGCTGATCTTTTCTAAAGGCAGATCCAAAGTCAGGGCAACATATTCGGCAATCTCTTCAGATGTAACCTTGCGGGAGAGTGATCTCACATGTTCAGGGGTGATGCCGATACTGTATTTGATACTCGATGAAGCCAGCAAAATACCGTTATTGTCAAAGATCTCCCCTCTTTTCGGCAAAATCTCCTGCATGATATATTGCTGGCTCGCACCAGCAGATACAAAGCTGTCATGATCTAGAATCTGGATTTTATAAAGACTGCCCAGCACCATGCTGGCAGCAATAATTGAGGCCGCCGTCATGATTCTAATTGCTCTGATACCGCCCGGCGCCTTCTTCTTCGGCTTGTCTTGCTTGGCGGATGAGCTTGCTTTTTTTGCCTGCACAGCTGAAATCTTACCGGATAACCTGATATTGTTATCAGGTCGTGACTTCCTGTTGACATTTTGTCTTGATGAATCTTTATAACTCATGGACAAATGCTCCTAGGGTTGACTTTGCTGCCTAGAAACCCAATCCTCCACGGTATGGATGGCAAATTCAATGTTTTTCTCGTTATGAGCCGAGCCGGCAATAAAGATCACCTTGTCACTGGCGCTAAAGTCTATCTGGATAATCTGCCCGCTGTTTGCCTCCTGCAGTCCGATTTCTTCATGTGCACTTTTCCTGATATCCTCCAGGCACATTTTGCTGGCAATGGCATTTTGCAAAAGCGAATTTTCCTTTTGCAGTTCTTTAATCTGCCTGGTTATTCTCACGTTGCTAAAATTAAGTTCGACGATCTTGGCATAGCGCCAGACGGAAAAGCCTAAGACAACGGCTGCTGTCACAATCACAATGATCAGGCTGCTCAGATATCTGCTTCTAGCCCTAGTCCCTTGCTTATACTGCGAATAAACACTGCTTTCATACTGAAGCCGCTTGAGCCTTTGCTCGCGCTTTTTCCTTTCGGCTTCATAATCCGGGTAGGGCCAGGGAGCCGGAGAGCTATAGGGGTAATAATCCGGAGCTGCCTCCATCTGTAAAGCCAGATTACCTCTTTCGTGATTATTCATCATCATATCCCCTCTCAAAAACCCGTAAACGTGCACTGCGTGAACGTATGTTTTTACTTATTTCTTCCTCAGCAGCAATATCTCTTTTTAGTTTGACCACTTTGCCCAGCGATTGTTCACCACAGGCACAGATGGGTAGATCCTTGGGGCATCTGCAGGGTTTCTCCCATCTGCGAAAATAATCTTTAACCAGGCGGTCTTCCAGTGAATGAAAGCTGATTATGGCAATCCTGCCGCCTGCTGCCATAATTTCGGGCAATTGCTGGAGGAGAAGCTCCAATTCTCCCAGTTCCTCATTGACTGCCATACGAATGGCCTGAAAGCTTCTTCTGGCCGGATGCTTCTTTTCCCTCCTGGAGGAGGCGGGCATGGCGGCCGTTATAGTGACTGACAGCTCGGCAGTGGTATTTATTTCCCCTCTCTCTCTGGCTCTAATTATTGCCTGGGCAATTCTGCCGGCGTATCTCTCTTCGCCATATTGAGATAAAACTCTTTTTAACTCTGTTAAGGTCACATCTTCCAGCCATTTTGCTGCTGTCAGATCTGCCTTGCTGTCCATTCGCATATCTAGAGGTCCGTCACTGTGGTAGGAAAAACCCCTGTCCGGCTGATCCAGCTGGGCTGAAGATACACCCAGATCTGCCAGAAAACCGTCGATTTTGCCGATATCTCTAGCGGCGAGCAGGTCCTTAAGAGCAGAAAACCTTGCCTGAATCACTTCCCATTTGGCCGGGGAGGATACCTGCTCGAGATGTATTTTACTGGCTGCACAGGCCTGAGGATCACGATCGAGGGCTATAAGACGCCCTTTTTCTCCTAAGCGAGCTAGGATGAGAGAACTGTGACCACCTCCGCCTGCTGTCGCATCTACATATATGCCTGCCGGATCAATTGCAAGTGCAGCAATGCTCTCTTTTGCGAGCACGGGAATATGGGCATAATCATAGTCCCTTGACATCGAACTTACTCAGATCAAGCCCGGCAATCGGATCTTCATGGGCTTTTTGTTCTTGGTAGAAAGCCTCTGAGCAAATCTCCACTTTATCTATCATGTCAATAAAGGAGATCTCATCACCCGGACCAACACTGATCAAGTCCCATAGATTGGAGCTGACGGAAATTCGTCCCTGGCTGTCCACCTCGCAGCTGACAGCCTCGCCAATAATAAAACGCTGGAATCTTCTCACATCGGGATCGGTGCTGGAGAGCTGTAATAGCTGTGAGCGGACAAATTTAAACTGTTCATCTGTGTACAAGGTTAAATAACCTTTATCCAGATTGCCGGTCACATGAAGAGTCCCCGTCAGATTTTCGCGCAGGCGGGCAGGTACGATTACTCTTCCCTTCTTATCGATTACATGAGTGTACCTGGCCACAAGATTCCCCCCGTTTTTTGTTAATCGTGCAGGAAATGATGCTATTCCTCCACATTACTTAACATATACGACACTTTACTCCACCTTTCTGACCATTCTAACCTCTGTTGAGCTAAAAAGCAAACAAAATCGAATATTTATTTCAAAGTTAATCAGACAAAAAATTAGATTTCTGCACAAAAAAAGCTGCCAATCTGGCAGCGACGGAAAAATATTATTTAATTTTACAAAAGCAGCTTAAAAAGACCGTTTAGTAGCCTGTCTGCAGGGCCATCAGGCGCTGATTCATGGAAATGTTGAGAATTATGCCCAGGGAGATGAAATTTGAGACCATGGCTGAGCCGCCATGGCTGACAAAAGGCAGAGGAATGCCTGTGATCGGCATCAAACCCACGGTCATACCCATATTCTCAATATAATGTATGGCCATGATGGAAATAAGGCCCGTCATGATATAGCCCTGGGCGGGATCCTCCTTGGCCGCGCCAAATGACACTGTCAGGCTGCGCGTAATAAAGATAACCACAGCCGTGATCAAAGCCATCACCCCGATCAGGCCCATATACTCGGCTAAGGCAGCAAAGATAAAGTCCGAGGCTTTGACGGGCACATTGACCGGACTGCCTGAACTGCCGGTAATCCCTCCCGAGGACACAGCCGCGAGTGACTGAGAGATGTGGTAGCTTGCGCGCTTGTCATGGCCCGGGAATAAAAAGGTCAAAATCCGGTTTTGCCCGACGCTGGACAAGGCATAGTTCCAGATAAGGGGCAGGGCTACAATCGTCGAACCCAGGAGGATCAAAATATAGCGCCATCTAATGCCCCAGACAAAAATCATGATGCTGAGCATGAAAAGAATAGTCATGGCCGTGCCGAAATCAGGCTCGGTCAAAATCAAAAGAAGCGGCAGTCCGGCAATCAGGGCAAGTCGGCCGCTACCCTCCAGATAATTCTTCCTCCCCTCCTTCATCTCTGCCAAAGTATTGCCAAAGAGCACAGCAATACCGATTTTGGCCAGCTCAGAGGGCTGGAAGGAACCAAAATAAGGCAGGTTGATCCAGCTGTCGGCACCGGTAATGGCCTTGAGTGAATAGCCGTCAACTTTGACATAGATCAGTAAAAGAATAGAGAGCAGGTAAATGCCCATGCCGAAAAGTCTTAAAGTCGGAAGCTCCATCAGGCAAATGGCCATGGCCAGAGCCAGGCCTAAAAGGACAGTGCCCAGCTGCCGGTAAAAACCCTGCGGATAGGTTAAATTCGTGCCGACCCCGTCATAAGTGACATTGTAGAGCACATAAAGGCCGATAACGACCATAATCAGCACAGGGACCAAAATCCAATAGTCCATGGCGGAAAAAAAGCTGGCAGAGCGCGAAAAACCAGCGCCAGATTGTTTTATGGCGTAATTATTCTCATCTCTGCTTTTAGAATACATTTAACTAATAATTCCTCATATAAAACATGCTAGGGCATTTGCTTAAATATGCCCAGGCCATTTCATTCGCTGGCCTCAAGCTCAGACTCAATTAAATCAACTTCACCGCTTGGCTCTTCCCCGCCAGCTAAAGGATCTTCTTTGGCCAAGTTATCTGCCACACTACTCTCTTCTTCAGTCGCAAGTTTTTCCTCACTTGGCCTGTCTTCATTTTTTGCTTCAGCTTCTTCACCTGTGCTTTGATCGGCTGCAGCTTCTTCACTTGTGGTTAGATCGGCTACAGCTTTTACTTTCTGCTCAGGAAAAGCTTTATCTTCATCCAGCTCCTCTGCAGCAGCCTCTTTTGGCTCTTCAGCGGCAAGTTCATCTGTGGCTGCCTCAGCCGTAGGCTGGTCTGCAAGGGCCACAGTGACAATTTTATCCGGATGCCGCTGCTTGATCAGGCTGGAAGCTACCAGAATAATCAGAGCAAAAACAATCATCAGAGCGGATAAAAGCTGAGATACTCTCAGATCGGTAGTGCCAATATAAAGTGGATCAGTGCGCAGCCCCTCAACCAGGAAGCGGACCAAGCCGTACATAAAGAGATAGCTGGCAAGGGTTGTGAAAGGGCGCTTGGAGCGCTTTCTCACCTGCAGCAAAATAAAGAAGATCAGCATATTGGCAACAAATTCATAAAGGAAGGTGGGATGGACGGGCTTAGACGGGTCAATGGCAGGCAGCATACTTTGCTCATTGACAGTCAAAGAGGCCAGATAATCACGGGTGCCGTTACTGTACATGCCCCAGGGCAGATTGGTGTTAACCCCGAAAGCCTCCTGATTGAAAAAATTGCCCCAGCGGCCGATGGCCTGACCCAGCGGCAGGTAAACAGCCAGAAAGTCTGCGATGCGGCTCAGTCTTTGCTTCTTGATTGCAGCCATGATAATCACAGCCAGCACGCCGCCTATTACTCCGCCATAAAAGGCCAGTCCGCCGGTTCTAAGATCAAATATTTTGCCGATATTGCCCCGGTAGGAATCCCATTCAAAGGCAACATAGTACAGTCTGGAGCCCAGCATAGCCAGGGGGATGATCAAAAGATAATAATCGGCAATCGAATCCCCCTCCAAACCAAATTTGGGCGCTGCTCTCATACTGAGAAAAATACAAAGAAAAAAGGCAAAGGCGATCAGCACACCATACCAGTAGATGCTAAAATCCCTGCCAAAGAGATTAAACTCTATCATGGTGCGGTTGATAGGCAGATCAAAGATCCCCAGCCCCGGAAAATCTACTAAAAAGTCAGCCATTTCTGCTGTCTCCTTCCATTAAAAACACATTCTAACATATTGGCAAAAGCCGCTGCTGTTTCTAAACAAAAACAAAGCTCTCAAACACTTAGGACTCTAATAAGCAGTTCTTGCCCCAAGCGCTTTATTTCCAGCTCTGCAGGCACCGAATTTTCAGCTAAATCAAAACGGATCAAAGCTTTATATCTGCCCGTTTTAACAGGAACGATCGCCTCCGGATAAGAAAATTCCAGCCAGGAGTCATTTTCTTCTTTCTTGCCGGCAGCCAAGGCTTTATCATCTAGCATGGAGATAAATTCAAGCTGGACATTTTTTTCAGGAGCAGCTTTGCTATCTTTGAGCCGTAAAGAAAAATTGCGCCCCAAAAGCAAGCTGGCCTCCTCCATCTGACCGGCAGACAAGAAATTTCTGATCGCTGTGCTGGATACTTTTATGCCGGCAATATGCACATCTTTAATAACGGAGATGGCAATCTCATTCTTTTGGCCCCAGGCTTGAAGAAATTTAACATCCCCCTTGCGCCCTTGGCCAAACCTTGCATCCTCCCCTAACACAACAAAGCGGGCCTTCAATTTTTCCTGCAGGCATTTTTGCAAGAACTGTTCCGCCGAAAGCTCATAAATCGCAGGTGCAAAGGGCAGTAAAAAGACTTCTTGCACTCCCAGATCGGACAAAAGACTCAATTTTTCTTCCGGAGACATAATCAAGCCCTGAAAATCTTTACCTCTGCCAAAAACTAAGTCAGGATGGTCTGCAAAGGTAAAAACAGCAGGAATATTGCCGGATTCACGTGCTTCACTCGTCAGTTCATGAATAATGCTTTGATGCCCGAGATGAATGCCGTCAAAGGTACCGAGGGCAACCCCGCGCCTGCCGGAAAAAATTTTATCATCTAACTCCCGATAAACTTTCATTTTAAACAGTTAACCCCTTTTATCCTCAGTTAATCAGTTCGGCCCGGTCATAAAAAACAGTTTGAGCTTTAAGCTGCCCTCCGGCAAAAACTGTCGCCATGGCAAGCAGATTGCCCTGGTAAAAAAGAGCGATTGGATCAGCATAATCCGGACAAAGATCTTTTTCTTTTGCCTTGTCTTTGCCCTTTTGAACTGGCCCTGCCAGTTCACTGATGTTAATTGCCTGGCCGGCGGCAATCTTTAGGGCCTGCTCAAAATCAAGTTCCACAGAAAGATAGCCAGTAACCGCCTGGGCTGGGCTTAAAATAAAGCCTAAATCAAGCAGCAGCTCCCGCCATTTGAGGCTGTCTTTTTCACAGTCGGCCAAAAAAAATCTTTCCGCCTCAGCCAGATCAATTGTCTGCTCCAGCTCAAAGGCTCCTACCTGAAGGCGTTTTAGCTCAGCAGCATAGGCAAAGCTGCCTAAAGTGCGTCCCAGCTCATCTGCCAGAACTCTCATATAGCTGCCCTTGCTGCAATGGATAAATATATCGAGAGCCAGGCTGCTTGAGCCTTGAACCAGGTCCGGATAATCCAGCTCAGCCCCCAGATATTTAGCCTCATAGATCTCTATTTTGCGTGCCTTGGCCTCAATCATCTCTCCTGCTCTGGCATAAAGATACATTGGCCTGCCTTTAATTTTTACAGCTGAAAAGGGGGGTGGTTTTTGCTGGCGAACGCCGGTTAACTGCTGCACTGCAGTGCGGATTAGCTTTTGGTCCTCTGCCAGCAGCAGATCAATCTGCTCTTTCGTCAGTGGCGCTGACACAGTGATCTGCCCCTCACTGTCCATCGTATCTGTAGCAGTTCCCAAAACCAGCTTGAGCTGGTATTTCTTATCCTCTTCTAAAAGATATCTGGACAGTCTGGTGGCCCTGCCAAAAACCAGGGGTAAGACACCAGTGGCAAAAGGGTCCAATGTGCCCAGATGACCGACTTTTTTTAGCCCCAGTAGTTTTCTTGCCCATTTGACAACAGCAAAGGAGGACAAATCTTTGGGCTTGTTTACAAGCAAGATACCACTGTCAAATGCCGTCTTTACCATCAGCCGTTCCAAACTGGCAGGAATTGAGTAATTCTTCTGCTTCAGCCAAAACCATTTCTTCAGCCTGGCCAAGGCTGAAATTATACAAAGTCATTCCCGCCGCCCGCAGATGTCCGCCGCCCGCAAATTTCATCGCATAAGCTGCGGCGTCAAAGCAGCTATTTGAGCGGATATTGATCCTGACTTCACCTGGATTTCCTGTTTCACGTAAAAGAAAGGCGACATCAACCCCGTCGATCATGCGCAGCTCTGAAGGAAGAGTCTCCAGATCGGAATCATCAGCCCCTGTCTTGTGCAAGAGCTCGCGTGAAACAGAAGAGGCAATAATCCTGCCGTCCTGGCTGTACCTGGCCCTGCTTAAAACCTCACCTTTGATCAGTGCCTGAGCCAAAGTGAAGCGTTCATAAAGTTCATTGTTTATCTGATTTAAATCCGGCTGAAACTGCATTAAATAGCCCATCTGTTCAAAACAGCGGGCTGTTGTACTAGGAAAGCTGAAGCGGCCGGTATCTGTAATAATTCCGACCGCCAGGTAATTGGCAATATCCTGATTGAAAAGCTTTTCACCTGTCAAATCTTCCAGCATTTCGATCAGGTCAAAGCAAAGTTCAGAGCTGGACGAGGCCTGGGTCTTGATCAAAGAAAGGCTGCCATGATCTCCTTCGACAATATGATGGTCAATTATAATTTTGACCTCGGCCTGATCAAAGAGTTCAGCTCTCATCCCCATGCGGCTGGATTGATGACAATCCACGGCAATAGCGACTGAGATCTGACCGTCATACAAGGGCAGATCCTCAGGCGAATATTTTACTGCCAGCTCCAGGCGAGGGAGAAAGGCCAGTCTGGCCATCGGCTCTTCATCAAGCAGCAGCTGCACCCGAATATTCAAAGCTTTAAAGGCAACCGCCAGACTTAGACCCGACCCCAGTGCGTCACCATCTACCCCAATATGAGGAAAAATAAAGACAGTTTTGTCTTCACCCCGCAGAGACAGTATCTTGTTGGCAATAGCTTTTAGGCGAGCTTGCATCTTAGCCTTCCTGACTTAAGAAATCTTTGAACAATTCATTCGTCATCGCAAGAATCAAGGTCAGTAAAACCGTCGGCTGCGTCAAAATCTTCAGCGCAAAGATCCTGATCAAAAATATCCAGATCCTCAGCTTGCCCGGCACGGTTCTTTTCATCCTCGGCGATGACTTTATCAATTAACGCATCCATGGCAAAGCCACGCTCGATAGAATCATCTGCTTTCAAATGCAGTTCCGGCACTTTCCTCAGCCGCATTTTGCCACCGAGTTCTCTGCGCAAAAAACCAAGCGATCCCTCTAAAGCAGCTTTACCGTTTGCCTTTTCTTCCTCACTGCCGTAAATGCTGTAATAGACATTGGCATGAGCAAGATCTCTGGTAACTTCAACATCTGTGATAGAAAGCATGTCTGGTACGCGGGGGTCTTTGAGATCGCGTATCAGTTCAGACAAAATTTTCTTGATTTCACCGGCAACACGAACATTTCTTTCTGCCATAAAATATCTCCTGTAATTTCATCAATATCTATTTAATATCTTCTTCAGATAATAATCTGCACCAAATATTTTTATTAACAAGTACTATCTTTAGTTCCTTTTGATTTCTTGTATTTCAAAGCTCTCCAGCTGGTCGCCCACCTTGATATCGTTAAAGCGATAAATACCGATGCCGCATTCAAAGCCACTGGCAACTTCTCTGACATCATCCTTAAAGCGGCGCAGCGAATCAAGGCTGCCCTCGTGGATGACAATTCCGTCTCTGACAACCCGGATTTCACTGTTTCTCAAAATCTTGCCGTCAGTTACATAGCAACCGGCAATCGAGCCCACGCCACTGATCTTAAAGACATCACGCACATCGGCATGTCCAAGGACAACCTCCTTGAACTCCGGATCAAGCATGCCCTTCATCGCCTTTTCAATATCCTCGATCGCATGGTAGATGACACGGTAAAGGCGAATATCCACGCCCGCCTCTTCCGCCAGATCGGGAACATTGGCAGCTGGCCTGACACTAAAGCCTATCACTATTGCATCAGACACCTCAGCCAGGCGGATATCTGTTTCCGTAATGGCACCGACAGCACCATGGATAACTTTGACTTGGATTTCCTCGTTGGAAAGTTTTTCCAATGAGGAAGTCAATGCTTCAACCGAGCCTTTGAGATCAGCTTTGACAATAATGTTCAAATCCTTGACCTCACCCGTACCCATCTGAGCATAAAGATTTTCCAAAGACATTCTCGAAGAAGTTCTCAGCGAAATCTCTCGCTCCTGCTCTCTTCTTCTATCCACCAGAGCGCGGGCAGTGCGGTCATTGTCTACCTCATAGAAGACATCTCCGCCTTCGGGAACCTCAGAGAGCCCCATCACTTCAACAGGAGTTGACGGACCGGCAGATTTGATCACCTTGCCCTTGTCATTGTGCATGGCACGGACATGGCCAATCTGAGAGCCGACCACAATTGTATCGCCAACACTCAGCGTACCCCTTTGCACCAGCAAAGTGGCCACCACGCCGCGGGCCCTGTCCAGCTTGGCCTCGATCACAGTGCCTTTAGCCTGCCTGTTGGGATTGGCTTTGAGCTCCAGCATTTCAGCTGTGAGCAAGATCATCGACAAAAGCTCGGCCATATTTTCACCGGTCTTGGCTGAAACCTGCACTATGGTAGTGGAACCGCCCCATTCGGAGCTGATCAGATCATGCTGGGCCAGCTCCGTCAGTACGCGGTCAATATTTATATTGGGTTTATCTATTTTGTTGATGGCCACTAAAATTTCAGTGCCGGCGGCGCGGGCATGATGGATGGCCTCAACAGTCTGCGGCATAACCCCGTCATCAGCAGCGACAACCAGCACAGCCAGGTCTGTGACCTGCGCTCCGCGAGCTCGCATGGTGGTAAAAGCCTCATGTCCGGGCGTATCGATAAATGTGATCTGCTGACCTTCAACAACAACCGTATAGGCGCCGATCTTCTGCGTGATCCCGCCAGCTTCACCACTGGCCACTGATGCTTCCCGGATATAGTCCAGGATTGAGGTTTTACCATGGTCAACATGCCCCATGACAACAACAACCGGCGGACGGGGAAGGAGATCCTCCTCTTTGTCTAAAGAATCATCAAAGAGAATCTCTTCAGCAGAGACCTCGATCAGTTTTTCTGCTTTAATCTGAAACTCGTTGGCAATTATTTCTGCGGTATCAAAATCTATCTCCTGATTAACTGTGGCCATCACACCGTAGCCCATCAGCTTCATAATAATATCCGCAGTCGTCTTTTTCAGCGCCTCGGCCAATTCTTTAACCGTTAGGCTGTCGGGCAGTTTAACATTGGTCAGTATCTGCGCCTGCTTTTGTTCAGCAGTCGAGGGCTGCTTTTGCGCCCCGCGCTTTCTCATGCGGGTGGCAAAAACTTCCTCCCTATCCCTTTGGACCTGATCGCGGCGGTGATGATCATGACGGGACTTCTGCTGGCTGCGCTGCACATACTGGCTGCGGGTAGCAGATTTCCCATCTTCAACAACCGCAGGCTGCTGTTTGACAGGCTGCCTGGGTGAACGGGTCTGGCGGGGTGCCTCTTCCCTGTCCTTATCCGTATAAGTGCCGGCGGGACGGTCAAAGCTGCGGCCTCTGCCCGGCGAAGTTCTAGCCGGTCTGGCAGCTGTCTGCGCCTTATCTTCTCTGGGTTTTCTCTCCCCTCTTTGCCGCTGGACACTATCTCTTCTACTGACGGCAGGGGCGTCGGCACCGCTGCCGACATAGCTGCCGCTTTGAGGTCTGAAGGGTGCAGCTGCAACCTTGGTGGGCTGGGCCCCCAGATCTCTTCTAACTTCATCTTTCTTCTCCGGCTCAAGCGTGCTGGCTGCAGGTTTTTTAACTGCTTTTTCTTTGACCTCTGCCCTTGCCCTTTTATCTTCGCTCTTGGCAGCGGCAGCAGTTTTAGGAGCTTTAGCAGCTTTTTCGGCCTTGTCTTCTTCAGACTTGACCTGCTTTAAGACCTCCTGCTCGGCCTCCTTGCCTTTGCCTTTGACCGCGATATCCTGCCTGAAAGTCTTGCCCTTATCTTTTAACGCAACTTCAGTTTGGGCGATATCTGCCGTATCCTTAACGGCTTTTTTCTTATCTGCCTTATCTTTAGCCGGGATTTCTTTGCCAGCTGCTGCTACTTTAGCCTTTTCATCAGCAGCCGGCTCGACCTCCTCCTGCTTTTCTTTTTTGGCCGGTTTGGAGGCTTTTTTAACGACTTTGATCACTGAGGTAATGCTCTTGCCGGAGATGCCTTTCATCTCTATGGTGGGGCCTTCATCTTGAGGATCGGTTTTCTTCTTAACTGTTTCGGGCACAGGCAATAAAGGCTCCTGAATTTCCTCAGGAATACCTTGTTCATCCTCGAACGGATCTGCTTCACTTTTCAGCTGGCGCAAAGCTTCGTCTTCAGATATGAAACCTGCTCTAAGGCCTGAATCTGCTTCTTTTCTTTTTGACATATATAGACTTAATCCTCCAATTGATCGCTATCGTCTTTATTAATAATTAAACGGGCAAAACCTTCATCCAGCACAGCTATCGCACTGCAGGAGTCGAGGCCTACCGCCTGACCCAATTGTGATCTGGTTGCCACAGTCAGGACAGGTATTAATGCAGTGGCGGCTTTACCCCTGATCTTTCGCTCAGCAGCTCCACCAGCATCAGCAGATAAGATTATGATTGAGGCTTTCCGATCTAAGGCTGCTTTGATGGTTTTGTCTTGACCTAAAGCCAGAAGATTGGCTTTTTTTGCCAGACCCAAGATATTTTTAATTTCCTCAATTTTCGTTTCTCTTCTCATTATGATGCCTAAATCACTATTTATCTGCAAGCAAATAAGATACCAATTGCTCGAAAATTCCCTCTTCCAGTTTCAGACGTTCCTTTCTGTTGCCGGTAAATTTGCTTAAGCATTCCTCATTTCGGCAAAGATAGTATCCTCTGGCTTGCTCCTTGCCTTCCTGATCGAAGATCAGTCTGCCGGCAGGAGACTTTACCAGGCGGAGCAAATTCTTTTTGCCAGTTCGCCTGCGGCAGGCCAGGCACATTCTCACCGGCTCTCTGGGATCTGCTTCTAACTCACTAGACCTATTAATCAGAGTCTGAAACCTCAAAATCTTCCCCGTCAGCAAGACTTAGCTCTTCTTCAGCAGCAGAAAGATCTTCTTCGTCAGTAAAATCCAGATCTTCCTCGTCAAAATCCTGGTCATCATCGTCAGCCAGAGCCTGGTCATCATCGTCAGCCAGAGCCTGGTCAAAGCGACTCAGGATCTCACTTTCTATCATCTCGCGATACTGGCCTTCGCTCTTAATGTCTATCTTCCAGCCGGTCAGTCTGGCCGCAAGTCTGGCATTTTGCCCCTCCCGGCCGATGGCCAGTGAAAGCTGATGATCAGGTACAACCACAATGGCGGACTGATCATCTTCATGAATTTCCACCCTGATCACTTTGGCCGGACTCAAAGCATTGCTGATATAGACAACGGGATCTGGATCCCATTCAATAATATCAATTTTCTCGCCGTTCAATTCGTCAATGATCGCCTGGACTCTAAGTCCTCTTTGCCCTACACAGGCGCCAACCGAATCAACATTGGGATCAGAGCTGGCAACTGACACCTTGGTGCGCGAGCCGGCTTCGCGGGAAATGTTGACAATCTCCACCACACCGGTGGATATTTCCGGAATCTCCTGTTCAAACAGTCTTCTGACCAGATTCGGATGGCTGCGGGAGATAACGATAACCGGTCTGTTTCTTCGCTCATCCACCTTCATAATATAAAACTTCATTCTCTGATTGAAGTTATAGCCGTCAAGACGGGACTGCTCATTATTTGGCAGCACTGCCTCTGCCCTGCCGATATCCACTGTGACCTCGCGCCGATCTTTTCTTTGCACTACACCGGCGGAAATCTCACCGACTCTGCCGGAGAATTCATTGTGGATTCTTTCCTTCTCCGCCTGGGCCAGGCGCTGGTTGATAACACTTTTAGCGGTCTGGGCAGCCAGACGGCCGAAATCCGCCGGATCAACCTCACGCACCAGTTGATCACCTAGTTCCAGTTCATCAGACAAGGCTTTGGCATCGACCAAAGAAAGCTGGCTATGGGGATCGGTGACCTCGCTGACAATGGTCATAGTCTGGTAAACCCGCATTTCGCCGGTTTCACGATCAATATTTGCAGTTATCTCATCAGTATCGTCTTCTTCCACATCTTCTCTGCGGTCTCCCGATCTGATGTCAAACTCTCTTTTATAAGCTGACACCAAAGCCTCTTCAATAGAATGAAAGATGATCTCAAGATCAAGTCCTCTTTCCTTCTCCAGCTGTTTTAGTGCTTCAATCAATTCTGGATTCATGCTAGCTCCTTTAGCCGCCTGCAGCAGCCATCTTCATTATTTAAATACCACATCTCTTTTTATCTCTTTAATAATGTCCTGCGAAAGTTCAATGATCTCGCCTTCATGCTCGAGCTCGATCTTTTTTAGATCACCTGTTAAAAGTTTGCCAGCAAGCACATAACTGCCTGCCACAGCTTCCCTTAATTTGACTTTAACCTCGCTGCCGGCATAGCGGATAAAATCGGCAATCTCTGTCAGAGGGCGATCCAGACCGGGAGAGGACACTTCGAAATAATCATGTTTTTTAATCCCCAGCTCCCCATCAATGATCGGATCGGCTATTTCGCTCATGCGCACACATTCGTCAATGGTCACACCGCCTTTGCGGTCTACATACAGCCGAAGGAATAATTTTTTATGCTCCTGAATGAATTTGACATCAATCAGCTCCAGATCCAGCGATCCGGCTTCGGGCGCCAAACGCTCGAAGATTCTTTCTTCCTCGGCTGTTCTTGTGGACATAATGCCTCCTGACATAAATTGAGAGCGGGGACCCGCTCTCAACAGAACAATACAACATAGTAATTATAACAGCATTTACCCGTGTGATCAAGGGCAAATGCCGTCTTGTCCGGTCTGCCCGCAGGATAAAGAGAGCCTTATCCGGCCAATTTATATCGCTTTGCCGGCAGCAGAGCTTAACATAGGCTACGCAAGATGCGAGAGGAGCTTAGATACTTCAATTTTCA